>NZ_JBHXRW010000066.1:0-39491 GCF_042716635.1 Streptomyces sp. NPDC058664 | reverse complement strand
TCCTTAATTTACCCCTCCCCTCTCCCCGCCCCCACCCCCCCCCCCCTGGCCGTTGGGGCTGGTGGGGGCGGGGGGGGGGGGGGGGGGCCCCCCCGGGGCCCCCCGGCCCCCCGACCGGCCGACCGCATGCTTGCATACATAGTCCGACGGCTCTTCGCAGTCGTCGCGATGCTGCTCGTCGTCACCCTCGTGACGCTCAGCATCTTCTTCCTCATCCCCAAGATGACCGGCAGTGACCCTGCCGCGATGTTCGTCGGCAAGCAGGCGGATCCGGCTGCCATCGAGGCCGTCCGGCAGAAGCTGGGTCTGGACGAGCCGCTCCTGGTGCAGTTCTGGCACTTCGTCTCCGGCATCTTCGTCGGACGTGACTACACCGGTGGTGGCGACACCATCCACTGCGCGGCGCCCTGCTTCGGCTACTCGTTCCGCAGTGAGCAGGACGTCTGGTCGATGCTGGTCGAGGCCTTCCCCGTCACCCTCTCCATGGTGATCGGTGCCGCCGTGCTGTGGCTGGTCCTGGGTGTCTCCACGGGTGTCGTCTCCGCGCTCAAGCGGGGCACGGTCATCGACCGCGTGGCGATGATCACGGCGCTCTCGGGCGTCTCGCTCCCCATCTTCTTCACCGCCATGCTGGCGATGCTGGTCTTCCGCACCCAACTGGACTGGGTCGACGCCACGTACGTGCCCCTCTCCGAGTCCTTCGGTGGCTGGTTCGGCGGACTGCTGCTGCCCTGGGTGACGCTCGCCTTCCTGTACGCGGCGATGTACGCGCGGCTCACCCGCGCCACCATGCTGGAGGTCCTCGGTGAGGACTACATCCGCACGGCCCGGGCCAAGGGCCTGCCGGAGTCGGTCGTGCTCGGCAAGCACGCCATGCGCTCCACGATGACCCCCATCCTGACCATCTTCGGCATGGACCTCGGCGCCCTCGTCGGCGGCGCGATCCTGACCGAGACCGCGTTCAGCCTCCACGGACTGGGCGCCCTGGCCATCCGAGGCGTCAACGAGCGCGACCTGCCGCTCATCCTGGCCGTCACGCTCATCACCGCCGCGTGCGTCGTCGTCGCCAACCTCGTGGTGGACCTGCTGTACGCGGTGATCGACCCCCGAGTGAGGCTCGCATGACGGACAAGCTGACGAAGACCGGCGCGGCGCTCGGAGAGCCCGTCGCGACCGGGAAGTCCGCCGGGAAGTCGGCCCCCTCGGACGCCTTCCTCGACGTGCGTGACCTGAAGATCCACTTCCCGACCGACGACGGTCTGGTCAAGTCGGTCGACGGCCTCAGCTTCCAGCTGGAGAAGGGCAAGACCCTCGGCATCGTGGGCGAGTCCGGCTCCGGCAAGTCGGTCACCTCGCTCGGCATCATGGGCCTGCACACGGTCGGCCAGTACGGCCGGCAGAAGGCGAAGATCTCCGGCGAGATCTGGCTCAACGGCCGCGAGCTGCTCTCGGCCGACCCGGACGAGGTCCGCCGGATGCGCGGCCGCGAGATGGCGATGATCTTCCAGGACCCGCTGTCCGCGATGCACCCGTACTACACGGTCGGCAACCAGATCGTGGAGGCGTACCGCGTCCACAACGACGTCGACAAGAAGACGGCGCGCAAGCGGGCCGTCGAACTCCTCGACCGGGTCGGCATCCCCGAGCCCGCCAAGCGGTTCGACAACTACCCGCACGAGTTCTCCGGCGGCATGCGCCAGCGCGCCATGATCGCCATGTCGCTCGTCAACAACCCGTCGCTGCTCATCGCCGACGAGCCGACGACGGCGCTCGACGTCACGGTCCAGGCCCAGATCCTCGACCTGATGCGGGACCTCCAGAAGGAGTTCGGCTCCGCGGTCGTCATCATCACCCACGACCTCGGCGTCGTCGCCGAGCTCGCCGACGACATCCTCGTGATGTACGGCGGGCGCTGCGTCGAACGCGGACCGGCCGAGTCCGTCTTCTACGAGCCGCAGCACCCCTACACCTGGGGCCTGCTCGGCTCGATGCCGAGGATCGACCGCGAGCAGACCGAGCGGCTCATCCCGGTCAAGGGCAACCCGCCCAGCCTCATCAACATCCCGAGCGGCTGCGCCTTCAACCCCCGCTGCCCGTACGCGGACGTCCCCAAGGGCGGCGTCACGCGCACCCAGCGGCCGGAGCTGACGCCGGCCGGGGACCGCCACTTCTCGGCGTGCCACATGCCGCAGGAGGAGCGGACCCGCATCTGGACCGAAGAGATTGCGCCGAAACTGTGAGCGACAACATGGAGCCTCTGCTCAAGGTCACCGGCCTGAAGAAGCACTTCCCCATCAAGAAGGGGCTGCTCCAGCGCCAGACCGGCGCCGTCAAGGCGGTCGACGGGATCGACTTCGAGGTCCTGCCCGGTGAGACCCTCGGCGTCGTCGGCGAGTCTGGCTGCGGCAAGTCCACGATGGGCCGGCTCATCACCCGGCTCCTCGAACCGACCGGCGGCACGGTCGAGTTCCAGGGCAAGGACATCTCGCACCTCGGCGTCTCGGGCATGCGCCCGTTCCGCCGGGACATCCAGATGATCTTCCAGGACCCGTACGGCTCGCTGAACCCGCGCCACACGGTGGGCTCGATCGTCTCGGCGCCGTTCAAGCTCCAGGGCGTGGAGCCCGAGGGCGGCGTCAAGAAGGAGGTCCAGCGGCTGCTCGGCCTGGTGGGCCTCAACCCCGAGCACTACAACCGCTACCCGCACGAGTTCTCCGGCGGCCAGCGCCAGCGCATCGGCATCGCCCGCGCGCTGGCCCTCAAGCCGAAGCTGGTCGTCGCGGACGAGCCCGTCTCCGCCCTGGACGTCTCCATCCAGGCGCAGGTGGTCAACCTCCTCGACGACCTCCAGCAGGAGCTCGGCCTCACGTACGTGATCATCGCCCACGACCTGTCGGTCATCCGGCACGTCTCGGACCGCATCGCGGTCATGTACCTGGGCAAGATCGTGGAGCTCGCGGACCGCAAGTCCCTGTACGAGAACCCGATGCACCCGTACACCCGGGCCCTGATGTCCGCGGTTCCGATCCCGGATCCGCGCCGCCGGGGCGCCAAGAGCGACCGCATCCTCCTGACCGGCGACGTCCCGTCCCCGATCGCCCCGCCGCCGGGCTGCCGCTTCAACACCCGCTGCTGGAAGGCCACGGACGTCTGCCGCACGCAGGAGCCGCCGCTCCTGGAACTCCGCCCGGGCCAGCGCGTGGCGTGCCACCACCCGGAGAACGCGGAATCCCTGACGGTTCCGGCGGCGCGGGAGTCGGTGGAGATCGCGAAGTCTCCGGTGGAGTCTCCGGCGAAGGCGGAGGCTGAGGCTCCGGCCGAAGCTACGGCTACGGC
Source organism: Streptomyces sp. NPDC058664 (assembly GCF_042716635.1). Lineage (NCBI taxonomy): Bacteria > Bacillati > Actinomycetota > Actinomycetes > Kitasatosporales > Streptomycetaceae > Streptomyces > Streptomyces sp. NPDC058664. Next base: position 36,155 of record NZ_JBHXRW010000066.1, on the reverse strand, counting down.
TACGGCTACGGCTTCGGTCGAGACCGAGACCGAGGCTGCGGCTGGGACCGAGGCCTCGGCGCCGGCGGAGACGCCGGCCGGGGACGGCGACGCGCCGAAGAAGTAGGTACAGGCTCAGGCGAGCCGCGACACCAGGAGGCCCCCGCCGCCGCACGGCGACGGGGGCCTCCGGCCTGCCCGCCGGAGACAGCCGGGACAATGGGGCAGTGCTTCACGATCTGTTCAGCCCCGATGTCCAACACGCCCTGGACCTCGTCGGCATCTTCGTCTTCGCCATCTCCGGCGCCCTCCTCGCCGTCCGCAAGAACTTCGACGTCTTCGGCATCGCCGTCCTCGCCGAGGTCACCGCTCTCGGCGGCGGTATCTTCCGTGACCTGATGATCGGCGCCGTACCCCCCGCCGCCTTCACCGATCTCGGCTACTTCGTCATGCCCCTGGTCGCGACGGTCCTCGTCTTCTTCCTCCACCCGGAGGTCGAGCGCACCCAGACCGCCGTGAACGTCTTCGACGCCGCCGGCCTGGGCCTCTTCTGCGTGACCGGGACGACGAAGGCGTACGACTACGGCCTCGGCCTCACCTCCTCCGCCGCGCTCGGCCTCGCGACGGCCGTCGGCGGCGGTGTCCTGCGCGACGTGCTCGCCAACGAGGTGCCGTCACTGCTGCGCTGGGACCGTGACCTGTACGCCGTCCCGGCCATCGTCGGGTCCGTGATGGTCGTCCTGTGCATCCGTTTCGACACGCTCAACGCGTTCACCAGCGGCACCGCCGTCGTCACCGCGTTCGTGCTCCGTCTGCTGGCGATGCGCTACCACTGGCGCGCGCCCCGCGCCTGGAACCGGCGGTCCTCCGCCCGCGAGGCGCCCGAAAAAGCTACCGCTCAGTAGGTAGCTGCGGTACCGTCGGAGACATGAGCACGAGCACCGAGACGAGCCCCCTCGCGTCCCCTGCCGGGACGAGCGAGTTCGACCGCGACACCGCCCTCGCCCTCCGCGAGCCCGGCGTCTACGACGCCGATCTCTCCGCCGGCTGGACGATCATCCACGCGGTCAACGGCGGCTACCTCCTCGCTCTGCTCGGCCGTGCCCTCGGCGAGCACCTCCCGCACCCCGACCCGTTCACGATCTCGGCCCACTACCTCACGCCGTCCGTCCCGGGCCCCGCGGTGATCAGGACGGAGACCGTCCGTACGGGCAGGACGCTGTCCACGGGACAGGCCTCCCTCTTCCAGTACGCCGAGGACGGCACCGAGGTGGAGCGCATCCGCGTCCTCGCCTCGTACGGGGACCTCGACGCCCTTCCCGACGACGTCCGCACCACCGCGGCGCCCCCGGCGATGGCCCCGATCGAGAACTGCTTCAGCGCCGCCGACAACCCGGCCCCGAGGATCCCCGGCTCCTCCGCCATCGCCGATCGGCTGGACCTCCGCCTCGACCCGGCCTGCGTCGGCTGGGCCGTCGGCGCCCCCTCCGGCAAGGGCGAGATGCGGGCCTGGTTCGGGCTCGCGGACGGCCGCGAGCCCGACGCCCTCTCCCTCCTGCTCACGGTCGACGCGCTGCCGCCGACCTCCTTCGAGCTGGGCCTGAAGGGCTGGACGCCGACCGTGGAACTCACCACGCACATCCGCTGCCGCCCGGCCCCCGGCCCGCTGCGGGTCTCGATCACGACCCGCAACCTCGCCGGCGGCTTCCTGGAGGAGGACGCGGAGGTCTGGGACAGCGCCGACCGTCTGGTGGCCCAGTCCCGCCAGCTGGCCCGCGCACCGCGCGACTGACACGAGGGCGGCGGAATCCCTGGATGACCGGACACCCGCCGAGTCCGACGGGGGAGGCGGCTCCGGGCGGACCCGGACCTGAGGACGTATCCCGGGCCCGAGGGGGGCGGCTTCCGGCCCTGGGCCCGAGGCGTATCCCGAGCTCGACGAGGACGCTGGCTCCGGGCAGTCGGACCCGAGGCATCCCCCGGGCCCGGCGGGGGTGGCGGCTTCCGGCCCCGGCCGGGGCGTATCCCCGCCCTGGCCCGGGCGTATCCCGGGTTCGGGCGGGGGTCAGGCCCCCGGCCCGAGGTGCGTCCCGGTCCCGGCGGGGGTGACTCGGGCCAGAGGCGCCCGGACCCGGCGCGGACAGCGGTTCCCGGCCCCCGGCCTTCTCCGGCTCCCGGCTCCCGGCTCCCGGCCCTCGGCTCCCTCCGATCCCCGGCTCCCTCCGGCGCGGAGGCGTAAACCGGCCACCCGCCGGGGCCGCCGCCACGGGCTCGTAGAATCGATCCACCATGGCTTACCTCGACCACGCCGCGACCACGCCCATGCTGCCCGAGGCGATCGAGGCGATCACCGCCCAGCTCGCCGTCACGGGCAACGCCTCCTCCCTGCACGCCCCCGGACGGCGGGCCCGGCGGACCGTCGAGGAGGGGCGCGAGACGCTCGCCGCCGCGCTCGGCGCACGGCCGAGCGAGGTCGTCTTCACCTCCGGCGGCACCGAGGCCGACAACCTCGCCGTGAAGGGCCTCTACTGGGCCCGGCGCGACGCCGACCCCCGCCGCACCCGCGTCCTGGCCAGCCCGGTGGAGCACCACGCCGTGCTCGACGCCGTCGACTGGCTCGCCACCCACGAGGGCGCGGACGTCGAGTACCTGCCGGTGGACCGGTACGGCAGGGTGCACCCCGAGGCCCTGCGGGAGGCGATCGCCAAGGACCCCGGATCCGTGGCCCTCGCCACCGTCATGTGGGCCAACAACGAGATCGGCACGGTCATGCCGGTCCGTGAACTCGCTGACGTGGCAGCCGAGTTCGGCGTGCCGCTGCACGCCGACGCCGTCCAGGCGATCGGTCAGGTCCCGGTCGACTTCGCCGCCTCCGGACTCGCCGCGATGACCGTGTCCGGCCACAAGATCGGCGGCCCCTACGGCATCGGCGCCCTGCTCCTGGGCCGCGAGCACACCCCCGTACCCGTGCTGCACGGCGGAGGCCAGGAGCGGCACGTCCGCTCCGGCACCCTCGACGTGCCGGCCGTCGCCGCCTTCGCCGTCGCCGCCCGGCTCGCCACGGAACGGCGCGAGGAGTTCGCCCGCGAGGTCGGCGCCCTGCGCGACGAGCTCGTGAGCGCCGTCCGTACGGTCGTCCCGGACGCGATCCTCGGCGGCGACCCCGTCGAGCGGCTCCCGGCCAACGCCCACTTCACCTTCCCCGGCTGCGAGGGCGACTCCCTGCTGCTGCTGCTCGACGCGGCCGGGATCGCCTGCTCCACCGGTTCCGCCTGCACCGCGGGCATCGCCCAGCCGAGCCACGTCCTGCTCGCCACCGGCGCCGATCCGAACCTGGCCCGGGGGACCCTGCGCTTCTCCCTGGGGCACACCTCCACGAAGGAGGACGTCGCGGCGGTGGCCGACGCGATCGGCCCGGCCGTGGAACGGGCGAGGACGGCCGGCCTCATGTGAGTGTCCCTTCCGGGACGCTCACCCGAGCCTCCCGGACGCGATGCTCACACGAGCTTCTTGGACGCCTCGCGCACCAGCTTCAGATAGCGGTCCCAGTCCCAGTGCGGACCGGGGTCGGTGTGGTCGGTGCCCTCGACCTCCACGTGCCCGATGATGTGCTCCCGGTCCACGGGTATCCCGTGGCGGGCACAGATGTCGGCCGTCAGCCGCGCCGACCCCGCGTACATCGCCGCCGTGAAGTCCTGCGGCCGGTCGACGAAGCCCTCGTGCTCGATGCCGATGCTCCGCTCGTTCATGTCGCGGTTCCCGGCGTGGAAGCCCACGTCGAGCTCCCGGATCATCTGCGCCACGTGCCCGTCCTTGCGGACGACGTAGTGCGTGGCGGCCCCGTGCCCCGGGTTCTTGAAGACCTTCAGGGCGGTCGCGTAGCTGCCCTGGACGACATGGATCACGACCCGGTCGATCCGGTAGTCGTCCGGCCGGTCGGCCCGCCGCCAGTTCGCCCGCGCCGCCGAGGTCCACTCGGCCGCCCGGTGGTCGAGCTCGCCCTCGACCCGCGTCTTCTCCATCCCCGGCAGCCGCCACCAGGCGCGCGCCAGCTCGTCCCTCGCCAGTGCGGCCGTGCCCAGCACGGCGACCCCGCCCCCGAGCAGGACGGCGCGCCGCCCCACCCGCCTGCCCGACCCGCTCGTCTCGCTCCCCATGCCACCCAGAACGCTTACTACCGCGACCGTGGTTCCCGGCGCCCCGTACTCTGGTAGGGCTATGACTCAGACCCCGCCCCCGCGCCCCCTTCGTGTCCTCGCCGCCATGTCGGGCGGAGTGGACTCCGCCGTCGCCGCCGCCCGTGCCGCAGAGGCGGGCCACGACGTCACCGGCGTCCACCTCGCCCTCTCCGCGAACCCGCAGTCCTTCCGCACGGGCGCGCGTGGCTGCTGCACGATCGAGGACTCCCGTGACGCGCGCCGGGCGGCCGACGTCATCGGCATCCCGTTCTACGTGTGGGACCTCGCCGAGCGGTTCCGCGAGGACGTCGTCGACGACTTCGTCGCGGAGTACGAGGCCGGCCGCACCCCCAACCCGTGCCTCCGCTGCAACGAGAAGATCAAGTTCGCGGCGCTGCTCGACAAGGCGCTCGCCCTCGGCTTCGACGCGGTCTGCACCGGCCACTACGCGACGGTCGTCCTGAACGAGGACGGCACCCGCGAGCTGCACCGGGCCTCCGACGTGGCCAAGGACCAGTCGTACGTCCTCGGGGTGCTCGACGAGAAGCAGCTCGCGCACGCGATGTTCCCGCTGGGCGACACCCTCACCACCAAGGACGAGATCCGGGCGGAGGCCGAGCGGCGCGGACTCGCGGTCGCGAAGAAGCCCGACAGCCACGACATCTGCTTCATCGCCGACGGCGACACCCAGGGCTTCCTCGCCTCCCGTCTGGGCAGGGCGGAGGGCGACATCGTCGACGAGGCCGGTACGAAGGTCGGCACCCACGAGGGCGCGTACGGCTTCACCATCGGCCAGCGCAAGGGCCTGCGGATCGGCCACCCGGCCGCGGACGGCAAGCCCCGCTACGTCCTGGACATCTCGCCCGTGAACAACACGGTGACGGTCGGCCCGGTCGAGGCGCTCGACGTCACCGCGCTGACCGCGATCAAGCCCCGCTGGTGCGGCACTGCCCCGGAGGGCGAGGGCCGCTACACCGCGCAGCTCCGCGCCCACGGCGGCGAGACCGAGGTGACGGCGTCCCTGGCGGACGGCGAGCTCACGGTCGCCTTCGCCGAACCGGTCCGCGGCGTGGCCCCCGGTCAGGCGATCGTCCTGTACGACGGCACGCGCGTGGTGGGCTCGGCCACGATCGCGACGACGACCCGCCGCACGACGGCGGAGGCCACGGCGTAGTCCCGCACCTCCTCAGGCGGCCTCCGCGGTCTCCCGGTCCTCGGAGAGGAACTCCTCCAGGACCGGGGCGAGCACGTGCGGGGCCACCTCGCACGTCTGGCCCGTCAGGGTGCGGTGCCGGGCCCTGGGGAGGGCCGCCGCCAGGGCGCGGGCCGCCTGCCGGGTCCCCGCCGGGCTCGCGCCCCCGTCGACCACCAGGACGCGCGCGTGGACCCCGGCGAGCCGCCGCTCCGGCACCGTCCCGTCACCGAGGACGGCGAGGTCGTACGCGAGGGTGTGCGCGAGGTCCGCGACTCCGGGCCGCAGCTCCGCCGGCACCGTCGCGTCCGCGAGGAACAGCGCGAGCGCCGCGGCCCGCCGCCCCTGGCCGAGGAGCGCCGCCACCCGCAGCCGCCGCCGGGCGGCCTCCGCCGAGTACGGCGGCTCGTACACCGAGACCCGGTCCGCCGGCTGCCCGGCGGCCACCGCGGCGAGCGCCAGCGCGCCCCCGGTGCCCACCCCGTGCAGGGCCGCACCGGCCCCGGCCGCGGCGGCCACCGCCGCCAGGTCCTCGATCTCCCGCTCCACCGCGTACGGCCCGGTGTCGCCGCTCCCGCCGCGCCCCCTGCGGTCGTACGCCACCACCGAGAAGCGCCGGGCGAGCAGCAGGCCGAGCGGCCGTTCGGTCGCGGCCGTCCCCAGGGCGCCGCTCACCAGGACGAGCGGCGGCCCGTCCCCGTACCTCTCGTACGCGATCGGCGTCCCGTCCCGTGACGTGACCCGTCCCCGGAGCCTGCTCAGCGCGGTGTCCACCTCATCCATGGCAGGGCAGACCGGGGCCGTCACCGGAACTCATCGCCGCGGAGCGGGATTTCCCGAAGAATCTTGGAAGCCGCTGGTCACGGCCTACGGTGAGGCCATGAACATCTGCGTCTTCCTCTCCGCGGCCGACCTCGACGAGCGCTACACGGCCCCCGCCCGCGACTTCGCCCGCCTCCTCGGCAAGGCCGGCCACACCCTGGTCTGGGGCGGCTCCGACACCGGCCTGATGAAGGTCGTCGCGGACGGCGTGCAGGAGGCCGGCGGCCGACTGGTCGGCGTCTCCGTCGACTTCCTCGCGCACAAGGCCCGCGCGAACGCCGACGAGATGGTCGTCACCGAGGACCTGGCCGCGCGCAAGGCGCTCCTCCTCGCCAAGTCCGACGCGATCGTGATCATGGTCGGCGGCACCGGCACCCTCGACGAGGCCACCGAGATCCTGGAGCTGAAGAAGCACGGCAAGCACACCAAGCCGGTGGTCCTGCTCAACACGGCCGGCTTCTACGACGGTCTGAAGACCCAGTTCCGCCGCATGGACGAGGAGGGCTTCCTCCCCCTCCCGCTCACCGACCTCGTCTTCTTCGCCGACGACGCCCCGACGGCTCTGGCCCACCTGGAGGAGAACATCGGCTCCCGCTGATGCGAGCATGGCTCCCATGGCTACACATGTGATCACCGGAGCCGGTTCCGGCATCGGCGCGGCCGTCGCGCGCCGCCTCCACGCGCGCGGGGACGAACTCGTGCTCCACGCGCGCGACGCGGGGCGCGCCAAGGAGCTCGCCGGGCAGTTTCCCGGGGCGCGGACGCTCGTCGGCGACCTGGCGGACCCGGACCGGCTCTCCTGGGCGTTCTCGCACCAGACCATGCCCGAGCGGGTGGACAGCCTGCTGCACATCGCCGGCGTCGTCGACCTCGGCCCGATCGGCGACCTCACCCCGAAGACCTGGCACCACCAGCTGAACGTCAACCTGGTCGCCCCGGCCGAGCTGACCCGGCACCTGCTGCCCCAGCTCCGGGTCTCCCAGGGCCACGTCGTCTTCGTGAACTCGGGCGCCGGGCTCAGCGCGCACGCCGAATGGGGTGCGTACGCCGCCTCCAAGCACGGCCTCAAGGCGCTCGCCGACGCCCTGCGCCACGAGGAGCACGCCCACGGGGTGCGGGTGACCTCGGTCTATCCGGGCCGTACCGCGAGTCCCATGCAGGCGAAGGTCCACGCCCAGGAGGGCAAGGAGTACGACCCCTCCCGGTGGATCGACCCCGAGTCGGTCGCGACGGCGATCCTCACCGCGATCGACCTGCCGCGCGACGCCGAGATCAACGACCTCACCGTCAGGCCGGGACGCTGACCATGGGCGACACGGACGACACGAAGCTCTGGGGTCCCGCGACCGGCGTCGGGTCCCTGCCCGGCGGCGACGCCCGTGAGGCCGCCAGGACCGCCACCGGATCCTTCGAGGACTTCCCGTTCCTGGCCGAGCTGCCCGCCCGCGGCCCCGGCGCCGACATGGTCGGCCGGACCATCGGGATGCTCGTCGACCTGTACGCGCACGTGGAGCCGAGCGGCTGGCGGATCAGCGACCGGCCCGGCCGGGACACCCGGCGGGCCCGTTCCTGGATGGGTGAGGACCTGGACGCCCTGGAGGAGTTCACCCAGGGGTACGAGGGCCCGCTCAAGGTGCAGGCCGTGGGGCCGTGGACGCTCGCCGCCGCCCTGGAGCTGCGCGGCGGCGAGGCGGCGCTCGGGGACGCGGGCGCCTGCCGCGACCTGGTGGGCTCGCTCGCCGAGGGACTCCACGGACACCTCGCGGAGCTGCGCAAGCGGATCCCGGGGGCCCGGGTCGTCCTCCAGCTCGACGAGCCCTCGCTCACCGCGGTCCTGCGCGGCCACGTCCGCACCGCCAGCGGCTACCGCACCTACCGGGCCGTCGACCGGCAGGTCGTGGAGAGCGCCCTGCGGGAGGTGATCGCGGTCCACGACGGGCCGGTGGTCGTCCACTCCTGCGCCCCGGACGTGCCGTTCGCGCTGCTGCGGAGGTCCGGGGTCGCCGGCGTCTCGTTCGACTTCGGGCTTCTCACCGAGCGTGACGAGGAGTCGATCGGGGAGGCCGTGGAGGCCGGTACCAAGCTCTTCGCCGGTGTGGTGGCGTCCACCGACGGCCCGTTGTCGGACCCGGGCGGTAGCGTCATGGGTGTCAGGACGCTGTGGCGCAGGCTGGGGCTGAATCCGGGGACTCTCGCGGAGTCCGTGGTCATCACCCCCACGTGCGGGCTCGCGGGCGCTTCGCCCGCCTACGCCCGCGAGGCGCTCGCCCACTGCGTCCGGGCGGCGAGGTCGCTCGCGGACAACCCAGAGTGACCGGGTTTCGAGGCACGGGAGGACGGACGAAGGTGGCAGTCGAACAGGGGGCCCTGCCCGCCGAGGCACGGGAGAAGCACGCCGACCTCGCCGAGCAGGTCGAGGAGCACCGCTTCCGGTACTACGTGAAGGACCAGCCGGTCATCAGCGACGGCGAGTTCGACAAGCTCCTGCGCGCCCTGGAGGCGCTGGAGGAGGAGTACCCGGAGCTGCGGACGCCGGACTCGCCGACCCAGAAGGTGGCGGGACAGTACGAGACGGAGTTCACCTCCGTCGAGCACCGGGAGCGGATGCTCTCCCTGGACAACGCCTTCGACGACGAGGAGTTGGCCGCCTGGGCCGAGCGGACCGCGCGGGACGTCGGCACCCCCGACTTCCACTACCTGTGCGAGCTGAAGGTCGACGGGCTCGCGGTCAACCTCACGTACGAGCACGGGCGGCTGACCCGGGCCGCGACCCGGGGCGACGGCCGCGCCGGCGAGGACATCACGCCCAACGTGCGCACGATCGCGGACGTCCCGGAGCGGCTGAGCGGTGACCGGATCCCGGACCTCGTGGAGATCCGCGGCGAGGTCTACTTCCCGATGGAGGCCTTCCTCGGGCTCAACGCCCGTCTGGTCGAGGCCGGTGAGAAGCCCTTCGCCAACCCGCGCAACGCGGCCGCCGGTTCGCTCCGGCAGAAGGACCCGAAGATCACCGCCTCCCGCCCGCTCCACATGGTGGTGCACGGCATCGGAGCCCGCGAGGGCTTCGACATCGCCCGGCTCTCGGAGGCGTACGGACTGCTCCAGGAGTGGGGCCTGCCCACGGCCCGGCACAACCGGGTGGTGGACACGCTCGACGAGGTGCGGGAGTTCATCGCGTACTTCGGGGAGAACCGGCACTCCGTGGAGCACGAGATCGACGGTGTCGTCGTCAAGCTCGACGAGATCCCGCTCCAGGGCCGCCTCGGCTCCACCGCGCGCGCCCCGCGCTGGGCGATCGCCTGGAAGTACGCGCCGGAGGAGGTCAACACCAAGCTGCTCGACATCAAGGTCGGCGTCGGCCGGACCGGGCGCGTCACTCCGTACGCGCAGGTGGAGCCGGTGACCGTGGCCGGTTCCGAGGTCGAGTTCGCCACCCTCCACAACCAGGAGGTGGTGAAGGCCAAGGGCGTCCTGATCGGCGACACGGTCGTGCTGCGCAAGGCCGGTGACGTCATCCCGGAGATCCTCGGGCCGGTCGCCGACCTGCGGGACGGCAGCGAGCGGGAGTTCGTCATGCCGGCGGTGTGCCCCGAGTGCGGGACGCCGCTGAAGCCGATGAAGGAGGGCGACATCGACCTCCGCTGTCCGAACGCCCGGGCCTGCCCGGCCCAGCTGCGCGAGCGCGTCGAGTTCCTCGCCGGCCGCGAGTGCCTGGACATCGAGAAGTTCGGCGCCGTGGCCGCCGCCGCCCTGACCCAGCCCCTGGAGCCGTCCGAGCCGCCGCTCAGGGACGAGGGCGACCTCTTCGACCTCACCATCGAGCAGCTCCTCCCGATCAGGGCGTACGTCCTCGACCCGGACAGCGGACTGCCCAAGCGGGACCCGAAGACCGGCGAGGAGAAGATCGCCACCGTCTTCGCCAACCAGAAGGGCGAGCCGAAGAAGAACGCGCTCGCCATGCTGGAGAACATCGCGGCGGCCAAGGAGCGTCCGCTCGCCCGCTTCATCAACGGGCTGTCGATCCGGCACGTGGGGCCGGTCGCGGCCGCGGCGCTGGCCCGTGAGTTCCGTTCCCTGGAGCGGATCGAGCAGGCGAGCGAGGAGGAGCTCGCGGCCGTCGACGGGGTCGGCGGGATCATCGCGGCCGCGGTGAAGCAGTGGTTCTCCGAGGAGTGGCACCGGGAGATCGTGCGCAAGTGGCGGGCGGCCGGGGTCAGCCTGGAGGACGAGGGCGCCGGGGAGGACGAGGGGCCGCGTCCGCTGGAAGGGCTCACGGTCGTGGTGACCGGCACCCTGGAGAAGTTCACCAGGGATGGCGCAAAAGAGTCCCTCCAGCGGCTCGGAGCGAAGGTGACCGGTTCCGTTTCGAAGAAGACCGCCTTCGTGGTGGTCGGCGAGAACCCCGGTTCGAAGTACGACAAGGCGATGCAGCTGAAGGTTCCGGTTCTGAACGAGGACGGCTTCGCGGTCCTGCTCGAACAAGGGCCCGACGCCGCCAGGGAGGTCGCGGTCCCGGTCGCCGAGTAGCACCCCGGACTCCCGTGAGAGCCCCGCCGGGTTCACCCGTTCGGCGCATACCAGATCGTTACGGGTGGCCGGGTCTCATTCGGGCAAGAGAGGGAGAGCGCTGCCCGTCGAAGCCCTCGGCGGCCTAGTGTGGTGACCGTGCGTCTCGTCCTGCACGGCCGTGCGAGGGCTCCGGCGGTCGTGGCGCCAGGACGACGGCCCCGTCGAACACGAGACACGACCGCCCGACGACGGCCGTGCGACGGACGGCCGGACGACGGACGGCCGCGTGACCGCGGCCGTCGCACACCGACGGCACCGCCGCCTGTGAGAGGGACGGGAATGGAACCGACCGAGAGCGCCGCCCCGGTCCCACGGCCACACGGCCGTGTGGTGCCCCTGGGCTTCACCTCCCGGCTGCCCGCAGCCGTGGTGGGCATCGCCGCCGTCGTACTGGCCGCCGGACTCCAGCGAGGCCTGAGCACCGGCCACGGACTCTTCCCCGGCGGTGTCACCGGCTGGTCCTTCGCCGTCCTCACCGGCCTCATCGTCGGTCACCTGGTCGCCCTCGGCCGCGACCGCTGGTGGGGCGGCACCGGCTCCGGCGCCGCCCTCACCCTCGCCGTCCTCCTCCTGTACGGCTGGGTGCCCGCGGGACTCGTCTCGCTGACCGTCGTCGCCCTCGTCGGCGCCGCCCGCCGACACCGCTGGCGCCAGGGCCTCCTGCACGGCGCCGCCGACGTCCTCGGCGTCGCCGCGGCCGCCCTCGTCCTCGCCCTCTTCGGAGACGTACCCAGCGTCGAACAGCCCTGGCGGCCCCTCGACTGGACCATCGGGGACCTCCCGGAAGTCGTGCTCGCCGCGGCCGCCTACCTCGTGGTGACCCGCATCCTCCTGTGGTACACGCTCGCCCCCCAGGGCCGCGGACTGCCCACGGTCGCCCGCACCGCCCTCCTCCGGCAGGGCCTCGTCGCCGTCGCCCTGCTCGGCATCGCCCCGCTGATCTGCGTCGTCGCCGCCACCAGACCGGTCCTGCTGCCGCTCTTCGCCGTCCCCCTCATCGCCCTCGACTCCACCCTCTGGATCGCCCGTGCCCGCGCCGAGGAGCAGCTGCGCGACCCGCTGACCGGGCTCCCCAACCGCCAATGGCTCCTGGAGCGGGCCTGGACCGCCCTGGAGGAGGCCGAGGGAGAGGGCGCCCGCGCCGCCCTCGTCCTGATCGACCTCGACCGCTTCCGGTCGGTCAACGACACCCTCGGACACCTCGCGGGCGACCGGCTGCTCCTCCAGATCGCCGACCGGCTCCGCCTCGCCCTGCCCCGCGGCGCCGAGGCCGCCCGGCTCGGCGGGGACGAGTTCGCCGTCCTGCTGCCCACCGCCGACTCCACCACGAGCGCCCAGCGGGTCGCCCGCCACCTCGTCGCCGAGCTCTCCTCCCCGCTCGACCTCGACGGGCTCACCCTCGTCCTCGAGGCCAGCGCGGGCGTCGCCGTCTTCCCCGACCACGCCCTCGACGCGGAGGGCCTGCTGCGCCGCGCCGACGTCGCCATGTACCAGGCCAAGCGGGACCGCACCGGGGTCGAGGTCTACGAGTCCAAGCGCGACTCCAACACGCCCGACCGGCTCGGCCTCCTCGGCGACCTGCGCCGCGCCCTCGACGCCGGCGAGGTCGAACTCCACTACCAGCCCAAGGTCCGCTTCGACGGCCAGGTCGCCGGCCTCGAGGCCCTCGTCCGCTGGGTGCACCCGGAGCGCGGAAAGGTTCCGCCGGACGAGTTCATCGCCATCGCCGAGTCCTCAGGACTGATGCCCCACCTCACCGAGTACGTCCTGGAGACCGCCCTCGCCCAGGTCGCCCGCTGGCGCGCCCAGGGGCTCAACGTCCCGGTCGCCGTCAACGTCTCGCCGCGCGACGTGCACACTCCCGGTTTCGCGGGAGCCGTCGCCGCCCGGCTGGCCCGCCACGGCGTCCCGGCCGGAGCGCTCCAGCTGGAGATAACGGAGCACGTGCTCCTGGAGGACCCCCAGCGGGCCGCCGACACGCTCAACGGCCTCACCGGCCACGGCGTCAAGATGTCCCTCGACGACTTCGGCACCGGCTACTCCTCCCTCGTCCATCTGCGCCGACTCCCCGTCAGCGAACTGAAGATCGACCGCTCCTTCGTCGCCCGGCTCGCCGTCGACACCGAGGACGCCGAGATCGTCCGCTGCACCGTCGACCTCGCCCACTCCCTCGGCCTCCTCGTCGTCGCCGAGGGCGTCGAGGACGACGAGACCTGGGAACGCCTCCGTGACCTGGGCTGCGACGCCGTCCAGGGCTGGCTGGTCGCCGCCGCGATGCCGCCGGGCGAGGCGACGGCCTGGCTCCTGGCCCGCGGCGAGCACGGCTGGCGCCGCCCCGCCGACATCGCGGCCCAGGCGGAGCTCGACCGCGCCGTGGGCCCGCTCGACCACGCGGCGGGCCCGCTGGACCACGCAACCGGCCCGCTCGACCACCCCTCCGGCCAGGTCGTCCAGTAGGGGCCGTCCTCCCCGTCACCAGGACGCCGGGCAAACCGTTTCACGGGCAACGGCACCGGCCCCATAGGATGGGGCCACACCATCAAGCTCACCCCGTGAGGATCCGCATGCCTGGCATCACGCGCGAGGAGGTCGCCCACCTCGCACGGCTGGCGCGTCTGGAGCTGAAGGGCGAAGAACTCGATCACTTCGCCGGCCAGCTCGACGACATCATCGGCGCGGTCGCCCGCGTCTCCGAGGTCGCCGACCAAGACGTACCGCCGACCTCCCACCCGCTGCCGCTGACCAATGTCATGCGCGCGGACGAGGTCCGTCCGTCGCTCACCCCCGAGCAGGCGCTCTCCGGCGCCCCGGCCCAGGAGCAGCAGCGTTTCAAGGTGCCGCAGATCCTGGGGGAGGACTAACAGTCATGACGGACAACATCATCAAGCTCACCGCGGCCGAGATCGCCCGGCGGATCGCCGCCGGCGAACTGACCGCCGTCGAGGTCACCGAGGCCCACCTCGCCCGCATCGAGGCCGTCGACGAGAAGGTGCACGCCTTCCTGCACGTCGACCGTGAGGGCGCGCTCGCGCAGGCCCGCGCCGTCGACGAGAAGCGTGCCCGCGGCGAGAAGCTCGGCCCCCTCGCCGGCGTACCGCTCGCGCTCAAGGACATCTTCACCACCGCCGGCATGCCGACGACCGTGGGCTCGAAGATCCTGGAGGGCTGGATCCCGCCGTACGACGCGACCCTGGTCAAGAACCTCAAGGCCGCCGACGTCGTCATCCTCGGCAAGACCAACATGGACGAGTTCGCGATGGGCTCCTCCACGGAGAACAGCGCGTACGGCCCGACCGGCAACCCCTGGGACCTGACCCGGATCCCCGGCGGTTCCGGCGGCGGCTCCTCCGCCGCCCTCGCCGCGTACGAGGCCCCCCTCGCCATCGGCACGGACACCGGTGGCTCCATCCGCCAGCCCGCCGCCGTCACCGGCACCGTCGGCGTCAAGCCGACCTACGGCGGGGTCTCCCGCTACGGCATGGTGGCCTTCTCGTCCTCCCTCGACCAGGGCGGCCCCTGCGCCCGTACGGTCCTGGACGCGGCCCTCCTCCACGAGGCCATCGCCGGGCACGACCCGCTCGACTCGACCTCCATCGACGCCCCGGTCCCGCCGGTCGTCGAGGCGGCCCTCAGCGGCTCCGTCGGCGGCATGCGCGTCGGCGTCGTCAAGCAGTTCCGCGGCGAGGGCTACCAGGCCGGTGTCGTGCAGCGCTTCGACGAGTCCGTCGAGCTCCTCAAGGAGCTGGGCGCCGAGATCGTCGAGCTGGACTGCCCGACCTTCGACCTCGCCCTTTCGGCGTACTACCTGATCGCGCCGTCCGAGTGCTCCTCGAACCTGGCGCGCTTCGACGCCATGCGCTACGGCCTGCGGGTCGGCGACGACGGCACCCGTTCGGCCGAGGACGTCACCGCCCTCACCCGCGAGGCCGGCTTCGGCGACGAGGTCAAGCGCCGCATCATCCTCGGCACGTACGCGCTCAGCTCCGGCTACTACGACGCGTACTACGGCTCGGCCCAGAAGGTCCGGACCCTCATCACCCGCGAGTTCGAGCAGGCCTTCGAGCAGGTGGACGTGATCGTCTCCCCGACGACCCCCACCACGGCCTTCCCGATCGGCGAGCGGGCCGACGACCCGATGGCCATGTACCTCGCGGACCTGTGCACCATCCCGACCAACCTGGCCGGCAACGCCGCCATGTCGCTGCCCTGCGGCCTGGCGCCCGAGGACGGTCTCCCGGTCGGTCTGCAGATCATCGCCCCCGCCATGAAGGACGACCGGCTCTACAAGGTCGGCGCCGCCGTCGAGGCCGCCTTCGTGGAAAAGTGGGGTCACCCGCTGCTCGAGGAGGCTCCGTCGCTGTGAGTGCCATGGCAAAGAAGGCCAAGAACTTCAAGAAGTCGAAGACCGGCGTCTACGTCTCGCTGGCGACCACCGCGTTCGGCGCCGTCAGCGTCGCCAAGCAGGCCAAGCTGGCCCGCAGCGACGGCGACGTGCTGCGGCTCGTCGACGCCGCGGTCTCCGCCGCCGCCATCGTGACCGGCCTGGCGATCCTCTACCGGGAGCTGAAGCGCCTGGGCGACGACGACGTCCTGCTGGGCTGAGAGGGAAAGTCTCACCGTGACTGTCACTGAACTGCTGTCGTACGAAGCGGCGCTCGCCGAGTACGACCCCGTCATGGGCCTCGAGGTCCATGTCGAGCTGGGCACCAAGACGAAGATGTTCTGCGGCTGCTCGACCGAGCTGGGCGCGGAGCCGAACTCGCAGACCTGCCCGACCTGCCTCGGCATGCCCGGCTCGCTGCCCGTCGTCAACGCGATCGGCGTCGAGTCCGCCATCAAGATCGGCCTCGCGCTGCACTGCGAGATCGCCGAGTGGTGCCGTTTCGCCCGGAAGAACTACTTCTATCCGGACATGCCGAAGAACTTCCAGACCTCCCAGTACGACGAGCCGATCGCCTTCAACGGCTACCTGGACGTCCAGCTGGAGGACGGCGAGATCTTCCGCGTGGAGATCGAGCGCGCCCACATGGAGGAGGACACCGGCAAGTCGCTGCACGTCGGCGGCGCCACCGGCCGTATCCACGGCGCGTCCCACTCCCTGCTGGACTACAACCGGGCCGGCATCCCGCTCATCGAGATCGTCACCAAGCCGATCGAGGGCGCGGGCGAGCGGGCCCCCGAGGTCGCCAAGGCGTACGTCGCCGAGCTGCGCGAGCTGATCCGCGCCCTCGGCGTCTCCGACGCGCGCATGGACAAGGGCCAGATGCGCTGCGACGTGAACCTGTCGCTGCGCCGCCACGGCACCAAGACCTTCGGCACCCGCTCGGAGACGAAGAACGTCAACTCGCTCCGCTCCGTGGAGCGCGCGGCGCGCTTCGAGATCCAGCGCCACGCGGCCGTGCTCACCTCCGGTGGCACGATCGTGCAGGAGACCCGTCACTTCCACGAGGACGACGGCTCCACCACCTCCGGCCGCATCAAGGACAACGCCGAGGACTACCGGTACTTCCCGGAGCCCGACCTCGTCCCCGTGGCCCCGGCCCGCGAGTGGGTCGAGGAGCTCCGCAAGGGCCTCCCCGAGCTGCCGCGGGTGCGCCGCAACCGGCTGCGCGAGGAGTGGGGCGTGTCCGAGCTGGACATGCAGTCCATCCTCAACGCGGGCGCGGTCGAGGCGATCGTCGCCACGATCGAGGCGGGCGCGGACGCGGCCTCGGCCCGCAAGTGGTGGATGGGCGAGCTCGCCCGCAACGCCAACGAGCAGGGCGTCTCCCTGGAGGAGCTGGCCATCACCCCGGCCGACGTGGCCCGGGTCTCGGCCCTGGTCGCCTCCGGCGACCTCAACGACAAGCTGGCCCGTCAGGTCATCGAGGGCGTCCTCGCCGGCGAGGGCACCCCGGACGCGGTCGTCGAGAAGCGCGGTCTGAAGGTCGTCTCCGACGACGGCGCGCTCGGGGCGGCGGTCGAGGAGGCCATCGCGGGCAACGCGGCCATCGCGGACAAGATCCGCGGCGGCAAGGTCGCGGCGGTCGGCGCGTTGGTCGGCGCGGTCATGAAGGCCACCCGGGGCCAGGCGGACGCGGCGAAGGTCAAGGACCTGATCCTGGAGAAGCTGGGCGTCAGCGAGGGCTGAGTCCCTTCCCGTACGCGTACGGGAGCGGCCCCGCACCGGAGTTCCGGTGCGGGGCCGTTCGCGTCGTCCGTACGCGCTACCGCTTGAGCAGCGGGGCGGCGATGACCGCGTTGCCGGAGTCGTCGCAGGTCGACTCCACCTTGAGCCGCAGCCGCAGGGCCCCTTCGATGTTCAGGGACTTGGTGACCGGCTTTCCGAGGGCCACGGTCTCGTTAAAGAGCGCGGGCTGGTCGTCGACGGAGACGACGACCCGCGCCGACTCGATCCTGGAGCCGTCGTCGATCCCGGCGGTGAACTCGAAGATCTTCCACTCGCGGTTGAGGTCGTACTCGACGTACGCGCCGTTGTAGCAGTCGCCGATGAGGGCGGCCCCGTACTCCTTGGTGTCGATCTTCGCGCTGCCGATGACGAAGTCGTCGGGATCGCTGACCGAGGCGAGGGCGGTGAGATCGGCGACGGGCAGGTCCCGCACCGAGCCGGGGTCGTCGGTCGGGCTCGCGGAACCCTCCGGGTCCGTGGTCGGGGTGTCCGTCGGTTCCGCGGAGGCCGGTTCCGCCGAGGTCGGCTCCTCCGTCGGCGCTTCCGTCGTGGGCTCCGTCGTGGCGGGCGCGGAGGTGGCGGCCGTGGGGGAAGGGCTCCCGCCGGCCTTGTTCTTGCCGTCCTCGTCCTTGTCGCCGAGCAGCTGGACGCCGACCACCGCGAGGACCGCGATCACGACGACCCCGACGACGGCGCCGATCAGCGGGCCCTTACGGCGGCGGCGACGCTCGGGAGCGTGGCCGGAAGCGGTCGGTGCGGTGTTCGACATCGGAGGGCCGAAGCCGCCGGGCGGGGCGGGGACGGGGGTGGCGACGGTCGGCTGGGGTGCCACCGGCTGGGACACGACGGCCGGCTGGGGCGCCACCACCGGCTGGGACACGGCGGCCGACTGGGGCGCCACCACCGGCGGCGCCGCGACGGGCGCGGCCACCGGGGGAGGCGGCGGGGTCACGGGCTGCGGAGGCGCCGCGGGCCGCGCGGGCGGGACCGGCGGAACCGCGTCCGCGACCGTCGCCGGGCGTGAGGTCGTCGTGGAGACCACCCCGTGCCGTACGTCCTTCACCCACCCCGACAGGGACAGCGGCCGGCGGTTCGCGTCGGCGGCGGCGATGCTCAGGACCCGTTCCCGCTGGTCCTCCGGCAGCCCCGCGATCTGCGGCAGCGCGCGGAACGCGGCCACCAGCTGCTCGGGCGCGGCCGGCGGGGACTGCCCGCTGAGCAGGAAGTACGCGATGGCGCCGAAGGCGTAGCGGTCGGTGCCCGGGGTGCGCTTGCCCTCGAAGACCTCCGGGGCCGCGTAGCCGGGGGTGAACCACACCTCGGCGGTCTGGTGGTCGGCGGTCAGCTTGCTCAGGCCGAAGTCGACGAGGGTCGCCTGCCCGTGCTCGTCGACCATGACGTTGCCGGGGGAGAGGTCGCCGTGGACGACGGTCCGCCCGGACGGGGTGGCCTTGCCGGAGTGCAGCCAGTCCAGGACGTCGGCGAGCTGCTCCAGGGTCCGCATCACCTCGCGCCGCTCGCCGGGTGTGGCGAGGGTGCGCTCGGCCCGCCAGTCGCGCAGGTCGAGGCCGTCGACGTGGTTCATGACGAGGACCAGGGCGCGGCCGGTGAGGGTCCCGGACTCGCCGGGCCGGTGGATCGGCGGCCCCTGGAAGTGCTCCCGTACGCCGACGACGCCGGGCCGGTGGACGAAGCGCAGCAGCTCGGCCTGCTCGTTCCACTTCTGGCTGATCCGCTCGAAGACCTCGGGCGTGATCGTGGTCTTCGAGTCGAGGACCTTGACGACGACGGGCTCGGTGCCGCCGGCCAGCTCGATCTCCGCGAGGTAGAGCACGGCCTCGCCGCCCCGCCCGATGGACCGGAGGAGCCGGTACCGGTCGGGTGTGGAGTCGGGGCCGATGTGGTGTGCCGTGTTGCTCAATGTTCCCCCAGGGCACCGTGATTGACAGACGGTCAGCTTGCCGTTCCGGTGGCCTTCCGGTCAACGCGGGAACGGCCCCGCTCGCCCTTCCGCGGCGGGGGCGGCGGCCGGGGCCCCCGCGTCGACCCGTACGACGAGAAGCGGGCCCTCCGGGGCGGGCCCGGCCGCCGCGTCACCCCTCCCCGGACCTGGCCTGCCGTCGGGCGCCGGACGGGCGGCGGGGGCCCGGCCCCGACCCGCCGTCGGACGGGCGGCGGGGGCCCGGCCCCGACCCGCCGTCGAACGGGCGGCAGAGGTCCGGTGGCGGTTCGCGATCGTGGCCGGAAATCGCTTGGATTCCCGTCACGTTCTCTTGGACGTTCACCACCGCGCCCCCGTCGGGTCTTCTCGTCGTCATCCCGTCTCACTACCGTCCCCGGCGTACCATCCAATGGCTCGAAGGCGAACCATTGGCCGTCGACTGGAGGTCGGTCTTGTCCCCCGAGAAGTCCCCCGAGATGTCCCGCAGAAGGCTCCTCGCACTGGGTGGGGGCGCCTTCGGCGTCGCCGCCGCCGGCTCGCTGCTGCCGCCGTCGTTGCAGGCCGCGATGGCCGCGGAGCCCCCGGCCGGGGGGATGTCGGCGGTCCGGCACGTGGTGATCCTGATGCAGGAGAACCGTTCCTTCGACCACTACTTCGGCACCCTCCGCGGCGTCCGCGGATTCGGCGACCGCAACGCCATCGAACTGCCCTCGGGCAAGCCGGTGTTCGAGCAGCCCGCCGCGCTCGGCCGGACCGTGCTGCCCTTCCCGATCCGGGGTGCCGCCGAGACCCAGCGGAAGGACCTCCAGTACATCGGGGACCTCGACCACTCCTGGAGCGGCGGCGGCAAGGCCTGGCGCGGCGGCTGGATGGACGGATGGGTCTCGGCCAAGACCGCCGCCACCATGGCGTTCTACGGCCGGCAGGACATCCCCCTGCACTACGAGCTCGCCGACACCTTCACGATCTGCGACGCCTACCACTCGTCCGTCCACACCTCGACGAGCCCCAACCGCAACCACCTCTGGTCCGGCTGGACCGGCTTCGAGGCCGACGGCAGCAGGGCCGTCACCAACGCCGCGTACGCCGAGGGCACCCACCCCGGCTACGGCTGGCCCACCTACGCCGAGCGCCTCGAAGCCGCCGGGCGCAGCTGGAAGACATACACCGAGTGGGAGAACTTCACCGACAACAACATCGAGTTCTTCACCAGCTTCAAGAAGATCGCCCGCAAGGCCCTCGCCGGGACCGGCGAGCACACCTTCATGGAGTCGTTCTACGCCGCCGTCCGCGACACCGACGACGCCACCGAGCGCGCCCGCCTCCTCGGCCTCCTGGAGGAGGGCGTCGCCGGCCTCACCGACGCCGAGCGCTCCCTCTTCGAGCGCGGACTGCGCCGCGTCGAGTCCGGCACCCTCGCCGACGCCTTCCGCGCCGACGTCGCCGCCGGCACGCTCCCCGAGGTCTCGTACCTCGTGCCCTCCGCGATCGACTCCGAGCATCCCGGCTCCTCCTCGCCGATCGCCTCCGCCACTCTGGTCTACAAGGTGCTCGACGCCCTCGGCGCGCATCCGGACGTCTGGCGGCACACCGTCGTCCTGATCAACTACGACGAGAACGACGGTTTCTTCGACCACGTGCCGCCGCCCGTCCCGCCCGCGGACAACACGGACGAGCGCTGGAAGGGGCTGCCCACCGGCCTCGGCATCCGCGTCCCGCTGCTCGTCGTCTCCCCCTGGTCGGTCGGCGGCTACGTCTGCTCCGAGACCTTCGACCACACCTCGGTGATCCGCTTCCTGGAGCGGCTCACGGGCATCGAGGAGCCCAACATCACCCCCTGGCGTCGGGCCGTCACCGGCGACCTCACCTCGGCCTTCGACTTCGAGCGGGGACGCCGGCAGCCGGAGGTCGAGCAGCCCGGCCCGATCCCGCCCTTCACCGGCCGCTGGCGGCCCCAGCCCCCGGCCGTGCAGCGGATGCCGCTGCAGGAGCCCGGCGTCCGCCGCGCCCGCCCGCTGCCGTACCAGCCGGACGCCGCCGCGACGACCGGCACCGGATCGGTGACGGTCGCGCTCAGCAACCGGGGGAAGGCGAGCGCGCACTTCGCGCTCTACCCGTACGCGGGCGAGTTCGCCGTCCCGCAGCACCGGGACGTCAGGGGTACGGGGGAGTGGACCGTCCCCGTTCCGGGCGACCGCTACCGCTTCACGATCACCGGCCCCAACGGCTTCCGCCGCGAGTTCGAGGGCCCGGCGACGGGCGGCGCCGAGCTCGCCTCGCGGATCGACCACCACGACCGTGACCTGCACCTCACCGTACGGAACACCGGACCGGCGCCCCTCGCCTTCACCGTGCGGCCGCTCGGATACGTCGACGAGGACGACCTCGCCGACTGGACCCGTACCGTC
The DNA here is from genome assembly GCF_042716635.1 of Streptomyces sp. NPDC058664. Classification (NCBI taxonomy): domain Bacteria; kingdom Bacillati; phylum Actinomycetota; class Actinomycetes; order Kitasatosporales; family Streptomycetaceae; genus Streptomyces; species Streptomyces sp. NPDC058664. The sequence continues at coordinate 14,896 of NZ_JBHXRW010000066.1, read as the reverse complement.
ACCGTGAAGCCGGGGAGGACCCGTACCGTCGTCCACTCGGCCTCCGACGCGCACGGCTGGTACGACGTCGAGGTGACCGCGCCCGGCGGCTTCCGCCGCCGGCTCATGGGCCACATCGAGAACGGTCGCGCCAGCGTCTCCGGCTGAGCACCCACCGTGCGCCCGGTGCCCGGGGATCCAGGGCTTCGGTTCCGGACCCCCGGGCACGCCTGTGAGTATCGACACGAAACGGGCAAACGATCACTTTCAGCTGTCACAGTGGCCCCACGTAGGTCATGCGTTCTTTCCGGGCTGCTCCCGTGAAGATCCACGAACCACCCAGGGAGCACCTGCTTTGGCAGCCATCGCACGGTGGTGCATCAAGCACCGCCTCGTCGCCGTCCTCCTGTGGCTCCTCGCCCTCGGCGGGGTCGGCACCGCGGCGGTCGTCGCCGGCAGCGCGTACTCCAACGACTACGAGGTCCCCGGCACCGAGTCGGGCCGGGCCACCGCCCTCCTCGACCGGGGCTTCCAGGGCCTCGGCGGCGACAGCGACACCATCGTCTGGCACACCGACAAGGGCAGCGTCCGCGCCGACGCCGTCGAGCGGCGCATGACCGTGATGCTCGACGAGGTCGCCGAACTGCCCGGCATCGCCGCCGTGACCTCGCCGTACGGCGACACGCGGGGACAGGTCAGCGAGGACGGGCACACCGCCTACGCCACCGTCACCTTCCACGAGCAGGCCGACGACATCCCCCAGGCGCAGGCCCGCGCCCTCGTCGACACGGCGAAGGCCGCAGCGGACGACAGCGTCTCGGTCGAGCTCGGCGGCACCGCCGTCGCCCTCACCGAGGCCCCCGGCGGGCACATCGCCGAAGTCGTCGGCGTCGCCGTCGCCGCCGTCGTCCTCTTCCTCGCCTTCGGCTCCCTCGCCGCCTCCGCGCTCCCCATCGCGACCGCGCTCGTCAGCGTCGGCATCGCGTACTCCGGGATCGTCCTCCTCGGCCATCTGATGACCGTCGCCGACTTCGCCCCCATGCTCGGCATGCTCGTCGGGCTCGGCGTCGGCATCGACTACGCCCTCTTCATCGTCACCCGGCACCGCAAAGGCCTGAAACGCGGCCTGTCCGTGGCGGAGGCCGCCGAGACCGCCGTCGCCACCACCGGCCGCGCCGTCGTCTTCGCCGGGGCCACCGTCTGCATCGCGCTCCTCGGCATGCTGATACTGCGGCTCGGCTTCCTCAACGGCGTCGCCATCGCCGCCTCCCTCACCGTCGTCCTCACGGTCGCCGCCTCCGGCACCTTCCTTCCGGCGCTGCTCTCCTTCATCGGCATGCGGGCGCTGTCCCGGCGCGAACGCCGGACGCTCGCCGAGCACGGCCCGCAGCCCGAGCTGCCCACCGGCTTCGCCGCCCGCTGGTCCGCCTTCGTCGAGCGGCACCCGAAGCTGCTCGGGGCCGTCGCCGTCGTCGTCATGGGCGTCCTCGCCCTGCCCACGTTCTCGCTCCACCTCGGCACCTCCGACCAGGGCAACGGCCCGGCGACCGCGACCACGCGGCAGGCGTACGACCTGATCGCCGACGGCTTCGGGCCCGGCGTCAACGGCCCGCTCACCCTCGTCGCCGGGCTCGACGGCGCCGACGACCGGGTGGCCCTCGACCAGCTGCCGGCCGCGCTCTCCGCCACCCGCGGGGTCGCCTCCGTCTCCCCGGTCACGTACAACGGCTCCGGCGACACCGCCGTCCTCACCGTCATCCCCGAGTCCTCGCCCCAGTCGAAGGCCACCAGCGAGCTCGTCGACCGGCTCCGCGCGGACGTCCTCCCGCGGGCCGAGGCCGGCACCTCCCTCGACGTGCACGTCGGCGGCGTCACCGCCTCGTACGACGACTTCGCCGAGATCATCGTCGGCAAGCTGCCGCTCTTCGTCGGCGTCGTCATCGCCCTCGGCTGTCTGCTGCTCCTGCTCGCCTTCCGCTCGATCGGCATCCCGCTCAAGGCCGCCGCCATGAACGTCCTCGCCGTCGCCGGGGCCTTCGGCGTCGTCGTGGCGATCTTCCAATGGGGCTGGGGGAGTGAACTCCTCGGCCTCGGCAGCGCCGGGCCGATCGAACCCTTCCTCCCCGTGATCATGGTCTCCGTCCTCTTCGGACTCTCCATGGACTACCAGGTCTTCCTGGTCAGCCGGATGTACGAGGAGTGGCTGGAGACCGGCGACAACCGGCGGGCGGTCCGGGTCGGCCTCGCCGAGACCAGCCGCGTGATCAACTCCGCGGCCGTCATCATGATCTCCGTCTTCCTCGCCTTCGTCCTCTCCGGCGACCGGGTCATCGCGATGTTCGGCATCGCGCTCGCGGCGGCCGTCGCCCTCGACGCCTTCGTGCTCCGCACCCTCCTCGTTCCCGCCCTCATGCACCTGCTCGGCGGGGCGAACTGGTGGCTGCCCCGATGGCTCGACCGTCTCCTGCCCCGCATCAGCATCGAACCGCCGGAGAGCCGCGAGGCCGCGGACGAGCGTGCGAAGATCCCCAGGATGCGGGTGACGATCCCGGCCGTGGAGGAGAGGAACGAGGATGTTCGCGATATCGCTGGGTGACGACGGCGCCGAGCTGAGGCCCCTGGAGCCCTGGCAGGCCGAGGAGTTCCTGGCCCACATGGACCGGGGACGGGAGTTCGTCGGACAGCACATCGCCCTGCCGGACTTCGTCGCCGACCTGGACTCCGCCCGCTCCTTCCTCCGCTCGTACGCCGAGAAGGCCGCGAACGACACCGGACGGATCTACGGCATCTGGACCGCGGGTACGCTCGTCGGCGGCGTCCTCTTCCGGACCATGGACCTGACGTACGGGACCGCGGAGGCGGGCTGCTGGCTGGAGCCCTCCGCCGCCGGGAAGGGTCTGATCACCCGGGCCTGCCGGGTCATCATCGACTGGGCCGTCGAGGAACGGGGCATCCACCGCGTCGAATGGCACGCCTCCGCGAAGAACGGGCCGAGCATCGCCGTCGCCCGGCGTCTCGGCATGACGCGGGAAGGCGTCCTGCGGGAGAACTACCCGCACCGCGGCACCCGCGCCGACACCGAGGTCTGGGCCGTGCTCGCCCCCGAGTGGCGCGCCGCGAAGGCCGAGGCGTCTTCCGAGGCCTCTTAAGGCGGCTCTCATGTGCGCCCCCTAGCGTGCGCCGCATGGACACCAGGACGACGACAGAGAAGACCGGCGAGAACGCCGAGGCGGCCGAGAAGGCCGACGGTACGGAGAGCGCCCCGGTCGCCGGGACCACGCCGGCCCGGGACACCGCGGCGGACCCGCTCGACGGGAAGGCCGACGGGAAGGCCGACGGCAAGGTGGACGGGCCGGTCGACGGGCCGGTCGTCGCGGACCTGGACGAGGGCCAGGACGACGAGGGCGACGAGGGCGACGAGGGCGACGACGAGGCCCTGTTCGCGGAGGCGGCCCCCGCGCCCGCCGCGGGCATCGGCGGCGCCGCCGCGGCCGTGGTCTCCGCCGCCCTCGGCGCCGTCGCGCTCACCGGCACCTGGACCGGCAAGGTCGTCGCCGAACGCGAGACCCTCATCGGACAGATCAAGACCTCCGGAGCCGGCACCCCGGCCCAGCAGATCTCCGAGATCTACGGCGACGCCTGGCACAGCACCGCCCTGGTGAACGGTGTCTTCGCGCTCGTCGCCCTGCTCGTCGCCGTCCTCGTGCTCGTCCTCCCCGGACGCCCCGCCTGGGTCCGCGCGGTCGCCGTCGCCGGTGCCGTCCTGGGCGGCCTCGGCCTGCTCCTCTCGGCCGGTACCTACTTCGACCTGTTCCTGAGCCTTCCCACCGCCGGATCCTGAGGCCCCCGTAAGGCCCCCTAAGGTCTTCTGGGACCCGCCTAAGGCCCCCCGTACGCCGAACATGCGGCACCCGCCCGATGCGGCCGCACCCCCTGGGAGACGAAGGTCGAGGCATCGCAAGGAGCGATGCCGAAACCGGGAAGACCAGGAGCACCAGATGTTCGAGTACGAGATCCACCGCATGAACCACGCCCAGCTCGTCCGTGAGGCCGCCGCCCAGCGGCTGTCCCACGAGGCCGCCGAGTCGGTCGCCTCCCCCCGGGGGCTGCGCCGCCTCGGCCGCCGGAGCGGCGGCCAGGACGCGGAGGGGCGGGTGGGCGACGGCGGACACGGCCGCTTCGTCCGGGCCGCGTGACCCCCGTATGGGCGACGGTGTGGACGCCTGTGCGATGCTCGGCGCCGTGGAGACCAGGTCAGTCAGCCCCGTGTTCGTCGGCCGCGCCGGCGAACTCACCGCCCTCACCGAGGCGCTCTCCCGCGCGACCGCGGGAGAGCCCCAGGCCCTGCTCATCGGCGGCGAGGCGGGGGTCGGCAAGACCCGGCTCATCGAGGAGTTCCTCGACACGGCCTGCGGCCGGGGCGCCGTCGTCGCGCTCGGTGGCTGCGTCGAGCTCGGCGCCGACGGACTGCCCTTCGCCCCCTTCGCCACCGCGCTGCGCTCGCTGCGCCGCCGCCTCCCCGACGAACTCACCGCCGCCGCCGACGGCCAGCAGAGCGAACTCGCCCGTCTGCTGCCCGAGCTCGGCGACCCCGGCGGCCACGACTCCTCCGACGAGGACTCCACGGCCCGCCTCTTCGAACTGACCGTACGGCTCCTGGAACGGCTCGCCACCGACCGGACGATCGTGCTCGTCCTGGAGGACCTCCACTGGGCCGACGCCTCCACCCGGCACCTCCTCACCTACCTCCTGCGCACCCTCCGTCGCGGCCGCGTCGTGGTCGTCGCCAGCTACCGGGCCGACGACATCCACCGCCGCCATCCGCTGCGCCCCCTCCTCGCCGAACTCGACCGGCTCCGCACCATCCGCCGCATCGAACTCGCCCGCTTCACCCGCACCGAGGTACACCGCCAGCTCACCGGCATCCTCGCCGCCGAACCCGACCCCGGTCTCGTCGAAGAGGTCTTCGAACGCTCCGACGGCAACGCCTTCTTCGTCGAGGAGCTCGTCGTCTCCCACGAGGCCGGCTGCGCCCCCGGCCAGCTCAGCGACTCCCTGCGCGACCTCCTGCTCGTCCGGGTCGAGACGCTCCCCGAGGACGCCCAGCGGGTCGCCAGGATCGTCGCCGAGGGCGGCTCCACCGTCGAGTACGGACTGCTCGCCGCCGTCGCCCGCCTCACCGAGGACGAACTCATCGAGGCGCTACGGGCCTGCGTCGGCGCCAACCTCCTGCTCGCCGTCCCCGACGGCGACGGCTACCGCTTCCGTCACTCCCTCGTCCGCGAGGCCGTCAGCGACGACCTGCTGCCCGGCGAACGCTCCCGCCTCAACCGCCGCTACGCCGAAGCCCTGGAGGCCGACCCGGGGCTCGTCCGGGCCGACGAGCGCGCCACCCGGCTCGCCACCTACTGGTACCACGCGCACGACCCGGCCAAGGCCCTGCCCGCCGTCCTCCGCGCCTCCGTCGAGACCCGCAAGCGCCACGCCTACGCCGAACAGCTCCGGCTCCTCGAACGGGCCATGGAACTCTGGGACGAGGCCCCCGCCGAGGTCCGCGACTCGCTCCGGCCCATGGACTACGCCGAGGCCTACCCTCCCTGCGGCTGCGACCCCGAGACCACCCCGCTCCGCCATCTCGACCTGCTCGCCGAGGCCGCCGTCGCCGCCCGGCTCAGCGGCGACCGTGAACGCGCCCTGAAGATCGGCAAGATGGCGCTGCGCCTCCTCGACAGCGCGGAGGAGAACGACCCCCTCCGCGCCGCCTGGTTCTGGACCGAGAGGGCCCGCCTCCAGTCCAACCTCGGCCGCGGCGACGGCGGGGAGGAGATCGCCCGTGCCCAGGAACTCGTCAAGGGCCTGCCGCCCTCCGCCGTCCACGCCGTCGTCCTCGTCGGCGCCGCCGGCTGGGGCATGCTCCGCAACCCCGGACCCGAGGCCCTCGCCGCCGCCGAACGCGCCGTCGAGTACGCCCGGCTCGTCAAGGCCGAGTCGATCGAGCTCAACGCCCGGCTCACCCTCGGCACCCTCATGGCCGCGGCGGGCGACGTCGAGGCCGGCCTCGCCGAGATGCACGAGGTACGGGAACGGACCACGGCCCTCGGCCAGTTCACCGAGGCCGCCCGCGCCCACATCAACATCGCCTCCTCCCTCGAATCCCTCGGCCGTTCCCGCGAGGCCGTCGAACTCTCCGACGCCGGCATCCGCCTCGCCCGCGCGTACGGACTCGTCGACAGCGTCGGCTGGGTCGAGGCCAACCGGGCCGAGTCCCTGTTCTCCCTGGGCCGCTGGGACGAGGCCCAAGAGGCCTCCGAGCGGCTGCTCCGCTCGGCGTGCAGCACCAAGCCCCGGGGCTCGGCCTCCCTCCGCCTCGCCCAGCTCGCCGTCGCCCGGGGCGAGCTCGACGCGGCCGGCCGGCACCTCACCGACGCCCGCGCCGTCTACGGGAGCCGCGACCCCATCCCGCAGTACACCCTGCCCATGAGCCAGGTCGAGATCGCCGTGGCCGCCGCCGAGGGCCGCGTCGCGGACGTCCGGACCCAGCTCGCCGCCGCCGAACAGGCAGGCTTCCCGCCCGGCACCCACCGCTACGGCTGGCCGCTCGTCCTCACCGCGGCCACCGCCGAGGCCGACAGCCGCGGGCTGCCCGCCGCCGCCGAGGGCCGCGCGGAGGCGCTCGACGCGATCCGCCGCTGCGTCCGCCGCCTCGCCGCCCCGGCCCCCGTCTGGGCCGCCTACGCCCGGCAGGTCTCCGACGAGCTCGCCCGGGCCGAGGGCCGCGAGTCCGCCGTCCGCCGCGCCGAGACCGTCGCCGCCCACGAACCGCTGGAACGCCCCGCCGAGCTGGCCCGCGCCCGCCACCGGCTCGCCGACGCCCTGCTCGTCGAGGGCGGCCGGCGCGAGGAGGCCACGGCCCTGCTCCGCGAGGCCCACGCCACCGCCGTCCGCCTCGGCGCCCGCCCGCTCCGCGAGGACGTGGAACTCCTCGCCGCCCGCGCCCGCCTCTCCCTGACCCCCGAGAAGCAGGCCCCGGCACCGGCGGACCCCGGCGACGACACCTTCGGTCTGACCCCGCGCGAACAGGACGTCCTGGGCCTGGTCGCCGCCGGCCGCACCAACCGTCAGATCGCCGAGGAGCTGTTCATCTCACCCAAGACGGCCAGCGTCCACGTCTCCAACATCCTCGCCAAGCTCGGCGTCGCCGGCCGTGGCGAGGCCGCCGCCCTGGCCCACCGCCTCCACCTCCTCGACACGCCCCTCTGACCGGGCGGACCCGTCTCCGGGCACCTTGCCGTCCCCCGCCGGGCGGGGGACCCGTATCGTCACCCGGCCCGATCCCAGGTCTATCGGCCCGCGCGACGGATCGGCGTCTCCCGGGTCCTCCCTGGTCAGGGCCTGCCTGCGCGCCTCCTCCTCGGTGTGCCTGCGTCCGGGCGCGAACAGCTCCGCCATCGAGTCGAACACGGTCACCGCCTCCTTCAGCTCACCTCCAGCCGGAGGACCCTGTCGTCCCCGGGCCCGGGAGTGCCCCGGGTGTCGGTTTCGCTGGTCACCAGCCAGAGCCGCCCGCCGCCCCCCGCGAGGACCGTGCGCAGGCGTCCGTACTCCTCGGTCAGGAACGCCTCGGGGTCCCCCGATCGTTCCGCCCCGGAGAGCGGGACCCGCCACAGTCGCTCGCCTCTGAGCCCGGCCATCCAGATCGCGCCCCGCGCGTACGCGATCCCGCTGGGGGAGGCCTCCGAGGTCGGCCACTGGGCCACCGGGTCCACGAACCCGGCCCGCCCGGCCCGTCCTTCGACCTCCGGCCAGCCGTAGTTCTTCCCGGACTCCACCAGGTTCAGCTCGTCCCAGGTGTTCTGCCCGAACTCGGCCGCCCACAGACGCCCCGCCGCGTCCCAGGCGATTCCCTGCACATTGCGGTGCCCGTACGAATAGACCACCGAGCCGGCGAAGGGATTGCCCGGCGCCGGCCGGCCCTCCGGTGTCATCCGCAGGATCTTCCCGCCGAGCGACTCCCGGTCCTGGGACAGGCCCGTCCGGCCCGTCTCACCCGTCCCCGCGTACAGCATCCCGTCCGGCCCGAACGCGATCCGGCCGCCGTTGTGCACGACCCCCTTCGGGATGCCGGTCAGCACCGGCTCCGGCGCGCCGAGCCGGTCCCCGGCCCCGCCCCCGTACCGCATGCGCACGATCCGGTTGTCCGACTCCGCCGTCAGATACGCGTACACCCAGCCGTCCCGGGCGGCGAGGCCCATGAGCCCGCCCTCGCCGCCCGGGACCACTCCCGGCACCTCGCCGAGCGAGGTCTTCGCCCCGGTCCGCCCGCCGATCCGGGTGATCGTCCGCTCGTCCCGCGAGGAGACGAGCAGATCCCCGCCCGGCAGCTCCGCGAGCCCCCAGGGCGACTTCAGACCCTCGGTGAGCGTGCCCGTCACCGCCACCCGGCCACCGGCGGACGCCGCCCCCGACGCGGACGGGCTCGCGGAGCCGGCCGGGGGAGCGGTCGCCGAGACCGACGTCGGCGGAGCCGTACCCGGGCGGTCCTCCGTACCCCCCGAGGAGCAGCCCGCCACCAGGACCAGCACAGCGGCGCCCCACAGGGCCTTCAGAACAGCAGGACGGCTCATGGCACGGTCCCCTTCGACGAGTCGAGCGGCATCCCTTCACTCTTCATACACCGCTCGACCCGATCAGGTTCCCGCCCGCCGCCGAAGCCCCCGCACACCCTCAGTCCCAGGACCCCCGGGGCGCCGGAAGCGCCGCGATCTCCGCCAGGTCCTGGGCCGTCAGCCGCAGTCCGGCCGCCCGGGCGTTCTCCACCACCCACCGCTCCCGCTTCGCCCCCGGCACCGGTACGACGTGCGGCCCCCGGCCGAGCACCCACGCCAGCGCCACCTGCGCCGGGGTGACGTCCGCCCCGTGCCGCGCGGCCACCCGCCGCAGCCCCACCACGAGCGGCTGGTTCGCCGCCATCATCTCGGCCGTGAACCGGGGGTGCCTGGCCCGCGGATCGTCCGGCTCGAAGCCGCCGCCGGGAGTGAGCGTCCCGGTCAGGAAACCGTTCCCCAGCGGCATCGCCGCCAGGAAGCCGACGCCCCGCGCCGCGCACCACGGGAGCAGCCGCGCGAGCGCCTCCTGCGACCACACCGACAGCTCGGCCTCCACCGCGGCCACCGGGAAGACCTGCTGGACCCGCTCCAGCTGGCGGATCGTTCCCTCGTAGCCGTCACGGCGCGCGCCGGTCGCACCCCTGCGGGCGGACCGCGCGCCGACGGCGCACAGGCCGAGCGCCCGCACCTTGCCCGCGGAGACCAGCTCGGCCATCGCGCCCCAGGTCTCCTCGACCGGCACCTCGGGGTCCGCGCGGTGCAGCTGGTACAGGTCGATCACATCGGTCTGGAGCCTCCGGAGGGACGCGTCGCAGGCCCGACGCACGTACCCCGGCCTGCCGTTGGCGACCACGTGCTGGTCGCCGACGAGCAGTCCGCACTTCGTCGAGACGAAGGCCTCCGCCCGCCGCTCCTTCAACGCCCGCCCCAGCAGCAGCTCGTTGGTGAACGGCCCGTACATGTCGGCGGTGTCGAGCAGGCTCACCCCGGCGTCGAGCGCCGCGTGCACGGTCCGCAGCGAGCGGTCCCCCCGCTGTTCCGAACGGCTGTACGCCCAGTTCATCGGCATGCACCCCAGGCCGATCGCACCCACGTCGAGCGCCGTCGCCCCGATAGTCCTGCGCTCCACCTGCCGGTACCCCTCCCTGTGCCGTCCCCCAAAGTAACCAATGACGCACGGGATTCTTCGCATAGCCTCCCGGACATGAGATACGAAGACACGGCCGCTGACGTGTGGCTTCCGATTCCCGCGGACGAGATCGAAGGACTCCCCGAACCGGGCACGTCGGGCCTGAACTACCGTTTCTGGGACGGCGGGCCGGAGTTCCCGGCCGACCCGGCGCACTGTGCCTTCTACGTCGTCCCGTACATGAAGGGCACCGAGATCGCCGTCAGGCCGCTGGCCGCGATGACCTCGGTCCGGGCCGTCCAGACGCTGTCCGCCGGCATCGACCACGTCACGCCCGGCATCCCCTCCCTGCCGCCCGGCGTCGCCCTCTGCAACGCGAAGGGCGTCCACGAGGCCAGCACCGCCGAACTCACGCTCGCCCTGATCCTGGCCTCGCTGCGCGGCATCCCCGGCTTCGTACGGGGCCAGGAGGCCGAGGAGTGGCGGGCCGGCTTCTACCCGGCGCTCGCCGACAAGTCCGTCCTGATCGTCGGGTACGGATCGATCGGCGCCGCCATCGAGGACCGGCTCGCGCCCTTCGAGTGCGCGCGGGTGGTGCGCGTCGCACGCTCCGCGCGCACCACAGCGCGCGGCCGGGTCCACGCCATGACCGAGCTGCCCACGCTGCTCCCGGAGGCGGACGTGGTCGTGCTCTCCACCCCGCTCACGCCCGCGACCAGGCATCTCGCCGACGCCGGGTTCCTGGCCCGGATGAAGGACGGGGCGCTCCTCGTGAACGTCGCCCGCGGGCCGGTGGTGGACACGGCGGCCCTGCTCAAGGAGGTCGAGAGCGGACGGATCACGGCGGCGCTCGACGTCACCGACCCGGAACCGCTGCCGGCCGGGCATCCGTTGTGGCACGCTCCCGGTGTCCTGATCAGCCCCCATGTGGGAGGTTCCACCTCGGCCTTCATGCCGCGCGCGAAGCGGCTGGTCGCGGGGCAGTTGCGGCGGTTCGCGGCGGGCGAGGAGCTGACCAACGTCCTCCTCACCACCGACTGAGCCGCGCCCGCCGGCCCGGCCGGGAGGGGCCGCGCTGGGCCGGTCGGGTGGTACGCGCCCCCGACACGCCCTGCGTACGAGCCCTTGGCCGTCACGGAGAGTACTGCGACCCTGTCCCTGAGTGACGGTCCTGGTGTATCGTCCCGGAACGGGGGACTGCGTCGAGTAAGGGCTGACGCTGGGGAGCGAAGTGACGGGACATCAGATTCCGAGGGGGGCGACGGGTGAGGCACGGCCGGAGGACCGACGATCCGACGCGGCGACGCCGCCGTCGGCGAGCCTTCCGCCCCTCGCCACCGGCCTCGCGCATTCCGTGCCGGACCAGGTCGCGCCGCACAGCGCGCCCCGGGCCGCAGAGCCACCGGACACCGGGCGGCACGCGGCACCGGCCACCGAGCGAGACGGCGCAGGCCCGGACGGCCCCGGGCCGGACGGCCCCGGGCCGGACGGCCCCGGGCCGGACGGCCCCGGGCCGGGCGTCGGACCGCCCACTCCGCCAGGTCCCGGTGCCGACGGACGCGAAGCCGACGGTCCCGGCCCCGACGGTCCCGAAGGCCACCGTCCCGAAGCCGACGGGTACGACGGCGTCGACATCGACGGGCGCGACACCGATGGCGCCGTCGCCGACGGACGCGACACGGGTAGGCGCGGTACCGGCGGGCGCGGCGTCGACGGTCCCGGTGCCGAACCACCGGGCCCCGGCGATGTCGCCGCCCCGGTCACCCGTGCCCCCGCGGCGCCGCACCGCGCCTGTGAGGCCTGTGGTGCCGCCGGACCGAAGCGGGCCGCCCCTGTCGTGCGCGACCCCGGGGGCCCCCACGACTGCGACGGGCACGCTCCCGGGCGCGCCGACGAGCCGTCGGCGCGCCCGCACGACGCGGCCGGGTGCGGCGGTGTGGCACCGGAGGGTCCGGTGAACGCCCCCGGGGCGGTCCTCGTGCGCCGCCCCGTCACCGGCGACGGCGACTCCGGCCACCCCGGCCCCGGGCGTCCCGGCGCCCGAGGGGTGGCCGCCCAGATCGCCCTGGGTCTCATCTGCGCGGGCTACACGACCGGCGCGTCGCTCGGCTGGGGCTCACCGGAACTGGCCCTCTTCATGGGCGACTTCGGGCTCAGCGCCGCCGCTCTCACCGCCGCGGTCTCCTGCTTCCTCTACGGCTGCGGCCACCGCGGCAGCGTCCGCCCCGCCTGGCTGCTCTTCGCCTTCTCCTCGCTCATGGCCGCCGCGGGCAACGCCGTCTGGGGGTGGTACGAGGTGGTGCTCCGCACGGAGGTTCCGGACTCCTCCGTCGCCGACCTCTTCTTCTTACTCTTCGCTCCGCCGGCCGTCGTCGGCCTCCTCGTCCTCGCCAAGAAGCCCGTCACCCGGGCCGGCTGGGTCTGCCTCGCGCTCGACGCCTGGCTCATCGGGGGCTCCCTGCTCACGCTGTCCTGGAGCCTCGCCCTCGCCCGCACCGCCCACGTCCAGGAGGAGTCCGTCGCCCAGGCGGCACTGTCGCTCGCGTACCCGCTGCTCGACATCGTCCTCGTGAGCATGGTCCTGGTCCTGCACTTCCGGCGCTCGCAGGCGAACCGCTCGGCGACCAACACCGCCATCGCCGCCCTCGCCCTGACCGTCCTGTGCGACGCCCTGTTCACCTCGCCGCTGTTCCGCGAGAACTACGCCTCGGGCCAGCTGCTCGACGCCGGCTGGTTCGCCGGCTCCCTGCTGCTCGCCTACGCGCCCTGGGGGGCGCGGAGGCTGCCCGACAGCGCCGCCCCCGCGCGCGGGCCGTGGCTGCACAGCCGCCCGGTCGCCGGCTCGCTCGCCGCCCTCACCCCGTACCTCGCCGCGGCGGTCTGCACCCTCGGCATCCTCTACAACGTCGTCGAGGGGCGCAGGGTCGACCGCGTCGTCGTCCTCACCGGTTGCACGGTGGTCCTCGCCCTCGTCGTACGGCAGGGCATCATGCTCCTCGACAACATCGCCCTCACCCATGAACTGGCCCAGAAGGAGAACCACTTCAGGTCCCTCGTGCAGGGGTCGAGCGACGTCATCATGATCGCCGCGCCGACCGGGATCCTCCGTTACGTCAGCCCGGCCGCGTCCGGTGTGTACGGACGCGACGCCGAGGAGCTGATCGGCTCCGAGCTGGCCTCGCTGATCCATCCCGAGGACCTCGGAGCCGTCGTCCACGAGGTACGGCGTTTCCTGGCCGCCTCGCCCGCCGAGGAGCCCACCACCCGGATCGAGTGCCGCTTCCGCTCGGGCCGCGGCGACTGGCTCAACGTCGAGTCGACCGTCAACCGGCACCAGGGCGGCCTGATCTTCAACAGCCGCGACGTCACCGAGCGCGTCCGGCTCCAGGCCCAGTTGCAGCACAACGCGGAGCACGACCCGCTCACCGACCTGCCCAACCGGGCGCTCTTCACCCGGCGGGTCCGGCAGGCGCTCGGCGGCCGCCGCGCCTCCGACCCCGGCACCGCCGTGCTCTTCATCGACCTGGACGGCTTCAAGGGCGTGAACGACCGGCTCGGCCACCAGGCGGGCGACGACCTCCTCGTGCAGGCAGCTCGCCGCCTCCACGACTCCGTACGGGCCGGGGACACGGCCGCCCGGCTCGGCGGCGACGAGTTCGCCGCCCTCATCCTCGGCGACGGCGGACGCGACCAGGCGGCCCGCCGGCTCCAGGTCCAGGAGATCGCCGACCGGCTCCGGCTCACCCTCTCCCGGCCGTACCGCGTCGACGGCGGCACCGAGGTGCGGGTCGCCGCCTCCATCGGCGTCGCCTTCGCCGAACCGGGCATCGAGGCCGGTGACCTCCTGCGCAACGCCGACCTCGCCATGTACCGGGCCAAGGCGGCCGGCAAGAACCGCGTCGAGCTCTACGCGCCCCAGATGCAGGCCGACGTGGTCCGCAGGACGGAGCTGGCCGCCCGGCTGCGCACCGCGCTCCACGACGGCGAGTTCGCCCTCCTCCACCAGCCGGTCGTCGACCTCGCCACCGGCCGGATCTCCGCCGTCAGCGCCCAGGCCCGCTGGCGCTCCGCCCAGGGCATCCTCTTCACCCCCGCCGAGTACCTCCGGGTCGCCGACGACGGCGAGCGCACCGCCGAGCTCGGCCGCTGGCTGCTCGAAGAGGCCGTGGAGCAGGCGGCCGAGCGGGCCGGAATCGGCCACCGCACACCCGTGTCCATCCGGCTCTCCGCCCGCCGCCTCCTGGACCGCTCGCTGCCGCTCGGCTCGATCGAGTCCCTGCTCACCCGTCACGGGCTGCCGTCCGGCTCGCTGATCGTCGAGCTGGCCGACAGCGATCCCCGGATCTCGCTCGACGAGCTGGAGCAGCGCCTCATCGCCCTGCGCCGCCTCGGGGTGCGGATCGCCCTCGACGGATTCGGCAGCGGACACGTGGCGATCAACGCCCTGCGACGGCTTCCCGTCGACATACTGAAGCTGGACCGGGGGCTCGTCGAGGGCGTGGTCGAGTCGGCGCGGCTCCGCAAGATCACCCGCGGGGTGCTCCGTATCGCCGGTGAGCTCGGGATGCGGACCGTCGCCGAGGGCGTCGACGTTCCGGAGCAGGTCATCGCCCTGCGGGCGATGGGCTGCGGCCACGCGCAGGGCATGGCCTTCTCGGGCCCGCTCGACGAGTACCGGCTGCGCAGGGCTCTGGTGCGGGACGAGTACCCGCTGCCCGGCGCGGTGCCCGTCCGGGTCGGAAACCGCCCTCCGTTCCGCTCACATCCTGAGACGCCCGTCCCACCCACTTGACAGTGGCGAGGCCGGAGAGGGAGGGTCAGTGCCATGCGCACCCGAATTCTCGTACTTGGAAAGCGCGTCGGCTGAAGCAGGGCCCTCGAAGGCCTCGCTGAGAAGCACCCGACGCGCTCCCCTCGCTTGCCTCACGGCACGAGGGGTTTTTTGTTGCACCGGCTCACCTCAAAATCGCCGCAAAACCTCGTAAAACACCTCGCAAAAACCCTCTGCTTCGAGAAGAGATGCTGATGACCGACCAGGCCACCGGGCACCATCCGCAGCCGCGGCCCCGTAGCGGCGCGCAGCCCGCCACCGCCGTCGAGCACGTCACGGGCGCGCAGGCCCTCATCCGTTCTCTCGAGGAAGTGGGCGCCGACACCGTCTTCGGTATCCCCGGCGGCTGCA
>NZ_JBHXRW010000065.1:0-39658 GCF_042716635.1 Streptomyces sp. NPDC058664 | reverse complement strand
AGAGCTGCAGCAGTCGACCGGACGACTGGCCCCACGATCGCTGGCCGTTCGCAGCCCCGTCGCCCGAGCACGGTCAGACCACCGTCTAACCCCAGACACGCCAAAGCCCCCGCCCGAAATGTCCGGCGGGGGCTCAGCGCGTTCCAGCTACGGGCAGTGCGGCTGCTGGCGTTCACGGTCGGCCAGCCGATCCGCCTCATCCAGCAAAGCCCGCGCCGCCTCGTACTTCCCCTCCGAGGCGTACACCTCCGCGCGCTCCCGCAGAATGTCCGCCACCTCGTACAGGGCCACGCTCGCCGCGTAGGTAGCCGCGATGTCGTAGCGCTTCTCACCCACCCAGCCGATCAGCGGCGCGGACACGAGGGAGTCTCGAACCTGCTCGGTCACGTCATAGAGAACCGTCGGATCGCTCACGGATCAACTCTCCTTGCTCTTCTTGGGCCGAGCCGACCACTTAGCCGCCCCCCGCTCAATGTCCTGCACCGTACCCAGCGACACCCCAAGCTCCGCCGCAATCCGCCGATACGGCATCGGAGGAGTCTGCGCCCGGAGTTCCAGCACGATCTGCCGGCGGTACTCCGTGAACCGCTTGTTGCGCTCCGCCTGATCCTTCAGCAGGCGCCCGATGACACGCGCTCGCGCCAAAGGATCCGGCATGGCCTCTGCTGCATCGAGGGCATCGAACACGCGTTGCGCCTCCTCTTCGATCGGTTCCTCGGTCACGCCGTCCCTTTCTTGGCATGCCGCTTGCGCTGAGTGTATGGGCGCCCATACATTGGCGACAAGCAGTCCGCACTGCTGATGCACAACGGCCCCGGTCGGTGGTCAGACCGGCCGGGGCCAGCTATCCCACCTGCCTACCAGGAGGAACAGCCGTGAACCACCGTACCCACCCCACCCAGCAGGACGAAGCCCTGCGGCAGGCCCGCCTCGACAGCGTCGTCCGCGAGAGCCTCCGCCTCATCGCCGACACCCTCACCCACGTCCAGCCCAACCAGCTCATGGACGCCTCCCACCGCCTCCACCTCGCCTACACCGTTGCCAACGAGATCCACCGCGACACCCCCGGCGCTGCTGCCGAGTTGGAGCACAAGCTGCTGCTGCGCATGCCCTGGGTCGACGGCCGGGCCGTCACCCGCGGCGAGTACGCCCTCTGGCTCCACAAGACCTCATGGAGCGCCTGATGCCCGACACCACCGAGCAGGACCGCGTCGCCCAGCTCCAGCAGCAGGCCGCCGACGACTACGCCCGCGCCCAGGCCGCACGCGACTGGCAGACCAACCGCGACGACGCGAACATCCAGCAGGCAGGGAAGGCCGCCCGATGAGGATCTCCAAGCCCAGCGCGCCCCCCATCCTCTACGGCGCCTACGCCCTCGCCGGCCTCTCCCTCGCCTGGTCCGGCTACGCCATCACCGACCTCGTCAACAGCGGCATCTTCGGCCTCTCCGTCGCCCTTGCCGGTGACCTCGGCTGGATCACCGTCATGTGGGCCGAACACAAGCGGCTCGGAGGCTGGTACGCCACCGTCGCCGGATGGCTCATCGCCATCGGCGTCGGCTTCCTCCTCGTCCTCCACGGCATCGACGAAGGCGACCTCGGACAGGCCATCGCCGGCCCCCTCGTCGTCCTCGTCGGCAAGACCGTCGCCCAGTTCGCCCTCCTCGCCATGCGCGACCCGGCCGCCCTCACCCCGGAACAGGAGGCCGAGATCAACGACGTCATCCGGGACAGCGAGTACAAGGCCCGGATGCACGCCGCCCAGCTCGACGAGTTCGACCGTAAGGCCGAGGCAGCGATCGCACGCATCCGCGCCGAAGCCCGCGTCACCCTCGCCCGCGACGACGAGGACTTCCGGATCGGCATGGAACGCCTGGAGAAGCGAGCGGCGATCGAACGGAACAGCCGGATCGCGATCGCCCCGATCACAGCCGAACCTGTTCGCGAACAGGACCGCGAGCCGTACCGAACAACCGAACCGCCCCAAGCTTCGGAGCGCCCCGAACCCGCCATGAACAGCACGAACACCGATCGCGAACAGCCGAGCATCACCGAACTCGCCCGCGAACAAGTCGCGAACACCCCCGACAACGCAGTCGCCATCCGCGGCGTACTCGCCCTCCGCCCCGACGCCAACGAACAGTCCGTCGCCGCCACCGTTCGCCGTGTTCGCAAGCAGTTCGACGCCCGAGGAGGCTACCGATGATCTGGGCAACCATGGGCGGCATCACTGTCGGCCTCTACATCCTCGGCCGCTACCTAGTCCACTGGTGGCCCGGCGTGAACAAGCTCCGGACGAACTGGCTGAGCGCACTCGGGGGCCTGCTCCCCTTCATCAGCGGCTGGGCCTACGGAGCGCTCGCCATCCTGTCCGTCGGCGGGCTCATCGGCTGGTTCTTCGACGGCCTGCTGTTCCTCGCCAACTGGCTAGGAGACGTAGCACTCGTCCTCGGCGTCGACGGCAAGATGGGCGTCTCCTCCCGGGGAACGTTCCTCCCGCTCACCACCACCGGGTCAGGCCTGATGCTCATCCTGACCGGCATCGTCCTCGCCCTCATGAAGAAAGGCGTGGGCGGCAAAGAGCTGCGGCAGGGCATCCTGTGCGGCGCCTGCCTCGGCACTTCTGCCGGTGTCGCAGGGCTGGCGGCTGTCCCCCTTGCGCAGGCCGCCAACTGGGGCGGCGCAGAGGTCTATGGGGTGTTCCTGTGACCACGGCCCCCGAGGCCGTCGAGACGCCCGTGGAGGAGCCTCAGGGCGCCTCCCGGGCGGCCGGCGGATGCGTCCTCCTCGTCGCCCTCGCCCCGGCCGGAGCAGCCGTGTACGCGGTGCCGGAGCTCGGCTACACGATCGCCGGGGCCCTGGCCACGGTCGCAGTCGGCAAGGCCCGCAGCTGGGCCGCTGGGCGGCGCCGGGACGTCGACGAGGGCGAGGCCGACGAGGAGGAGCCGGTGGACATCGTGGCCGTCCTCCAGGACCTCGGTCACGGCGGGGAGCACGTTCGCCTCACCCAGCTCCAGGAGGCTGCCGGACTGCCCGACACGAAGACGGTCCGGGCCCTCCTCGAGGCTGCCGACATCCCCATCCGTACCGGGGTGCGCGCGGGCGGGAAGAACGGGCCCGGCGTCCACGCGGACGACATCCCCCGCGAGAAGGCCACCCCTTCCGAGCGTTGTTTGTGCAGGTCAGGCGCCAACGCCAACACCAACAACGCCAGCGGAGAGGACCCCGGGAAGGGGTTCCGTGTAGAGCACACCGGCCAGGCCGGGATCACCGTGTACGACCTGTCCGAGACCCACCAGCGCCGCCATGCGGCCAAGGCCTGAGGAGCCCGCCATGGCACTGCGCCAGCCCAAGCCCGCACCCGACGACCCGCGCCTCAAGGGCCACGAGACGACGTACAGCAGCAGCCGAGGCGGTTGGGTCAAGCCCGCCGACAAGCCCACCCCGGGCACACCGAAGAAGGGATGATGGGCGCATGGACGACCTGATCGCGTTCCTCCGCGCCCGCCTCGACGACGATGAACAGACCGCACTCAGCTGGCCCGAGGACAGCCGTCGCTGGCAGACGGTTGGCGGACGGAGGCTCTCGTACCGGAACGGCAGCTCCCAGACAGTGACTGCCATCGACATCTCCAACGCGTCATCGCTCTGGAACGAGCAGATCTACGTGAAGTACGACCTTGACGGGGCGGCTGAGCACATTGCCCGACAGGATCCCGCGCGGGTGCTGGCCGAGGTCGACGCCAAACGGCGCATGGTCGCCCTGCACGAACCCGTCACCCTCCACGCGGGAGGTGGCGCCGCGCACTTCGACACGACCCGGGTCTGCCGCTCCTGTGAACCGCCCAAGCAGTTCCCCGAGACCGCCTACCCCTGCGCCACGCTCCGCCTGATGGCCCTGCCGTACGCCGATCGACACCCCGACTACCGCGACGCGTGGCGGCCGTAGCCCCAACTGTCAGTGCCCGGCCGTACCGTAGGACCATCACATCCGTTGATTGCGGAAGCTGCCCGCCCTCGACGGAGGACCAAAGCCCCGCCCCCGGAACAGCGCACCGGGGAGCGGGGCTTTCCCATGCCCCAGGCCCGTGGCAGGATGCCCCGATCACCGTCAAGGGGGCCCATGAACTACTACGTTGAGAAGCGCGGCGCCAACCACGGCCTGCACCTCATTCTCACCCTGATCACCTGCGGCCTCTGGGCTGTTACCGGCTGGCCCATCGCCGCCATCATGGGCCGCAAGCGCACCGTTCGGGGGCCGGCGCAGCCGCAGTTCTACCCGCACTACCAGCAGCCGCAGCCCCAGCAGCCCGCGCCCGCACAGCCGCCGTCCGGCCCGCAGCCGCCCCCATATCTACCGCAGGGCTACGGACCGCCCCCACCCAACCCCTACCAGCAGCCGCCCGGACCTTACGGGCCGCCACCACGCCCATAACCACCCCACCTGACCCCACTCGGGTGCATACTCGAATCTGCAGGCGCGATAGCTCAGGCGGGCGACGCGCGAGACCCCAGCCACCCCCCCGGCTGGGGTCTTTCTGCATATGCTGGACGCAGACTGAAAGGGGCCCACTATGGCTACGCCACTTACGGCCGACCAACTCGTCAGAGCCCTCCGCGCCGAAGGCGTCACCGTCATCGAGGTCGCAGGCTGGCGAGACAACAACCGGAACCACAAGGGACCGTGGGGCCCCGTCCACGGCAGCATGCTCCACCACACCGTCACCCCCAAGACGATGTCCGCCGTCCCCATGTGCTTCAACGGCATCAGCGGCCTTCCCGGCCCGCTCTGCCACGGCGTCATCCGCCGCGACGGAACCGTCCACCTCGTCGGCAACGGCCGCGCCAACCACGCCGGCGGCGGAGACCCCGACGTCCTCGCCGCCGTCAAGGCCGAGTCCTACGCCACCCGGCCGCCCGCCCCGAACGAACACGACGGGTCCGCTGGCGCGGTCGACGGCAACCGGGCGTTCTACGGCTGGGAGTGCGAGAACGAGGGCGACGGCATCGACCCGTGGCCTGCCGTACAGGTCGAAGCCATGGTGCGCGTGTCTGCTGCCCTGGCGCGGGCGCACGGCTGGAACGAGAAGTCGATCATCGGGCACCTGGAATGGTCGGATTGGAAGAGCGATCCCAAGGGGCCTGACAACGTTGTCGCAATGCCTGGGCTGCGCCTCCGTATCGACGAACGCCTTCTGCACCCCGCGTCCTGGAGCCCCGGCACGGCCACCCCAAAGCCCCCCGCCCCGACACCGCCCGTGGAGGACGACATGGATCCCATCGACTTCTGGAACTACCGCAACGTCAAGGCCGACGAGGCCAGCGTCGCGGCCGGGAAGGGGCGCATACCCGACGCCTACGGCTACCTCACCCTCACCCACCAACTGCTCGTCCAACTCCGGGCCGAGGTGAAGACCCTCCAGGCCGACATCAACACCATCAAGCGACAGACCGGCCAGTGATCGCCTGCGCACCCTTAAAGGCCTCGTGAGTGAGCCCGATCGATGAGCCGACCCTCGGCGAACTCCTCCGCGACGTCCAATCCGACGTCCGCGCCATACGCGACGCCCAGAACTCATACCTCACCAAAGAGATCTACGACGCGAAACAGGAGGCCCTCGTGAGGCGCGTAGCGGCACTGGAAGAGTCTCGGCAGACATGGGTACGCCTCGTCGCGTCGGCGCTCGTCCTGCCACTTCTGGTGCTGCTGGCGGCGTACATCATGGGGGTGAAGCCGTGAGACGGGCAACGCGGAAGAACGCCATATGGGCGGCGTCCGTCTTCGCGCTCGCCCTCATCCTGGGCGCCGGCGTATCGGCTGTGTCGCAGGTGTCGGACCGGGTGGAGAACCTGGAATCCGACAGGTCTGCCCTGTCTCGGCAGGTGCGGGACTTGGGCGGGACACCAGTGGTCGGGCCGCGGGGTGAGGACGGTACCGACGGTGCGATCGGCCCCTCCGGACCGCCAGGCCCGACGGGAGCAGCGGGACTTGACGGCCTTGACGGCCTTGACGGCGCCGACGGTAGGCCCGGCAGTCCAGGAGCAACCGGGCCTACCGGACCTGCGGGCCAGGACGGCGAGGACGGCGCCCCAGGAGCCGACGGCATCAACGGCGCCGACGGTGCCGACGGGCAGGACGGCGCACCAGGACCCACCGGACCGGTCGGACCCACCGGCCCCGCAGGGGAAGCCGGGCCCTCCGGACCCCCCGGGCCGACCGGACCACCCGGCCCCGCAGGCCCCCAAGGCGAGCAGGGCCCACCCGCAGCCGCCTGCCCCACCGGCTACCTCGGCACCGACCTCGCCTGGAAGGACGCCACCTACTTCGTGTGCAGGAAGGAGACATCGTGACCGAGGAGCCGTACCCGTGGGTGCGCCGCGCCACCGAACGCGGCAAGGCCTACGACGCATTCCAGGCCTACCTGCGCCAAGGCCCCCGCCGCACCATCACCGCGGCCGCCGAAGCCGTGGGCATCAGCCGCGACTCCGCCCAGGAACTCTCCAGCCGCCACGACTGGGTAGCGCGAAGCATCGCCCATGACCAGTTCATCGCCTCGCGCGAGACAGACGGCCTTGCCGACCAGATGGCATCCGCTCGAGACGAAGACCTCGAGCTGGCCGGCCAGATGCGTGGGCACGCCGTCACTCTGCTCGAGGAGTACATGGCAGGTCGCGCCGTGCCCCCTTCGAACTACTCGCAGTTCATCCTCGCCATGATCCGCCTCGAAGAGCACGCCTTCCGCCTCAAGGACGACCCGAAGACCAGCGCTGCCCGCGACAAGGCCAAGGAGCTCCTTGCCCGATTCGACAGGGCCAACCGGTCATGATCACCGAGGCGGACCTTGCCAGTCTCTCCCCCGCTGAGCTCGAGGAGTTCAACGAGGGGCTGGAGAAGCGCATCCTCGACCTCGAGGCTGGCAGGGTCCCGTGGCTCTGTGACTTGCCCGACTGCAACGGCCTGCCTCACCCCGGCCGCAACGGGCGTCATGCTCGAGCTTCTCAGCGCGCCCCAGAAGACCAGGACATCGACGTCATCCTGTGGCTCGCAGGTCGCGGCTGGGGGAAGACCCGCACCGGTGCCGAGTACAGCATCAACAAGGCCCGCACCCAGGAACGTGGGGCGCTCATCGGCCCGACCGCTGCCGATACTCGAGACATCCTTGTCGAAGGCGAGTCCGGGATTATGGCGTGCGCGCCGGCGTCTTTCCGGCCGGAGTACCAGCCGTCCAAGCGGCGCCTTGTCTACCCCAACGGTGCGATCCAGGTCTGCTACTCCGCCGACGAGCCGGACCGGCTTCGCGGGCCGCAGCATCACTACGGCTGGTTCGACGAGCTGGCCGCCTGGCGGTACCTGCAGTACGCGTGGGACATGGCGCAGATGGGGATGCGCCTCGGTGACCATCCGCAGATTGCCATTACGACGACGCCTCGGCCGTTGCCGCTGATCAAGCAGCTGCTGAAGGAGGAGCGCACCTACGCCGTGCGCGGGTCGACGTACGACAACCTGCACAACCTGGCCGCCACGTTCCAGCGGGCCGTCATCGCCAAGTACGAGGGCACGACGTTGGGGAGGCAGGAGCTCGAGGCAGAAGTTCTCGAGGACCTGCCCGGTGCGCTCGTTGCTCGAGCGCTGATCGACCGGTGCCGGGTGACGCCGGACGAGGTACCGGAGCTGATCTCCATCGTCGTCGGCATGGACCCCGCCGGCACCGGCACCGGTGACGAGACCGGCCTCGTCGTCACTGGCTGGGGCGTGGACCAGCACCACTACGTCATGGCCGACGCCTCCTCGAAGCGCACCCCCGATCAGGCCGCGCGTGCCGCGTTCGCGCTCCGCGAGCAGTACGGCGCCGCCCACGTCATTGTCGAGGACAACAACGGCAAGGACTGGATCGGCGAGGTTCTCAAAAGGGTCTGGCGGGATATGCAGCCCGCGGGGGATACGACGCCGCCGCCGGTGCGCACCGTGTGGGCGTCGCAGGGCAAGAAGTTGAGGGCGCAGCCGGTGGCCATGCTGTACGAGCAGGGCCGTGTCCACCATGTCGGTTCGCTGCCCGAGCTGGAGGACCAGCTGACGACGTGGATTCCCGAAGAGGATCCGAAGTCGCCTGACCGGCTGGACGCGTTGGTTCACGCGATCACGCACCACATGAAGCGGGACCGCTCCCGTACCGAGTTGGTCAATCCGCACACCGCAGCACGACGCGCCGGGCGGATCCCCGGACAGCATCCGGCACTCAAAGCGCGCCGTAAGGCGGCATGATGGGATGGAAATGGAACCGTATCCGCTTCTGATGGTGGTGGTGATGGCGCTGGCTACCGCCCGCGTCACCCGACTTGTCACCCGCGACCGCATCCTCGATGCCCCGCGGCGCGCCGTCCTGCGCGCCCTCCCCGACGACAACCTCCTCGCCTACCTCGTCGTCTGCGACTGGTGCGTCAGCGTCTACACGGGCGCGGCCGCGGCTGCGGTCGGGGCGTGGGCCGGCTGGTGGTCGTGGGCGTGGGTGCCGGCGCTCCTGCTGGCGTTCAGCTATGTGACGGGCTGGCTGGCCTCCCGGGAAGGTGAGTAGCCGTGGCAATCTTCCGCCGTCGCACCAAGGACGGACCCCTTCTTCCCGAGGACGTCGACCCCAACGTCACCCAGCGCATCATCACCGCTGCGGCGATGCCGATGTCCGGGCCCGGCGTAAAAATCGCCGACCGGGCCCGCCGGTTCGCCGCCAACTCGGACTGGCAGAAGCAGGGCTGGTACTACTACGACGTCATTGGCGAACTCCGGGCCCCCCTCGTGTGGATCGCCAACGCCGTGTCACAGGCCGATCTGCACGCCACCGAGATCGACCCGGCCACCGGTCAGCCGACCGGCCCGTCGACGAACCCGATCGCCATGCAGGCTGCAGCCCAAGTCCTGGGCGGCGCCGCGAAGCGAGCCACGCTCCTCCGCGTCCTTGCCCTCTGCTGGCAGGTTCCCGGCGAGGCGTGGGTCGTTGTCCGCCCGCAGGGACGCAACCTGCCGGACGAGTGGATCGTCCTGCCCCCGTCGCAGGTCAAGTCCAAGGGCACCGGCGCCGCAGCCCAGTGGATGTACCGCGATCCGAAGATCGGCACCGACGTTCCCCTCGACGCCAAGTCGCGGCTCTTCCGCATCTGGGACCCGCACCCCGCCGACTTCATCCAGGCCGACTCCGCGATCCGCCCGGCCCTCCCGATCTGCCGCGAGATTGAGAAGTCCACGCAGACGATCGCCGGTCAGCTCGACTCCCGCCTCGCCACGGCCGGTGTCTGGCTCGTTTCAGACGACCTTGACCTGCCGAAGGGGGAGCATGAAACCACGGCAATGGCGTTCATGGATGAGCTGCTGTCCGTCGCTGAGACGGGTATCGGGCAGCCGGGAACTCCAGCTGCCGTAGTCCCGATCGCTTTCAATGCGCCGAGCGACATGATTGCGGCTGGAAGCGCGCTTGCGTTCGTCGACTCCTCCACCACCTTCGTGGGCGGCCTGGACGAGCTCCGCGACAAGGCCCTCGCCCGCCTCGCGGCCACCCTCGACATGCCCCGCGACGTGGCGGCCGGCACGCAGGGCGAGTCGAACCACTGGTCGGCGTGGCAGGTCGAAGAAAGCACGTACAAAATCTTCATCGAGCCCCTGTTGCGCGAGCTTGGGGACGCCCTCACCGAGCAGTGGTACCGGCCCGCGCTCGTCGCAATGGGCATGACCACCGATGAGGCGGACCGGTTCGAAATCGGCTGGGACACGACGAAGATCGTGGCCAGGCCTGACGATCGGGAGACGCTGGAGTCCCTGTACGACAAGGTCCTGATCTCCAACGAGTACATGCTGACGGAGAACGGGATCCCGCTGGACGCAATGCCGTCGGAGGAGGAGCGGGAGCAGCGGTGGCTGGAGAAGTGGGTGACGTCGTCGCCTGCGATCCTCAGCGAGGCGGGTGTGGCGGAGACGCTGGGCATGCCCGAACTGGCGGCGGCGCAGGCCTCAGCAGCCAAGGAGGAGGCGGAGGCGGAGCGGGAGCCGGAGGAGCAGCGGGCGCTGCCTGCCACGCAGGGTCAGGAGCCGGAGCCCGAGGGTGTACCGGACGGGCTGACGGCGGCGGCCGAGCTGCTCGTGTTCGACGCCCTGTCGCGCGCGGGCGGACGTCTGCTCACGCGGGAGAACCGGGGCCAGTTCACGAACACGCCTAAGCACGAACTGCACACGGTCGTCGCGGCCGCCGGACGAGATGACCTGTTGGACGGCTCGTTTCAGTTCATCGAGCCGGTGGCCGATGCATTCGGAGTCTCACCGGGGCTCTTCCGCATGCTGCTGGCCGAATACACCCGCGCGCTCCTGGACGAGGGTGCATTGCATGATCGGGCGCGTCTGCGGGCGCGGCTCCCCCTTGTGTTGACTGGCGTCCACAGGTGACAACGTTGCCGCCCGATGACGGGCTGCCGCAGCGCCTTCGCGCGGAGGCGTTCATCCGCGAGGGCGAGCAGCGGGTTGCCCGCACCTGGTTCCGGTCGCTGACCCGCTTCCTGGACCGCGTCCGGCCCGCCGTCGTACACGGGGACACCGTCGACCCGGCACGCGTGAGTGACCACCAGGGCTTCTGGACGGAGCAGGTGGATGTCGAGGTCATGCCGGTGGTCGACGGGATCCTGCGCCGGGCTGCACGTCGGGTACGGAACCAGGGCGTGCCGCAGGACGATGCGTGGGTGTCGGCGTACCTCAATGAGGCGGGGAACCGGCTCGTTCGCCTGCCGGACGAGGTGTACGGGCTGATCGTCGCGGAGTTGGAGCGTGGCATCCGCGAGCAGGAGTCCATCCCCGACATCGCGAAGCGGGTGCAGACTGTGCTGACGGCGACCGGGTCGGAGTACTGGCCGAACAGGGCGGTGACCGTGGCTCGGACGGAGACGCTGGCGGCTGTGAATGCCGGCGTGTTCCGGTCGGCCGAGTTGCTCGCGGAGCAGCAGGGGGATCCGGCACCGTTCAAGCAGTGGATTGCGACGGCGGACGTCAGGACGCGGCCGACGCATCGGGAGGCGGACAAGCAGCGGACGCTGCTGCGGGAGCCGTTCCGGGTGGGCGGCGCCTCGCTCCTCTTCCCTGGGGATCCGCGCGGACCGGCGAACGAGGTCATCAACTGCAGGTGCTCCCTGATCCCGGTGGTGCTGGGCGACGAGATCGACTGGACAGAAAGGCAAGACCCGTGAGCGGAGACTTTGACTTCAGCGTATGGCTTACCGACACCATGCGACTTGCCCAGGAACAGGCCATCGAACGCGCTCAAGCGGATGGAGCGTACGGACTGCGGCAGCTGGAGACCCGCGTTGAACCTGATGGCGCAGGTGGCATCACGATTCGCTACGAGTGGGAGATGGCGGTGCTGAGGGATGAGTAGAACTTGGAGTGCGGTGCTGGCCCGGTTGGGTGTGCCCACCGGTGACGGCCGCATCATCGACCCCGCAGGCGGCGCGAGCCGTGACCTGCCCCTCCCGCTCATGTGGCAGGAGCTATCTGACGACGGCCATGGCGGCTCCCGCGTAGTGGGTCGTATCGAGACGCTGCGGATCGCGGACGGCATGGTCACCGCCACCGGCCGCATGCTGGAGGACATCCCCTATTCGGTCACCGAGCAGCTGGAAGCGGGGGTGATCGGCCCGTCCGTCGACCTGGACGACATCGAGTACGTGATGGACGAGGCGGAGCGCCTGGTCATCACCCGCTGGCGGGTGTCAGGTGCCACTCTGGTGAGCATTCCGGCGTTTGCCGAGGTGTCCCTGACGTTGGACCCGCAGCCTGCGGAGCCACTGGAAGAGGACAACATCATGGTGGGCGCCATGTGGGCGTCGGCCGCCCCCGCACTTCCCCCGGCGGAATGGTTCCAGCGCCCTGACGTCGACCAGTTGACGCCGCTCGTTGTCACCGACACGGGCCGCGTCTTTGGGCACATCGCTGGTTGGTCGACCTGTCATGTCGGCCTGCCCGGCTGCGTTACCCCGCCGTCGTCGCCCACCGGCTACACGTACTTCCACGTCGCCGAACAGCGCACCGCAGACGGCGCCACGCTGCCCGTAGGCACCCTCGTAGCCGGACCTCGACACGCCGACGCACAGTTGGCGTTCCGCGCCGCACAGGAGCACTACGACGACCCGTCCGCCGCCGTCGCCCGCGTCGTCGCAGGCGAGGACGACCACGGCATCTGGGTGGCCGGCTGGCTGCTCCCGGGTGCGAGCGAGGAGGCGTTGGACGTGTTCCGGTCGTCGCCAGTGTCGGGTGACTGGCGGCGGGTGGGTGGTTCGCTGGAGCTGATCGGCGTGTGCAGCGTGAACACGCCGGGCTTCCCGGTTCCGCGTGCGCGGGTGCATTTCGCGGCGGGGCATCAGCGGGCGCTAATCGGCAGCTTCGGGGTTACGCCCCAGGCCGGAAGCTTCGCGGCGCCGCGAAACGTGCAGGTCACAAGCCTGGCATCCCAGCAGGGTGATCACTTTATGGGTGTCCATAAAGTGATCAAGGATGACACCGACATCGCCCGCGCGCGCCTGCGTTGGGCCCTGGCGAACACGGAGGACTGACATGGGCTGCGGATGCGGCGGCAAGAAGGCCGCCACCGACTACCAGGTGACCCTGCGGCACGACGGGTCCACCCAGACCATCACCAACGAGGACGGCGGCCTCGTCAAGGTGCGACAGGTCCTCGCCAAGTCCCCCCAGGGCGGCACGTACAAGGCCGTCCCCCGCACGAAGTAACACGCCGAACGCCGGGCGGCCCTTACAACCCGCCCGGCAAGCGGTACCCTGCACATAGCTTCGATGCTGGCGGTGGGCCGGTCGATGCAGACGAGACGTTGTCGTTCTGCCGATCGGAAGGAGACCCGCCATGGCAGACGAGCAGACCCCCGAGACCGAGCCGCAGACGCCGACCGGGTTCGACATCGCAGGTGCCACCGACGAGCAGCTCCTTGCCGAGTACGGAAACGTGCGTAAGGCCGGGCAGGAACTCTCCGCGAAGAGCGACGCCGACCCGGCAGCCCTGACCGAACTGTCCGTGCGGCTCCAGGAACTGTCGGCCGCCGTCCAGGAGCGGAAGACCCGAGCAGAGGCCACGCAGGCCGCCCGCGACGCCTTCTCCGCCGCGCCGGACCTCACCATCCCCACCCAGGTCATCCCCGAGACGAGCGCCCCCGTGACGCCGGACAACGATGTCACCCCTGCGGCGACCCCGGCCCCGGCGCCGGTTCCGTCCGTGTCCCAGATGGCCGCCCAGCCGCCCCCCACCCCCCTCTCGGCGAAGGCCACCCGCGACATCGTGCGCGCCGAGCTGTCGGCCACCGCCGCCGGCCTCCTCGGCATGAAGGCCGGCGACACATTCACTGGCGACAACAACGTCGGTATCGCGCTGATCAAGAACGCCCAGAGCTTCGGCATGAAGGGCGCGCCCGGCCAGTCCCAGGTCATCGCCCAGTACAAGCGCGACCGTGAGTTCGTCATCGACACCTCCGACGAGCGAGAGACCCGGCGCATCCTCAAGGCGGCACGCAACGAACGCCGCCTCGACGGAGGCAACCTGGCCACCGCCTACCAGCGTTCCGTCGAACAGAGCGGATCCCTTACCGCCGCTGCTGGCTGGTGTGCCCCGTCCCAGAACGACTACGACCTCTGCCGCAACTGGGGCGAGGGCGTCGGCCTCCTGGATCTCCCGACCGTCACGGTCACGCGAGGCGGCATCAATTACACCCAGGACCCGAACTTCCCGGAGATCTACGCGAACGCGGTTGCCGCAGGCGGCGGCTCGAACTTCCTCACGGAAGCGCAGGTCATTGCCGACACGGCGAAGACGTGCTCGGAGATCCCGTGCCCGGACTTCACCAACAGGCGCCTCGACGTCATGGCGCTCTGCATCAGGGTGTCGTTCCTCCAGGCCGCTGGCTACCCGGAGGTCGTGGAAGCGTGGGAGGACGGTCTCCGCGAGGCGCACTCGCAGGAGATGAACCGCATCATCCTGGCCGACCTGATCGCGACCGCTGGTGCCACCACCACATGGCTTGGAGGCGTCACGGCACCCGACTCCTTCACCACGGCGCTTCTCTCTGCCGTCCGTGGCGCGCGCATGGACATGATTTACCGGTGGAACCTGCCCGCCAACGCGACCGTCGAGGTTGCCCTGCCGCTGTGGGTTCTGGAGCAGATCCGGGCTGACCTCTCGCGCCGTACCCGGGAGAACATGCCGCTTCTGCAGGTGTCCGATGCGCAGATCGCGCAGCTCTTCACGGCGACCGGCATCCGGCCGCAGTTCGTCCGTGGCTGGCAGGACGGCCTCATCACGGGCGGTGCGCTGGCCCCGGCGTTCCCCGGCGGTGACGCTGCTGCCCCGTACCTCACGGCGCTCCCGGACGACGTCAGCTTCCTGATCTGGCCTGCCGGATCGGTCGCGGTCGCCCGGCAGGACGTGGTCACCCTGACCAACGTCTACGACGCCGCCTCCCTCGCGCAGAACGAGTTCACGGCGCTCTTCGCTGAGGAAGGGTTCGCGCCGATCTACCCGTGCCCCGGCATCCGTCAGTACACGGTCGGTGGTTGCGTCGGCGGCCTGGTCGGCGCCGCTTCGATTACCTGCGCAACCGTGTAGCCCCTTCCCTGATCTGGCGCCGCCGTCTCCTCGTCCCTGGCGGCGGTGCCACCCAGGACAGGAAGGAGGGACCTCATGGCAGTACTTCAGCCCAACCGAGAACTGATCGCATCGCCGCCTACGCAGCGCGTCCGCTACGGCCTGTTCACTGCGGCTTCGGTCGTACCGATGTCCGACCGCATGTTGGGCAACGGCCTGCAGTTCTACGCCGACCACTGCGGCGATCACACCGAGCTGTACAACCAGGAATGCGGCGTCGAATCACCGGTCAAGACACCGCACGAGGGCACCGAGCTTGTCGGCACGGACCCGTTCTGGCTCGAAACGCGTATCCGCTGCGGCACAGTGGGACGTACCGCCGAGGAGATCAAGACCGCATCCCAGGCGCGTCTCACAGCCTCTGAGCAGCGCCGTGTCGAAGACGTGCTGTGGAACGGCATCGCCGCTCAGCCAGACGTTCTCAACCTGGTCAACAACGTCGGCACAACCGTTGTCACTCCGCTGGCACCGGGCGCTGGAGCGGCAATCTCCGCTCTGGAAAACGCCTTCTACCAGATGACTGGATACGTGGGCACCATCCACGTCAACACGCAGGCTGAAGGCGCCCTGGAGTACGCGGGGTTCCTGAACCCGGAGGCAGGCGTCCTGCGCACGCGCAAGGGTTCTGCGGTCTCTCTGGGCGACGGATACGGCATCACCGGCCCTGCTGACGTTGCCCCGGCGGCCGGGTTTGTGTGGGCGTTCATGACGGCCTACACGACCGTGTGGCGCTCGACCGATGCCCAGATCCCGCAGCCTGACCCGCGCCGCGCCATGGACCGCACCCTCAACCAGTGGGACGTCGTCTCGGAGCACGTCTACGCCGCGGCCTGGGCGTGTCCCGAAGTAGTTGCCGTACAGGTTCCGATCGCCGCCCCGGCGACGGCCACAACCCCGGCGGTGCCGTGATGAGCCTGAAGGACTGGACGACCGTCGTGCCGGCGGCCGGTGACGTGAAGGAGACGGCGCGGGCCCTGCTCGCGCTCGCGGACAGTCCGGCAGACGTCCGAACCGACGGCAACGGCAGCGAGTTCCTCGTTCCCCCGGAGCTGGCGGATCGCTACAACGAGAGCCTGCGCCCGAAGCCGCGGCGCCGCGCGAAGAAGGATGAGGAGGACGAGTAATGGCTGTTGAGTGCGCCTCGATGTCGCGCGGCAAGATGCTGCGCATCACGAAGCTGAACGAGTGTGGCGCGGTGGTGACCGGCGCCGGGTCGTCGCTGGTCGCGAAGGCGTTCGTGTCCGCGACGTTCACCCCGAACTACCAGGAAGTGCAGGAGATCTCCGTTCCGGACGCGAACGGGGACATCTGCATCGAGGACCGGTCGCCGGTGGCTCTGCGCTGGGTCGACATGTCCGTGGTGATCTGCACCCTGGACCCGACGATGATCAACCTGATCACGGGTGACCCCCTCGTCCTCGACGACGCGGCCACCCCGAACACGGTCGGCTTCCGCCTGGACGCCGACCTCACCGGTTCCGCGAGCTTCGGCCTGGAGTTCTGGTCCGGGATCTCCGGCCAGGCCTGCGACCCGTCCGGGTTCACGAAGTACGGATACTGGCTGTTCCCGTGGGTGAAGGACGCCCAGTGGGGCGAGTGGGTCATCCAGAACGACGCCCTCACCATCACCCTCACGGCCCGCGCCGTGTATGGCGGTGACTGGGGTGTCGGTCCTTACGATATCCGTCGTGACGCGGTCACCCCCGCCACCCTCGAACCGCTGCTGACCCCCATCGGGGCAACGCAGCCGATGCACTACGAGGTCACTTCGGCGCCGCTCCCGACGCCGGCGTGTGGCGCGGTCACGCTGCCCGCTCCGTAACCGAGCCGGGGTCCTGGCCGACGGCTCCCGGCCAGGACCCCTATCACCCGAGGGACACCCATGGCTGTACCTGTACCGGGCCCATGCGAGTGGCCCATCGACACCACCTGCTGCCCTGACTGGGACGGCTACTCGGCCGAGGTGAAGGCGCGGGCGACTACATTCGCCACGTCCATCCTCGACAGCCTCACCGGCCACCAGTTCGCGCAGTGCCCGGTGAACTATCGGCCCTGCGGACCGAAGTGCGCCGGGGGCGGCGGGTACGTGACGTGGCCTGTCGGCACGCCGGGCGTGGCCGGTGGCGGCGGCCCGTGGATGATCCCGTACGTCGACGCCGGGGTGTGGCGGAACTGCGGCTGCACGGGCGGCTGTAGCTGCGCGGCCCGCTGCGAAGTTCCGTTCCCGACATCCGTGGCTTCCGTCACTTCAGTCACTGTCGACGGCCTGACCATCGACCCCACCGCCTACCGCCTCGACTCGTGGCGCGGCCGGCCGATGCTCGTCCGTATCGACGGGGACTGCTGGCCGACCTGCCAGGACATGAACGTTGAACCGGACGAGGTCGGATCGTTCGTGATCACGTACTCTCCGGGGCGTCCTCTGCCGGTGGCGGGGCAGATCGCGGCGGGCGAGTACGCGTGCGAGATCGCGAAGGCCTGTGTGGGGGCTGACTGTGCGCTGCCGCAGCAGCTGGCGTCGCTGTCCCGTAACGGCGTCGACCTCCAGGTCGTCGACCCCACGATCGTGGACGAGGCGGCCCTGACCGGGCTCGCTAACGTCGACCTGTGGATCCGGTCGGTAAACCCCGCGCGGCGCGCCCAGCGGTCGCGGGTCGCCTCCGTCGACACCTATCGGGGGCGGGTCTCGTGACGAAGGCGATGGAGCTCGCGCAGATCCTCCTCGGCTGCCTGGAAGCCCAGTTGCAGGCGCCGCATCCGTGGCCGGTGGCCTCGGACCGGGTGATGCTGCGGGCAGGCGAGCAGGTCATCCCGCTGCTCTCGAAGGCGACGGACGAATGCTGTGCCGGCCTCGGGTATGTGCGGATCGCGGGCGTGGACGGCATCCGCGACACCACCGACCGCATGGCCTCCAGCGGCTGCTTCATGGCGGAGCGGCTCCTCACGCTGGAGCTCGGTGTCTACCGCTGCGTCCCCACCCCGGACGCCGACCAGATCATCACCGCCGACCAGTGGACCGAGGCCGCTCTGAAACTGGACGCCGACTGGCAGGCCATGGAAGCCGCGATCTGCTGCGCCTTCAACGACCCCACCGACCAACTGCGGATCGGCCCCGTAGCGGTCGGCCTGTACGAACCGATCGGCCCTGATGCGAACTGCATCGGCGGCCGGACCACCGTGAGCATCGTGATGGAGGCGTGCTGCTGATGGCCAGGAAGACGACACCGACGAAGGCCCGCCTGCGGGTTCGGACCAGCTTCGACGGGTTCCGCCGCGGCGAGGAGATCGACTCCACCCTCGACGGCCCGGTGGCCGCGTGGGTCGAACTGGGGCTGATGGAGGTGATCGAGGGTGGCGAGGATCCGGCTGGACCGAGCAGCGCTGAACCGGACGTTCCGGGCGACGAGCCGGAATGAGGGCGAGATCGCGGCCCGGCAAGTCGTGGCGCGGGCGAAAGTGCTGGCCCCCGTGGACACGGGGCGCCTTCGGGCGTCGATCCGGGTGGAACGCCGGTCGATCCTCGGGCTGAGGCAGCGCTGGACGGTCGGCTCGGATGTCGAGTACGCGCCGTGGGTCAACGACGGCACTCGGCCCCACATCATCCGGCCCCGCCGCGGAAAGGCCCTCAAGTTCAAGATGGGTGGCCGGACCGTGTATGCCGCCGTCGTCCACCACCCCGGCACCAGGGCACGCCCGTTCCTCGACCGGGCCCTTGCCGATGTCGCCCGGTCACGTGGCTACAGCATCACCCAGCGATAGGCTTGCACTATGGACGAGACGAAGACGATCGAAGAAGCCACTTACAAGGTGGTCATCGCCGGAACTGAGTACGAGTTCGCCAAGCCCGATCCCCAGCTAGTCGAGCGCATGATCCTCGTCCGGCACATGAACGCTGACGGGTTCGTGGTCCTCGAGGCCTGCACCAAGTGGCTGTCTGTCGCTGCCGGGAAGGAAACGTGGGCCGTCATCATGCGTCGGTTCATGAACGGCGAGATCACCGCCCAGGACCTCCTGACATCCATGAACGACCTCCTCACCGCATGGACTGACACGGAGGACCCCACTGCCAATGCGGCGTGACCTGTCCCCTCTCGCGCGAGGCCCGGTGCCGATACAGATCGGCGGCCAGACCTTCAATCTGGCATGGCGTCCCGCAGCCGAGTGGACAGGTGTGGAGACAGGGTTCGACGTGATCGCGCTCCTGTCGGAGGAGGACCGATCGGCCATCGGACGCATGGTCCTCGATGGCACCGTGAACACTGACAACGTTGTCTCTGCCGCTCACCAGGCGCTGGAGCTCGTCACCGGGCGCCGCTGGTGGGAGGGGTGGAAGCTCCTCGCCATGTCCGTCCAACCCGACGCGCTGGGGCACCTCACTCTGGCCGGCGTCGACCCGTGGCAGCGCTCTGCCTACGAGTGGTGCGCCGCCACGTACGCGCTTTTCACGAGGAACGCAGACGAGAAGGACCGCCTCAGGTTCGACTTCCAGCTGTCCATTCCCCCGCGGGGATACGAGGACGAATGGGGCACCGAGGACGGCGACGATCCTGAGGCCGTGGAAAAGGCCCTGACCGCATGGATTGGGGCGTAGTGGCTGCGAACCAAGCTGAAGTCGACCTCGTAGTCAGCGCGGCTGGGGCGCTTCCTGACCTCGAGCGGCAGCTGTCCCAGATCGTGCGGACGGCGGAGGACCGCGCCCCCGAGGTCGACGTTCAGGCCTCCCTGGCAGTCCAGAACAGCATTGCCGTCATGTCGACGCAGCTCGATCAGGTGCTCCGGCAGGTGGACGCCAGCGACCCCAGCATCGATGTCGAGGCGGCGCTCGATGCTCAGGCGTCGCTGCGGGGCCTGCGTCAGGACCTGGACGAGCTGACCCGCCGTGCGACATCCGGCGCCACGGACATCATCGAGCTTGAGGCCGCGCTCGACTTTCCCCGCTCTCTGGCCGAGGTTACGGCCGCGATCAATGACCTGGTGACCGATGTCGAGGCGATCGCGCCGGAGATTGAAGTCGAGGTCGAAGTCGACACCGACGAGGTGCCACGTGCGGAACGGGCACTGCGGGCCTTGGGGCGGACATCGCTCACCACCGCCAAGGGGGTGGGGACGCTCACGCAGGGCGTGGCGGGCCTGAGCCTGGCTGTGGGGGGCGGCGCGACCACAGTCGCCACCCTGGTGACCGCTCTCCAGCAGGTTGCCCCTGCGGCCGCCGTGGGCACGTCGGCCATGCTTACGCAGAAGCTGGCGGCCGGCACGCTCAAGTTGGCGATGATCGGCGTCGAGGACGCGATCAAGGATGCGTTCGATCCGGAGCTGAGCCCGGACGAGTTCCACAAGTCGCTGAAGAACCTGGCGCCCGAGGCACGCCTGTTCGTGGATGCTCTGCACACGATTCGTCGTGAGCTGAAGGCCGTCCAGCAGGGCGTGCAGAACAGGGTGTTCAAGGACTTCGATGGGATCGTCGCCAACTTGGCGAAGAACCTCGGACCGACCCTGACGCGGTCTCTGAACAGGGCAGCCGACTCCCTGAACGCGATGGGCCGCAATGCTGCCACAGCGGCTCTCCAGCTCCAGGAGCAGGGTGTCCTGGGTAAGGCTCTGGCTGGGGCGAACAGCGCGCTGGAGCGGCTGGAGGCGACGCCGGCCCGGGTGGTGCGGAGCTTCGGGTTCCTGGCGGCTGCGTCTAGTCCGGCGTTGAACCGGATCGCGACTGCGGTCGACGATGTGTCGCTGAGGATCCAGGAGAAGCTGCAGAGGGCCTTCGAGTCGGGGGCGCTAGAGCAGTCGATCGACCAGGCCGTTTCCCTGATTGCCGAGCTCGGCACGGTCCTCGGAAACTTCGGGGCCGGCGTGCAGAACATCTTCGCCGGGCTGACGCAAAACGGCGGCGGCCTCTTCGAGATCCTGGGGAAGGTGTCCGAGGCGTTCGAGCGGCTGACGGCATCCCAGGAGTTCCAGACCATCCTGAACGAACTGGCGCTGACGGCCGGGGTACTGGTCGACAACATCCTGCCGTTGATCCAGGAGGCGTTTGTTCAGCTTGCTCCGGTGATCGAGGAGCTGGCCCCGGTGGTCCGGGACTTCGTGACCGCGATCGGCCCCGAGCTGATCCCTGTCATTCAGGAGCTCGGACCCATCCTCGTTGACATCGCCCTAATTCTCAGGGAGCAGCTGCCGCTCGCCATCAACTTGGCCAGTGCGGTCCTGGAAGCGCTGGTTATCGTGCTGCAGGGCGTCGGCTGGGCAATGGACTTGCTGCGCCAGGCGGCCGGGAAGCTTGCCGACTTCATGGAGTCGGATTACGGCAGGGCCTTGGGTGCTTCAAGCGCCTTTACTTTGCTGAGCGGCGAGAAGATCAAACAGTCCTTTAGCGACTGGACGTCGTCGGCCTACAACAGCATCACCCAGTTCCTGGGAAACCTTATCGATTTCAACAGCAAGGCTCGGGCCACTCTGGTAGGCGGATTCCAGAGCATGTACACGGACCTGATGAACAACCTGCAGGGGTTCCTGAGCAGCTTCGGGCAGGCCTTCAGCGGGCTTCCCAGCCGCCTGTATCAGATCGGCCTGGAGATCATGTCTGGTCTGGCCAGCGGCCTCACGGCGGGCATCGGCCGGGTCATCGGCATCGCCCAAGGCATCGCCGACTCCGTCGTCAGCACCATCAAGGGGGCCTTGGACATCCAGTCACCCTCCCGCGTCATGAAGAAAATCGGACAGGACACGGTCGCTGGCTACGTACAAGGCATCAACGCCAAACTTCCGGACCTCGAAGCCACCATGGAAAAGCTCAGTCACGCAACGAAGAAAAGCGTTAAGCCTAGGGACTTCAGCGCCACGTTCGGCAGGATTGACCGCGCCCTTAGCCCTCTCCTCATGGCCACGCGAGAATCCAAAAACAACCCTGTGGTGAACGTCTATCTGGGGAACGAGCTGCTCTACCAGGTGATCAACACTCAGGTGCGGACTGCCATGAACCGCCGCGACCGCACGCTTTCCCAGGGGGTTCGCATCTGATGGCCACGTTCCTGACGGTGCCTGTCACCATTTTCCCTCCCTCCCTGGTCCAGGTCGCCTACGTGGAACGAGCCACGTCAGCCACAGGCCCTTGGCTGCGCATCGGCCAGGTCCAGCTGACCGATAGCGCCGGCTACTTCTACGACAACACGGCACCCCTCGACGTGGCCGTCTGGTACCGCTTCATCTACATGCCGTTCGACGAGGAGCTCATCTCCGACACCATGGTTGGACCGCTCACCCTGGCCGGGGCTGGGACGGTGATCCTCTCCGACCCGAACCGGCCCTGGGCCGACATCGAGTTCACCTTCTGCGCTACCGCCGAAGCACTCACAGCTGCCGCCTGCACGCCGGGCGGAGCCGAGTTCATCTGGACACGCTTCGAGCCCGAGACCCGTCGCATGGACGCCGGCCTGTTCGACCGCCTCAACGCGGAGACCCCGGCCGACGTGTACGCCCGACGGAAGAACTTCGATGCCGGCGCCCGATTCCTCACCAAGACTCTGGCTGCGGCCGAGCAGGTCTACGAGCTGTTCACCGTTGGCGGCCCGCTGTTCCTGCGGGCGCCGGCCGCTTACGGGATCTCGGACGTCTACATGCAGCCGCGGGACCTGGCCAAGGCCCACCTGTCCGAGACGATCGACCAGCGGCATCCGCACCGGGTCTGGGCCTTCGAGTACACGGTCGTGGATCCGGTTTTCGCTGTTCAGCAGGGGACGGACTGCGCCAACTGGTGCGCCGTAGCCGACACGTTCCCGACGTTTGCTGCTCTGACCGCTACCGGAGACACCTGGGCCGACGTGGCCACGGGCGTCACGGTCTGCCCGTAAGGAGGGCCGTGCTCACCTCATCCGCTACGTACCGGCAGATGCTGCCGTCGCCCCACAAGCGGGCGTACCGCATCGACGTGACCGACATTGACGGCGTGGTCCGTGCGTCCGACCTGCGGCCGCTGGGCGGCTCCGTGACGGCTTCGCTCACGCAGCGAGTGACCAGGCAGGCAGATTTTGCCTTGGAGGACGTCTGGTACCCGCGGACGTCGGACGACGCACTGTCGCCCGAGTTCGCTGTCGTCCACATCAGTGCTGGCGTCGAATACGGCGACGGATCGGCGGAGCTCTTCCCGATCTTCACTGGTCGCGTCGATACCCCGACCCGCCAGCCGGATGGCACCGTCGAATTCACCTGCTACGACCTGGCCCAGGACGTCATCGGCTATCCGTTCGAGCAGCCACGCACCACCGTCGAAACCACGACGTTGGACGAGATCCGGGGCCTGATCCGGGAGGCTCTGCCGCAGGCCACGTTCGGTACGGACACCGTCCTTGATGCCCCGACGCCCCGGCTCACGTGGGACGAGGACCGGGGCGAGGCGCTCGACTCCCTCGCCCAGTCGTTGGGCGGCCGCTGGTATGCCCTCGGCAACGGTGACTTCGTTGTCCGGGACGCCTCGTACACGGGCGGCACCATCGTGGCCGAGTACACGGATGGTCCCCGCGGTGTTGTCTCGGCCGCTGCCGCGTCTCGGTCCCGATCCGGCGCCTTCAACAGCGTCGTCGTCGTCTCCGAGCGCACGGACGGCACCGACCCGGTCCGCGTGCCAGCCCGGGTGAACGACCCGTCGAACCCGCTCTACTTCGGTGGGAAGTACGGGCGCGTCTCGCAGACCATCAACGTGCAGACGCCCCTGTCGTCGACGAACGCCCAGATCCTGGCGCAGGCACAACTGAGCGCCTCGGCAGCACTGCGCGAGCAGTGGAACGTCGACATGATCCCCGACATGACGCTTGAGCCCGGGGACATGGCCCTTTTCGGATACCGCGGCCACACGGCTGTGCAGGTGGTTGACCAGATCGTGTACCCGCTCGACAACAAGGGGCTGATGCAGGTGACGGGACGGTCGGGGGTGGAGCCGCAGTGAAGGCGACCGAAACGTACGGGTTTCCGTACCCGGAGTGTGATCCGCCGCTGGTCAAGGATGCGTCTCAGGTGGCGCAGGTCCGACAGCTGGCCGAAGCGTTCGACGAGGAGGTGCAGCGGATCGTCGACGCGGCGGACGACACCATCATCCATCCGCCGGCCGCCCGCCTGAACCTCAGCGTGCTGCCGGTGGCGACGACGGACAGTCAGGCCACGCCGTTCTTTGACGTGCTGGTCTTTGAGTCGAACTGGCCGTCTGCCCTGGACTTGGCGGCGGGGGGCCTGCGGGTGGAACTGCCGGGCTGGTACCTGGTCGGCTGCCACGCGCTGGTGTCCTCGGCAA
Source organism: Streptomyces sp. NPDC058664 (assembly GCF_042716635.1). Lineage (NCBI taxonomy): Bacteria > Bacillati > Actinomycetota > Actinomycetes > Kitasatosporales > Streptomycetaceae > Streptomyces > Streptomyces sp. NPDC058664. The sequence goes on along the minus strand of NZ_JBHXRW010000065.1, from coordinate 15,707 downwards.
CGGCTGCTGTGCTGCCGATGGTGCGGCTCACGGTGAACGGGGCTGCAGCGTCCTCGTGGTCGGCAGTGGGCGGTAACTACGGCGTCGGCAACGGCCGGCTGGCGCCCTTGTCGGGGGTGCCGCTGAACGTAAACGAGGGCGACATCATCCGCATGGAGATCAAGCATTTGGCCACCGGGTCCCCGACGTGGGACTACCGGCCGCACCTGTGGGCCGTGAGGCTGGTGAGCGACTCGTGACCAACCTGGCCTCCACTCTGGTGGCAGCGAAGGACGGCCCGTACGCGCAGATGCGCACCGGCACCGTCGTGGCTTTTACGACGAACGAGGCCACTGTGTCCGTCGGCGGTTCGACGTTCACCGCCTCATACCTGAAGGGCACCGTCCTCACTGCGGGGGCGCTGGTCGCCTGCCTTCAGCAGGGCGGTTCGTGGCTCGTTCTGGGCGTCCTGGCTGGCGTCGGTCCGAACTTGCTGGCCGACGCCAACCCGAGCTTCGAGACGTCCGGCCCCGGCAGCTTCCCGGCACTCTGGTTCCAGGCGAACCTGTCCGGAACGTCTGTGATCGTTGTCGAGACGGACTCTGCGGCTCCTGGCGGTACGCAGGTGGCCGCGGTCTCCGGCATTGCTGTGGGCACGCAGTCGTACCTGTACTCGCAGCCGATCCAGGTCACCTCGGGCCAGCAGTTCACGGTGTCGGCGTATGCGGGCGGCGACTACCAGCCCGCTGACCCGCTCACCGCTGATGCGGCGTTGGTGGCGCTGTGGTTCGCCAACGAGACGAACTTGTACCCGACGACCAGCGCGGTCGACACGGTGATCGCCACCTCGAACGACCTGGTCCAGGCGCCTCCGTATTCCACGCTTGGTGGCACGGTCACCGCCTCGGTGACGGGGTTCATGCGGATTGCCCTGAGGTCGACTACCGAGGGCTCGCAGCAGGTCCAGTGGGACTCAGTGATCGTGAGGAGCGTCTGATGCTGACCACACCCAACCGCGGCTATAGCTACCCCGAGTACACGGACCCGGCGAACTTCCCCACCCAGATTCAGGGTCTGGCCACGGACGTCGACCTTGACGTCACCAACAACCTGGAAAACCCTCTGGAGGCGGCACTGGACCAGCCTTCAGCACGGGTTTTCCGGGACGTCGGCACCCAGTTGATCCCGGCTGGCGTGAACACGACATTGATCTACTCTGCCATCCCGACCTACGACAACAACCTCTTCTTCGACTTCGCAATCAGCTCGTCGAATGTGGTGGTGCGGACGCCGGGCGTGTACCTGATGACGGGGTCCGTGAACCTGGCTGCGTCGGGTGCTGCGGGTGGCGCGGCGGCACTCATCATGGCGTCGACCGGCGGCGTAATCGCCAACCCTGTGGGCGTCTCGAGGAATTTGGACGACAACCAGGCAACCAGCCTGAGCTGCACGACCCTCCACAACGTAGGCGTCTCGCCCGAAACGATCACCATGTTCGTCCGCCACAACCACGGCGCCAGCCTCAATGCCTCGTTCGCCCAGCTCTCACTGACGAGGATCAGCTGATGCCCGCGACCACCCCAAACCAGTTCTACCCGTACTCCATTCCGGGCGACCCGGCCGACGTGCCGGGGGCGATGCAGGCCCTGGCTGAGGCCGTGGACAGCAGCCTGTCCGCCTACGAGCAGCTCGCCCGGCCCAGGGCCATGGCCCAGTTCCTCGGCACCGTGAACAACGTCATCCCCGGCACGGCGCTGAGGGGCACGTTCACGTGGCAGCTGACGGACTTCAACACGGTCGCGAACGCGATGACTGACAACGTGCCGGCCGTGGAGCCGTTCACGGATGCCGCCACGACCGCGCTGAAGGTGCAGCATGACGGGTTCTGGTTCATCTTCGCGACCGTCCAGGCCCGCAGCGTGCCGGCCAGCGCCGGCATCGACGAGCTCGGTGTGGAGATCTTGAAGAACAACTCCACTGTGACGAACTGCCGGTCCGGCACGCACGACGTCACGCTGACTGCCGAGCCCACATTCACCATCGACGCGTCAGTAGGCCTGCCCCTGGTAGCGGGGGACACGATCGCCTTTCGTGGCCTCGTCCGGCGCAGCGCTGGCCTCTCTCCGGTCACCTTCGGCCGGAGATCCATCACCCTCCTAAGGATGACCCTGTCATGAAGACCTACCTGACCGACCTCGCCTACCAGGTGGCTGGCGCTTTCACCGTGACCCTGACCGGTCTGGCTATTGCTGCGGAGCCGTTCGACGTGCTGGCCTTCGACTGGGGCACGGCGCTCACTGCCTCCGGCTCCGCTGCCACTCTGGCGCTCCTGCACGGTGTCGCGGCCCGTTTCCAGGGCGACCCGCACCGTGCCCGGTTCACTGCTCCGAAGCAGTGACGAACGAGCCGAGGCCGGGCTCGGTGTAGATCAGGCCCTGCTCGCGTAGCGACCGGTGCACCTTCTGCCCGGTCGCTGCTGCGATGCCGAACTCTGCCTGCAGCTGGAGTACGGACGGGACCCGCGACCGGGGCGGGTACGTGCCGTCCTCGATCCGCTGCCGCAGTACTTCAGCCACCTGGCGCCATCGGGGCTGGTCAGGGGCAAACTCGATCATTCCGTCACGCTGACACGCCGTAGCGCGCTACGCGAGATGTGGCATACCTAGCACGCCATAGCATGCTGCCCGTATGCTGCAGCAACGACAGACCCCCGCGACCAGTCGCATGGCCCGGGGGTACGGACGAACCCTTGGGAGGTCTCGTCATGGAGAACGCTACCGGCCCTGCCCAGTCCCGTACAGGTAGGCGAATCTCTGACCTGTGCAAGGTCGACATCGGGCATCGGCCGCACTGCTCGCCCGGCCCGGTCATGGCCGGCAACACGGTCGTCTTCCCGCGGTCCTGCTTCTGCCCCTGCCACGACGAGCAGGTGGCCCGGTGAAGCGATGCTCGTACTGCGGGTACGTCATCGAGGGCGAGGCGCGCGAGGTCGCCCCGGAGTCGGCGTCCGGCGCACGGCCGACGGTGTACTGGCACCCAACACGCGACGAGTGCACGACGGCCAAGAAACAGCGGCTCGCATCATCACCACTGCAGCGCCACCTCGGGCGCCCCTGAGCTCCTGCACGTCCGTGGTCACGGCGGGCCACGGCCGTGCAGGCCCACAACGCCCCCGGCCGGCTAGCTTCCGGCCGGGGGCGGTCCTACGAGGTCTGCTACGGATACGCCTAGGGCGTCGGCGATGAGGACGAGGTCGGAGAAGCTGATGTCTCGTTCACCGCGTTCGTAGCGCTGGATGCTGCGTCGTTCCCTTCCGATGCGCTCGGCTAGATGGTCTTGCGATAAGCCCGCCCTTCGGCGATAGCGGAGGATGTTGTCCCCGAGTTCCCTGCGTTGGTCTATGACCCACGGGGGTAGGGGGAGTCTTCGTGTTGGCACGATCACCACGTTGTGGACCGTGATCATGCCAGTCAGTACCCAAGTGGTCGCTTTTGCTTGACCCTTCGGGACGACCTGCGATCTGCGACAACGTGGGCGGATGTTCTACCTGGTCAGGGTGCCCGTGGCGTTCCGGAATCGTTCCGGAACTGGCCCGGATTCCGGATTCTTTCCGCAGTTTCACCTGACGACCCATGACGTTCCGAGACGTCATGTTATGGGTTCCTGTGCAGGTCAGAACCCCTATACGCCCCTGACCACGTCAGACACTCTCCGCGGTGAACATCCACGCGTGTTGTCCCGGACTAGCCTCTGACCTGCCGCAATACACCCTGAGACCTCCTGGATTCCGGAATCCTTCCGCCCTGCTGCGGAGATTCCTCCTGAGAGGCAGTCTCACCCGGCTCCGCCCACGCCGCATCCAGAACAGACCGCGTCTGCTCCTCCGCCTCCGCGAACAGGTGGGCGTACGTCCGCAGCGTCGTCATGACGTCCTTGTGCCCGAGGCGCTTCTGTACGACCTTCGGATTCTCGCCGCCACCGATGAGCACCGAGGCGTAGTGGTGGCGCAGTTCGTGCCAGTGCCGCTTCCGCAGCCCGGCCTTCGCACAGGTGCGCTTGAACGCCGAGTCGATCGTCCCCTCGCTCACCGGTTTCCCGCCCGGCATCGTGAACACGAGCCCCGCCCACTCTCCAGCAGCCACAGGGGGATGCGCAGCAACGTAGGCCGCGAGACAGTCGACTGTCCGCTTGGTGAGCGGAATGATGCGGCGGCCGGCCCCGGTCTTCAGGTCGTCGAAGTACAGGCCCTTGCCGCCTTCGTACACCATCTGCCGTTCGACGCTGAGGGTGCGACGCAGGAAGTCAATGCGATCAAGGGTGAGGCCGCGGATCTCACCAGAGCGCAGCCCGGTCAGTGCAGTAACCTCAATCATGGCGGCCCACAGCGGCTTGTGCGCGGCTGCGATCATCTCCCGCACCTCGGCCACGTCCGGAGGCTGTACGACCGCCTCAACAAGCGTGGGGGCCTTGATGCCGTCGAACGGGGAGACGGCGATGACGCGGTCGATGACGGCCAGCTTGAAAATGCTGCGCACGTACCGCGCGACACGGTTTGGGTAACTGCCAGACAGCCCGTACTTCATCGTCAGCTGCTGCTGCCATGTCCCTGCCTCGGACGGCTTAATGGACCGCATCTGCCGGTTCCCCCACTCGGGGATCAGGTAGCGCTCGATGGCGCCGCGGTACTCCTTGACGCTACGTCCGATGATGTTCTGGGCGGGCAGCCAGGTCTCAAGTGCGTACTTTTCAACGGTGACGGTGCCGGCCTTCGGGTCCAGCCAGGATCCGGTCTGCTTCGCGGACTCCTGCTTCACGATCTCGGCTTCGGCTTCGGTTTTCGTCCTGTGGAGGGACGTGACCTCGTCGCCGTTGGGGTCGTCGTAGCGGGCCTGCCACCGCTTGCCCTTGCCGTGAGCCTTGGATGCGACAAGTCCCTTGTGCTCGCCACATTCGGGCTCTCCCGGCTTGGGGCGGCTCTTGTGCCAGCGATCAGCTACGTACCCCATGTATTGCCCCCAGGACGAGTCCGGCGTCGAGGCCGGCCCCTATGAGCGCGAACGCTGCCTGCGTGCGGAGCTCGGGGTTGGTGCTGGCCTCGGAGTTGATGACGGCGACGGGCCTGCCGTCGATTCTGATGGTGAAGGCGGCGACCTTGGGACCGAGGTTACCGGTAAGGACGGTGCTGGACTCGGGCATGGCACACCCCCGCGCTAGGCAACCCGGAGTGATGAACTCCGGGTGTCAGGAGCATATGCGGTGTGACCACTTGGTCGCTATCCGTATGCACTAAATGTTGAAGGTTGTACACCAATTGTCTTCAGATCAGGCCGTGTTGACGCAAAACGTCTAGGGCCGCCTTGGTCGCCGCTTCGATCTCGCCTCCTGTGGCACCGGTAAGGGCCCGAACGTTCGCATAGGTGAGGTCGGCCTCAAGCCTCGCCTCGTCGACCTGCTTCTGCACGGATACGTCACCCCAGCCGCCTGGCGGAGCACCTCCCCCGAGAACGGCGTCAACCGCACCGTCCGGCCACCCCAGGGCGCGAGCGATGGGGTAGATGCTTTGCGGCATACGAGCCTTGGGTGACTGGCCTGACTCAGCGTTCTGCACGCTGTTGAGCGAAACGCCGGCTTGCTCGGCCAGGTCGCGCTGGGTGAGCCCCAGGGTCTTCCTGGCGGTGGCGAGGGCTTGGCCGAGCCGGGCCCACGCTTTGGGGTCGCGGTTCATGGGGGGCCGCCTCTCCTTCTGTTGTCACTCCGTTTCGCGCCTGCCCGACGCGTAGGCACCGATAGGCACCGTTGGGCACCAGATTAGACGGTGATCAACGAACGGGCGAGACGTGATCCGGGCGCCTTCATCACACACCTAACCGTGGGTTCGGACACCCTCACGGAACGCATCTCGATGCGTCTCGTTGCGCTTCGTCTTGTCTCGTTGGGTCTCGATGTGTACTGTCATTCCTGTGCAGCCCGATGGACCGAAAATCCGACGGCGACGCGAGGAACGCGGCTACGGCCTGCGCGCATTCGCCAAAGCCGCCCAAGTCAGCCACACCCATCTCTCCCGCATAGAGAGAGGGCTTCGAAATCCGCAGCCCGAGGTCATGGGAAGGATCGCTCACGTCCTCGGTTGCGAGATCACCGAAATCCAACGAGACCCAACGGAGCATAACGATGAGCGACACGCTCGCTGACTCGCCGCTCATGACCACCAAGGAAGTGGCCCGACTCATCCGGAAGTCGCCGGCCGCCCTGCGTCAGATGCGCTATCGGGGCGACGGTCCGCAGGGCTTCAGAAGTGGCCGAGACACGCTCTACTTCCGCGCCGAGGTCATGCGCTGGCTGGCCGCGCAGATGGCCAACGACCGCGTCGGCCAGCGCGCGGCGGCCTAACTCCCCCTGAACGAAACGGGGCCGCCGGGACCGGGCCTGGTCCGTATGCGACCCCTCAACCCACTGATTGGAGTGGATCGTGAGTATCACCGTACCAACCAACATTCCTTCGGGTGACCGGCGCACTGTGCGCGTCGCTCTGCCGCCCGTTCCCGTGGCGCTGGTCCTGGTGGACCGCGAGGGCGACGTGTGGCGGCAGGTTGGCGTGACGGCGTCGGGTGAGCCGCGGATGGTGTGTGACGTTCCGCAGGCGCCGGAGGACCGGGGCGACGGACCGTCGAACCCGTGGACGCCGACCGCGATCCGGGCCTGGTTCTCGCCGGTGCGGACGCTGGGCGGTGCCGCATGAACGCCCGCCAGGACCCGTTCATTGTGAACCGGTACGACGTGGCCATCGAGCCCGCACCGGAGGAGAAGCCGATCCTGACGATCGGTGCCGTCACCATCGGCGGCCACCCGGTGGCTCTGCTGCTGGATCCGGAGAACCGGGCGAAGGTGGCACGCTGGCTGATGCCGGACCTCGACGACGAGCTGTCCGCGCTGCGGGCCCGGCTTGCCGAGCTGGAGTCCGCCGCCGAGAAGGTCCGGCACCTTCACACGGACTCGCCGATGGGTGTCTGCCCGACGTGCATCGACGGGGACGCGCTCGCGGCGGGTGGCGACGGCTTGGTGCCGTACCCGTGCCCGACGGCGCGGCTGGCTGGCGCGACGGACTGGGACCCGTGCCACCCCTGCGGCTGCCCGAAGCGGTTCAACCGGCACGCCTGGGGCTGCCCCACCGTCCCCGAAGACCCGCACGCGAGTCCGCTGCACCACGACTACGCCCTCGGCCGCGACCTGCCCGCCGTCCCCCTCCAGCGTGACGAGGAGGCGCTGTGACCGGTCCCGAGCACTACATCGAGGCCGAACAGTGGCTCGCCCACGCCAAGGGCGCCTACCTGGACACCAGTGACAACGCTGGCCCCCGGGAGGGCTACGCCACCGAGGAGGAGTGGTACGAGGCGCTGTGTGAGAGCGCTGAGGCTCACGAGCTGATGCTGCGGGAGACGGCCGTGTTCGCCGCTCTCGGCCAGGCCCACGCGACGCTCGCACTGGCCTCCACCGGTTGCTGCCCGCGCTGCCGCCTCATCTTCGAGGCCTGCACCTGCGGCGGTGGCGCCTGATGGCCCGCTGGAAGAAGCGTCCGACCGCCAACCACCGGCTGCGCGCGGACGACTGCCGCCGCCACCCCGGCATGTGGATCGAGGTCGGCGTCTACAACAGCCGCCAGTCCGCCGAATCGACCGGCCGCCACGTCCGAACCGCCGACCGGCTCCCCTACTACACGCCCGTCGGCGCGTTCGAGACGCGCACCGAGCTCGTCGACGACGGCACCGCCCTGTACGCCCGCTACACCGGAGACGCCCGATGACCGCCGAACTCGCCATCTTCCAGCCCGGCGCCCTCAACGCCCAGATGGACTACGCCAAGGCCATGGCCGCCTCCGACCTCCTCCCCCGCCAGTACCAGGGCAAGCCCGCCAACCTCCTCTGGGCCATCTCCTACGGCCAGACATTGGGCGTCGCCCCCCTCACCGCCGTCCAGTCCATCCACGTCATCAACGGCAAGCCCACCGCCAGCGCGGACCTGATCGCCGGACTCGTCCGCCGCGCCGGCCACAAGCTGCGGGTGAACGGCGACGACAAGAAGGCGGTCGCGCAGATCATCCGCGCGGACGACCCGGAGTTCACGTTCGAGGTCGTGTGGACGATCGAGCGGGCGCAGGCCGCGAAGCTCACCAGCAAGGACACGTGGAAGAACTTCCCGGCCGCCATGCTCAAGGCGAGGGCCATCACCGAAGTGGCGCGCGCCGCCTGCTCGGAGATTCTGCAGGGGACGATTTACACGCCGGAGGAGCTTGGGGCGAACGTCGACGCTGACGGGCTGCCGATCGAGGCACCGGTGCAGCAGCTGCGGGCGGTACAGCAGGGCGAGCCGGACCCGTGGGCTGATGTGGACAACTGGGTCAAGCAGGCCATCACGATCAGTGAGGCCGCCGAGAAGGCCACCAACCCGACCACAATCCGAGACCTGTACCGACAGGCACGGAACGAAAAGCTGCTGACCACCACCGTCCTGGTTCAGCTGAACTCGGAAGAGCGGTCGATGGAGTTGGGCGCCTTCCTGGTGGCCCGTGGCAAGGAGCTTGCCGTCCCGGCGCCCGAACCGGAGGTCGTGGAGGGCGTGATTGTCGAGGACGTCGAACTCCCCGCCGACGAACACGCCGCCGCCGTCGCCGCCTTCCGCGCCTTCACCGCCGAACACGGCATCAGCGATGCGGACGCCGACAAGCAGGCCTACGCCGCCCTCGGTGCCCCCCTCGCCGACGTCGCCCCGAAGGCCATCTGGGACCTGCTCTCCCAGCTCACCGCCGCCGCCTAGCCACCGCTACCGGGCCGTCCTGCCCGTCCGAAGCAGGCAGGACGGCCCCCGCAAGGAGAACACATGTCCCTCAAGGAGCAGGCCACCCACGTGGCCATCCTCGACACCCTCGTCAAGGCCATGACCGACGAGCTGAAGAAGGCCAAGGCCGAGCTCGAGACCGGCCTGCGCGCCGCCAAGGCCGAGACCGGCACAAAGACCATCGCCATCGACCTCAACGGCACCGACATCGGCAAGGCCACCCTCGTCCAGAAGGGCCCCGCCGCCACCGTCGTCGACGACGCCGCCCTCCTCGCCTGGGTTCGCAAGGTCGCCCCCACCGAAATCACCACTCGCCTCGTCACCGAGATCCGACCCGCGTGGCTCGCCCAGCTGAAGAAGCAGATCGAGGCCACGGGCAGTACGGAGTGGGCCGACCCGGAGACCGGTGTCATCCACGACGTGCCCGGCCTCAACCTCGTCGGCCGGGCCCCGTACACGCAGGTGACGATCCCTGTGGAGGGTAAGCAGGCCATTGCCACCGCGTGGCGGGATCGTCTCCTCGATGCCGTGGTGCTGCCGGAGCTGACGGCCGGCGAGCAGGAGGTGGCGTGATGCGCTTCCCCTTCATCTCCGTCCGCCGCGCCCGCGACGCCATCACCGTCGCCACCTCCGGCTTCCGGTGCATCGCCGACGAAGCCGACAAGCGGTACTGCGAGGAACACGCCGCCCGCCTCAAGGCCGAGGCCCACGCTCGGGACCTCGAACAGCGCCTGTACGAGCTGACGCTCGCCAACCAGCTCCACGACCAGCAGCTCCACGCCAAGAAGGAGGACGCGTGATCGCCCTCGCCTCGTCTCCCGTGGCCGCCCTGACCAGCATCCTCACCACGGACACCGCCTGGCAGCTCGACGGCCTGTGCAACCAGACCGACCCCGAAATCTTCTTCCCCGAACGCGGCAGCTCCCCCGCCCACGCGAAGACCGTCTGCATGGGCTGCCCCGTCCGGGCCACCTGCCTGGAGTACGCCCTCAACCGCAACGAACGCCACGGTGTGTGGGGCGGCATGACCGAGGACGAGCGCCGCCAGCTCCGCCGGCGAAGGATCGCGCAGGCGCCGAAGCCCACCCCCGTTCCGGCCCCGGTTCCGGTGGCTGTTCCGGCGGTGGCCGAGGTGCCGCCCACGTACGGGGGAGGTTTCCCGCCCGCGCCGTGCGGGACGGAGGCCGCCCACCGGAGGCACAAGCGGCGCAAGGAGCCGATCGACGAGGCTTGCGCGAACGCCCACCTCGCCTACCTCGACGCCACGCGTGAAGACCGCCAGAAGTGGCGACGTCGTAGCAAGGCTCGTGTTCGCACCCGGCAGGGCCCCAGGGTCCTTGAGCCGTGCGGCACGCCCGCGGCGTACAGCAGGCACAAGCGGCGCGGCGAGAAGGCATGCGACGCCTGCCGTATCGCCCAGAACGAGGCCCGCCGCAAGTACGCACAGAAGCAGAAGACCGCGCCCACTACGGAAGCTGTCGAAACTGCCCGCGAGGCACGCCTCAGGTGGAACAACCCCAAGCCATTCCTCCCGAATGCGTGGCGAAAGCCGAAGCTGACCAACGCCCAGTGGGCCGCGATCAACGAGCGGCTGGCGGCTGGCGAGACAGCGCAGGACGTCGCCCTCGACTACTCGATCTCTGCTGCGTCCATCCGCACGCGGGCCGTAGCCAGCTGAAATCCCGGCCCGGGGCCGTCGTACCCCGGGCCCCCGTCCCACCCTCCGCACTGACCGAGAGAAGGCCCCGTGACCCTCCACGCGATGGACTGGGTGTGGAACCACGCCCGCGCCAAGGGCAACCCGCGCCTGGTGCTGCTCGCCGTCGCCGACAAGGTGACGGACGCCCAGTGCATCACGCGGATGGGAACCACCGAGTTCCGGGCCCGTCTCGGCAACGTCAGCAAGTCCGTCGTCGTCCGAGCCGTCGACCAGGCCATCGAGTCCGGCGAGCTGACCATGGTCGAAGGACCTCGCGGAACGCTGGCAGCGAAGTACCAACTGCCGTATGCGGTCAACTACGTCCGTCCGGCGCCCGGTTCTAGGGGTACCGATTCAGGACCGGTAGCCCCTCAGCAGGGGTCCCAGATCGGTACCCCTAACTCTGGGCAGGGGTCCCAAATCGAGACCGGTAGCAATGACGCTAGGGGTACCGATTCAGGACCGGAGGGGTACCGAATCGAGACCCCTAGGGGTACCGATTCAGGACCCCTCTACCAATCCACTCCTACCAGGAGTGGAAGCAAGCCTGAAGGCGAGCTCGAACCCGCCGCCGCAAGCATCGTCATCCCCGACTTCGCCCGCCCCCTCGTCGACATCATCGGACGCGCCGGCTACGACACCCTCCGCTGGAACCTCAAGCCCCGCGACTGGCTGATCGTCCACGCCCTCATCAAGAGCCACGGCAGCGAACGCCTCGCCCGCTACGCCATCGAGCAGTGCAGCCAACGGCAGATCACCTACGGCAGCTACTTCCTCCACGGCTGGCGCGACCTCCCCCCGGCACCCACACCGGACCCCGAAGGCGTCCACCGCCTCCCCGTCCGGCCCGCGCCCAGCCCGGCACCCAGCCCGCAGGCCGCTCGCCGCAACGCATCCCGCAACGTCCTCGACCAACTCGCCGACCAGCTTCGAGCAGGAGGCACCGCATGACCCCCGACCAGATCCCCGGCCTTCTCAAGCGCGTGTCCTACGCCGACCCCCGCGTCCTCCCCGACGACGAACGCGAAGTCGTCGGCATGGCCGCCCTCTGGGCCGACGTCCTCCGCGACGTCCCCGCCGAATACGCCATGCAGGCCGTCAGCGCCCACTACGCCGTCAGCCCCTTTCCCATCAAGCCCAGCGACATCTCCACCCGCTGGCGCGCCCTCGTCCGCGACCGCATGGACAAGCACAACGGCACCTTCGAACCGACCGTCCACCCCGAACTCGACCCCGACGACGTCCCCGGCTTCCAGCGAGCCCTCCTCGCCGAACGCCAGGCAGTCATCCACGGCCACATCGAGCCGAACACCGTCAAGGCCATTACCGCCGGCCCCGCGGCTGCTGAAGTTCAGGCCCGCCTCGACGCCATGGGCACGTACATGCCGCCATCGGTCAAGGACACCCTCGCCGCCCTCCGGCCCGAGGCCAGCGAACGGGAACGTCTCGTCCGCTCCGGCCTCGCCGACCCCCGCAGCGTGCAGTGCCCATGGGACGCCTGCCGCGCCCCACAGGGGCAGCGCTGCCGCACCAACGGACGCGACCGCCGCGACTACCACCACGGACGCATCGACGCCGCCACAACAGCCATGCAGGACGTCGCGTGACCCCGGCCCGGCGCCTTGCCACCACCCGCGCCCTCCTCGACACCCCACCCCCCACAGCCATACCCGGACAAACCGCCATCCCCCTCGCCGCCCTCGCCGTACTCGAAGCCGCCGAAACCGACGCCACCGACCTCCTCGAGGACGACCACGCTCGAGCCACCCGCGTCGCCACCTACCTCGCCTCATCCGGCTGGACCATCACCCCCGCCGCCTGATTCGGACCCGCCACGAAGGAGCTACACCCTGTGAACCGTCCCGCCCTTGCCGGTGTCGCCACCCTCACCGCCTACATCGCCACCATCCCCGCCGCGAACCTGGCCGTCACCCACTTCGGCGCCGTTCCCGTCGGCTTCGGCCAGGTCGCACCGGCCGGCGTGTACGTCATCGGACTCGCCCTCGTCCTGCGCGACATCGCCCGGGAGGCAGCTGGCCGAACCGCCGCCCTCGTCGCAATCGCCGTCGGCACCCTGCTGTCGCTCTGGCTCGCCGACCCTGGATTCGCCCTCGCGTCAGCCGCGGCTTTCGCGGTCGCCGAGACGATGGACTTCGCCGTCTACGAGCCGCTGCGCCAGCGGGGCCTGCTGATCGCCATGCTCGCCTCGAACGCCGTCGGGCTCCTCGCCGACAGCCTGATCTTCCTCAAGCTGGCTTTCGACTCCTACGCCTACCTTCCGGGCCAGATCCTCGGCAAGACGTGGATGACCCTCGCCGCCATCGCCGTCATTGCTGTCATCCAGCGGCGCCGGGGCAGCCGGGCAGCAGCCGCGTGAACGGGGCCACGTTCTACCTCGGCGCTAAACCGCACCTGCTGCAGCACACCGACAAGCCGCTGTTCGTGTCCGACTCCACCCTCCGCGAGCAGAAAAAGCTCAAGCCCGCGAAGGGCAGGTACTCGGTGGACTCCGGTGGTTTCTCGGAGCTCCAGGAGAACGGCCACTGGACCCGCAGCCCCCGCCAGTACGCCGACGACCTCGTCCGCTACGCCGAGTCCATCGGCCCCTACGACTGGGCCGCCCAACAGGACTGGATGTGCGAGGAAGCGATCATCCACGGCGGGATATTCAACCGGCAGCGCTTCGTCGGCACCGGTCTGAGCGTTGTCGAACACCAGCGCCGCACCGTCGGCAACTTCCTCGACCTCATGTCGATCAACGACAAGCTGAAGATCATTCCGGTGGTGCAGGGAGATCGGCCCGCCGCCTACGAACAGTGCATCAACCTCTACGACCAGGCCGGCATCCGGCTCACCGACTATCCCGTCGTCGGCATTGGCTCCGTCTGCCGTATCCAGGCCACTCGGAAAGCCGTCGACATCGTCCAGCACGTCAGCAGCATCCTCGGCACCAACCGTCTTCACGGCTTCGGCTTCAAAACCGAAGGCCTCCGCCTCGTCGGACACCTCCTCGGCTCGGCCGACTCCCACGCCTGGTCCCTCAACGGACGGCACAAGCCCGGCTGCGACTTCCGCCTCTCCCGCGACAAGCCCCACAAGAACGAAGCGAACTGCCTGCGCTACGCCCTCGCCTGGCGCGACCGAGTCCTGGACGCGCTCGCCGACTCCCGGCCCGCACCGTTCGTACCCGAACAGCTCGCCTTCGACTACTTCGCCCCCGCCGCCTGATTCGCCCCGTCACGAAGGAGCCACACCCATGACCAGCAACCTGACCGTCGTCATCGACGGCAAGTCCGAGCCCCTCGACGAATGCGGCTGGATCGAGCGCGAGCCCTGCGGCTGCATCGTCTCCGCCGTCATCGCCGTCGTCGGCGAGCGGACCCTCGCGACCGCCGAGCAGGTCACCCAGCACTGGCACCGCACCAAGCGGGAGCGCGAGCAGGCCGCCCGCGCCGGACTCACCGTCGAGCTGATCACGATGCGGCACTACCGCGAGGACATCGGCGCTCGCTGGGAGTGCGAGCAGCACACGCCCGCCAGCAAGACCCCCGCCGCCTGATCACGCAACAGGTCCCCCCGCAGACAGCGCGGGGGGACCGGTATCCAGCATCCCACCACCCAGGAGCAGACCCATGACCGAGCCCCTCGAGGCCCGCTGTGACGGCTGCAAGCAGACCCGGCCTCTCTTCCTCTACGAGCCCGACCACGACTTCCACCTCACCGGCATCACCTGCGAATGGTGCGCCCGCGAGAAGCAGCCCCTGCTCTGCGTTCGCTGCTGGGGTGCCGAGAAGGAGCGCGAGGAGAACACCCCGCTTCCGGCCGAGGACCAGGCAGCCGCCAATTTCCTCGTCCGGATCTGCGAGAACAACCGCCGCTACGCCGAGCAGGGCGACGCTGACAAGGCGACCTGCGAGGGCATCGCCCAGGCCAGCACCGACCCCGCCGCTTGACCGTCTCGTCTCCATCCCCGCCCCCACACCCCACACGGGGACGGGCCCAACCCCAGGAGCAGCACCCCATGGAACGCATCTACATGAACCGCCGCACCGGCGAGCAGCGCATCCACGTCGAGATCACCAGTAGCGAGGTCTCCGACCTCCTCGACGACCTCCAGGCCAACCCCGAGCACTACGACTCCACCAGCGGCTTCCTCGTCATCCTGCATGGTGCCGAGGAGACGTTCAGCCCCGTCGTCGCCGAGGGCCGCCGCGACCGAGCCGCCCGCACCGCCAGCGGACAGCAGCCCGAGACCGTCCCCACCCCCGAGGAAGGCATCGAGGACGCCCGCAAGGCCATTCAGCACGTCCTCCAGCTCTTCCTCGACCGCGTCCCCCGCAACGAGCTGGACGCCGAGACCATGGCCGACTCACTTACGGACGCCCTGTCCGACGGGCTGACCGAGCTGTACCGGAGCCTTGCCCAGGCCGAGACGGCGCTTGCCGCTGTCGGGCAGCCGGCCGAAGCACAGGCCACCGACGAGGCGCCACTCACCGCTGCTGAGCGCCAGTTCCTCAAGTTCGCGCTCGACCTCGCCTTCGACGCCATGGTGTCCGGCGACGGGTTCACCGACGAGGACGACGCCGCCATGGCGCGGCTCCGCCTGATGGCCAAGGAGGCCCGCTCATGACCAGCCACGACGAGCTGGCCGCCTACTTCGAGACACGCGCCAGGCAGCGCGAGCAGGAGATCGACGCACGCCTCGCCGAACTCACCCCCCGCGAACGCTCCCTCGTCCGCGACGCCGCCGTCATGGGCTACGTCCTCGGCAGCCGTCACCGAGACAGCGAGCCGTTCCCGCTGGACGTTCCGATCACGCGGAGTGTCGTCTACGCGGCTCTGCGGGACGAGAACTTCCACGTCCTCCGGGGCGCGGTCCGCCAGTACACCGAGCAGGGAGACGCCCGGTGACCCAGCCCACGGACCAGCCCGGCATCGACCAGCTCACCAGCGACCAACTCGACCAGCTGTACGCGCGGCTGGCCACGGCCGAAAGGGAAGCCGACGAGGCCATCGCCGCCGCCGCGCACCTCACCCGACTCATCGGGAAGCGCGCCGCGAAGGCCGAGGCCACCCTCGCCGCCGTGCGCAAGCTCCACGCGCCCGTGAACCACCGAGGGCGGACCATCTGCGGCCACTGCTCCGGCTACGGCGGCGGCAGCTGCGACAACGGCCCCCAAGGCCACCCCTGCCCGAC
>NZ_JBHXRW010000064.1:0-39820 GCF_042716635.1 Streptomyces sp. NPDC058664 | reverse complement strand
CCTCCGGGCTTTTCCCTCCGGTACTTCGTGTTCTTGCGTTTCCGACTCTATCAGATCTTTCCGACCCGATTTCCTCGGCGCTTTCCGGTCCCTTTTGTTTTCACTCCGGGGGCCTTTCGGCGGTTCCGACTTTATCAGATGATCTGAGTCGGATTTCCCGCCTCCCGGAGAACCGTTCAGGCGCACGGGGGCGCCGGGTGGTTCCCGATCTGGCGGAGCCGTAAACGTACTGGAGCGGGGCGCCCCGATGCAAATCGAGGCGCCCCGCTCCGGAGTTGTGCTGGTCAGGCGTCAGACCTCGACGACGACCGGGAGGATCATCGGCCGGCGGCGGTAGGTGTCGGAGACCCACTTGCCGACGGAGCGACGGATCAGCTGCTGAAGCTGGTGGGGTTCGACGACGCCGTCCTGGAACGACTTGTTCAGGGCCTGGTCGATCTTCGGGATCACCGCGTCGAACGCGGAGTCGTCGATGCCGGAGCCCCGCGCGTGGACGTTCGGCCCGCCCACGATCTTGCCGGTCGAGGAGTCCACCACGACGAAGACCGAGATGATGCCCTCCTCGCCGAGGATCCGGCGGTCCTTCAGGTGGACCTCCGTGACGTCGCCGACCGAGAGGCCGTCGACGTACACGTAACCCGCCTGGACCTTGCCGGTGATCCGGGCGCGGCCGTCGACCAGGTCGACGACGACGCCGTCCTCGGCGATGACGATGTGGTCCTTGGGGATGCCCGTCATAGCGCCGAGTTCGGCGTTGGCGCGCAGGTGGCGCCATTCACCGTGGACCGGCATCAGGTTCTTCGGGCGGCAGATGTTGTAGAAGTACAGCAGTTCGCCGGCCGAGGCGTGGCCCGAGACGTGGACCTTGGCGTTGCCCTTGTGGACGACGTGCGCGCCCCAGCGGGTCAGGCCGTTGATCACGCGGTAGACCGCGTTCTCGTTGCCCGGGATGAGGGACGAGGCCAGGATGACCGTGTCGCCGGGGACGATGCGGATCTGGTGGTCCCGGTTGGCCATGCGGGACAGGGCCGCCATCGGCTCGCCCTGGGAACCCGTGCAGACCAGCACGACCTCGTCGTCCGGCAGGTCGTCGAGGGTCTTCACGTCCACGACGAGGCCGGCCGGGACGCGGAGGTAGCCCAGGTCGCGGGCGATGCCCATGTTGCGGACCATCGAGCGGCCGACGAAGGCGACCCGGCGACCGTACTCGTGGGCGGCGTCGAGGATCTGCTGGATGCGGTGCACGTGGCTGGCGAAGCTCGCCACGATGATCCGCTTCTGGGCGTTCGCGAAGACCGTGCGCAGGACGTTGGAGATGTCCTTCTCCGGCGGGACGAAGCCCGGGACCTCGGCGTTCGTGGAGTCCGAGAGGAGGAGGTCGATGCCTTCCTCGCTCAGACGCGCGAACGCGTGCAGGTCGGTGAGGCGGCCGTCCAGCGGGAGCTGGTCCATCTTGAAGTCGCCGGTGGCGACGACCATGCCCGCGGGGGTGCGGATGGCGACCGCGAGCGCGTCCGGGATGGAGTGGTTGACCGCGATGAACTCGCAGTCGAACGAACCCAGGACCTCCCGGTCCCCCTCCTTCACCTCGAGGGTGTAGGGGCGGATGCGGTGCTCCTGGAGCTTGGCCTCGATCAGGGCGAGGGTCAGCTTGGAGCCGATGAGCGGGATGTCCGGCTTGAGCCGGAGCAGGTAGGGGACGGCACCGATGTGGTCCTCGTGGCCGTGCGTGAGCACGATGCCTTCGATGTCGTCGAGGCGGTCCCGGATGATGGTGAAGTCCGGCAGGATCAGGTCGACACCGGGCTGCTCCTCCTCGGGGAAGAGGACGCCGCAGTCGACGATGAGCAGACGGCCGTCGAACTCGAAGACCGTCATGTTCCGGCCGATCTCACCGAGCCCACCGAGCGGAATGACGCGCAGGGCGCCCTTCGGCAGCTTCGGCGGGGCGCCGAGTTCAGGATGCGGATGACTCAAAAGACTCTCCTCACCACGCACGCCACGTACCCCTTGGCACGTGGCGCGCATGACATTCGTGCACTTGCTGTTGTCAGTGTTCAGTTGTGAAGTCCGTTGTCAGAGCTCTACCCCGCCGGCGGCCAGGTCGACCTTGAGCTGCTCGGTCTCCTGCGGGGAGAGCTCCACGAGCGGCGGCCGCAGGGGGCCGGCCGGGAGGCCCTGGAGGGCGAGGGCGGCCTTGGTGGTCATGACGCCCTGGGTGCGGAACATGCCGGTGTAGATCGGCAGGAGTCGCTGGTGGATCTCCGTGGCCTTCTGGGCCTCGCCGCCCAGGTGGGCTTCGAGGAGGGCGCGGAGCTCCGGGGTGACGACGTGGCCCACGACGGAGACGAAGCCGCAGGCTCCGACGGAGAGCAGGGGCAGGTTGAGCATGTCGTCACCGGAGTACCAGGCGAGGCCGGAGCGGGCGATGGCCCAGCTGGCGCGGCCGAGGTCGCCCTTGGCGTCCTTGTTGGCGACGATGCGCGGGTGTTCGGCGAGCCGGACGATCGTCTCGGTGTCGATCGGGACGCCGCTGCGGCCCGGGATGTCGTAGAGCATCACCGGGAGCTCGGTGGCGTCGGCGATGGCCGAGAAGTGCCGGTACAGGCCCTCCTGCGGGGGCTTGTTGTAGTACGGCGTCACGGCGAGCAGGCCGTGGGCGCCGTCGCGCTCGGCGGTGCGGGCGAGCTCGATCGAGTGGTGGGTGTCGTTGGTGCCGATGCCGGCCACGATGTGGGCGCGGTCGCCGACCGCCTCCAGTACCGCTCGTACCAGCTCCGATTTCTCCGCGTCGCTGGTGGTGGGGGACTCGCCGGTGGTGCCGTTGACGACGAGGCCGTCGTTGCCTGCGTCCACCAGGTGGGTGGCCAGTCGCTGGGCACCGTCGAGGTCGAGTGCGCCGTCCGCCGTCAGAGGCGTGACCATGGCGGTGAGGACCCTCCCGAAGGGGGTCTGCGGAGTGGAGATCG
This sequence comes from Streptomyces sp. NPDC058664, assembly GCF_042716635.1. Taxonomy (NCBI): domain Bacteria; kingdom Bacillati; phylum Actinomycetota; class Actinomycetes; order Kitasatosporales; family Streptomycetaceae; genus Streptomyces; species Streptomyces sp. NPDC058664. The sequence continues at coordinate 36,851 of NZ_JBHXRW010000064.1, read as the reverse complement.
GAGCCATGGGTAACACGCTACTCGCTGCTCAGCACCGGGTGCCCCTGAGGGGCACAGGAGAAAGGGAGCCCGGCGCCGTCTGCTCGGGGGTTCAGACAGCGCCGGGTCCCTTCGATCAGCGTAGGTGAACTTCGTGAAACGTCGCAATACGGACACTTCGCGTCGACTATTCGGACATCCGTGCCCTTCCGTGCCGGAGGCCGGTCCCTGCCGAGGCCGACGGAGATGGACGGCACCGGTCCCGCCGTCCTCCTGGAGGATGAGGTTCGGCCGCTTTGATGAAAAAGGGCACCAAATCGTCGGATCCGTCGTCTGTCCTGGTGAAGCGTGAAAACGACCGAGGAGAGTGGCTCTGATGGTGCGACGGCGAGAAGCCGTACCGTTCGCGTTCGTCTCGGAGGCCGATCACTTCCGCAGTAACGTCACTCCACCGCCGCGGGAGCGCCTCGGCGCCTCGCAGATCATGGGTCGTACCCTGATCGGACTGACCGTCGTCGCCGGCCTCGTCGGGTCGCTGATCTTCGGGATGCCGTCTCTGGATTCCGGGGAGTCGGCCACTCGTCAGCAGCAGTCCGAGGCCTCCGACAACCGCTGAGGTAGCCTCACCGGGCACTGCCCCTTCGAGCGTGCCTGTGAGTGAGGACCTGTCGTGCCCCTGCCCTTCCTGACGGCCGACCGTGCTTTTGACACGACCGACCACGTCGCCCTGCCGTTCGACGACCACGACCAGTGGCGCCGTCCGTACCGGCCGGGTTCCTGGCGGGTCGGGGCGGCGGCGCTGACGCTGCTGCTGGCCTCCTTCGTCCTCCTCGCCGCGGTCATCATCACCGCGGCCGGAGGTTTCGACGGAGGAGCCGCCACCCTCTCCATCGCCGTGCTCGCCATTCTCGCCGCCCTGCGGATGCTCCGTATGGGCACCTGGGTGAGTCGCGCCGGGGTGCGCCGCGTGGCCTTCTTCTCGACCGTCACCGTGCCGTGGGCGAAGGCGACCTTCGTACGGACCGTGCAGCAGCCGGTGCGCTGGCTGGGACTCCCCCGTACCGTCCAGGGACAGGCCCTGGCGCTCGGCCGGCAGGGTGGTGAGCAGCTGCTGCTGCTCACCGACCACAACGCCGACTTCCTCTCCCGTGTCGAGGCCTTCGATCGGGCGGCCGACACGGTCGAGGCCTGGCACGCCGAGTACGGCGTCGCCCCGGTCGCTACACGCTGACCGGACGTCCCTCGTGGAGGGCGATGGCCCGCTGCATCGCCTTGCGGGCCCTGGGGGTGTCGCGGGCGTCGTGATAGGCGACCGCGAGCCGGAACCAGCAGCGCCAGTCGTCCGGTGAGTCCTCCGTCTCGGCCTTGCGCCGGGCGAAGACCTCGTCGGCTGAGTCCCGGTCGATCCGGCCGCCCTCCGTACGCTTCAGCTCGTCGACGGGCAGGCCGCCCTCCGCCTCCAGTTCGGTGGCGAGGCGGCCCGCCTGCCGGGCGAACCGGGTGTTCTTCCAGAGGAACCAGCCGCCGACGCCCGGCAGCAGGAACGCCACCGCGCCCATGCCCATGGCGGCGGGCTCGCCCGTGAGGAGCAGCAGGACGCCCTCCATGGCCACCACACCGAAGACGAGCACCAGCACGGTGGCCAGGAAGACGTACGTGATCTTTCCGCCCATGGTCGTCAGCCCAGGTCCAGGAAGTGCTCCAGGCCGAAGGTGAGGCCCGGAGTGCCGGTCACGCGGCGGGCGCCCAGGAGGATGCCCGGCATGAAGCTGGAGTGGTGCAGCGAGTCGTGGCGGACGGTGAGGGTCTCGCCCTCGCCGCCGAGGAGCACCTCCTGGTGGGCGAGGAGCCCCCGGAGCCGTACCGCGTGGACCGGGACGCCGTCGACGTCGGCGCCGCGCGCCCCGTCGAGAGCGGTGGCGGTGGCGTCCGGCTGGGTGCCGAGGCCGGCCTCGGCACGGGCCGCGGCGATCAGCTGGGCCGTCCGGGTGGCGGTGCCCGAGGGAGCGTCCACCTTGTTCGGGTGATGCAGCTCGACGACCTCGACCGACTCGAAGTACGGGGCCGCGAGCTGCGCGAACTTCATGGTCAGGACCGCGCCGATGGAGAAGTTCGGAGCGATGAGGACGCCGGTCTCCGGGGAGGCGGCGAGCCAGGTCCGCAGCTGCGCGAGGCGCTCCTCGGTCCAGCCGGTGGTGCCGACGACCGCGTGGATGCCGTGGCGCACGCAGAAGTCGAGGTTCTCCATCACCGAGGCGGGGGTGGTCAGCTCGACGACGACCTGGGCACCCGCCTCGGTGAGCGTCTCCAGCTTGTCGCCGCGGCCGAGGGCCGCGACCAGTTCCATGTCCTCGGCGGCCTCGACGGCCTTGACCGCCTCCGAGCCGATACGGCCCTGGGCACCGAGGACCGCCACGCGCAGCTTGCTCATTGCTCTGAATTCCTTAGGGGATCTCGGGGTCAGGAGACCGCTTGGTGGAGGCGGTCCGCCTGCTTGTCCTTCAGCGGGCCGATCACCGAGAGCGAGGGCCGCTGGGTCAGTACATCGCGGGCGACCTCCCGGACCTCGTCCGGGGTGACGGCCGCGATCCGGTCCAGCATGTCGTCGACCGACATCTGGGTGCCCCAGCACAGCTCGCTCTTGCCGATGCGGTTCATCAGCGCGCCGGTGTCCTCGAGGCCGAGCACCGTCGAACCGGACAGCTGGCCGACGGCGCGGGCGATCTCGTCGTCGGTGAGGCCGTCGGAGGCCACCTTGTCGAGTTCGTCGCGGCAGATCTTCAGGACGTCGTGGACCTGGCCGGGCCGGCAGCCCGCGTACACCCCGAAGAGGCCGCAGTCGGCGAAGCCCGAGGTGTACGAGTACACGCTGTAGGCCAGGCCGCGCTTCTCGCGGACCTCCTGGAAGAGGCGGGAGGACATGCCGCCGCCGAGGGCGGTGTTCAGCACGCCGAGGGCCCAGCGTCGCTCGTCGGTGCGGGCCAGGCCCGGCATGCCGAGGACCACGTGGGCCTGCTCCGTCTTGCGGTTCAGGAGCTCGACGCGGCCGGCCGTGCGCAGGTTCCGCACGCCGTCGCGGGGGGCGACGGGGACGGCGTCGTCGGTACGGGTGAGGGCGCCGGCCTTCTCGAAGGCGCGGCGGACCTGGCGTACCACCGTGGCGTGGTCGACGTTGCCCGCGGCGGCGACGACCAGGTGGGTCGGGTCGTAGTGCTTCTTGTAGAAGCGGGCGATCTGGCCGCGGCTGAGCCCGTTGACGGTGTCGACGGTGCCGAGGACCGGGCGGCCCAGCGGGGTGTCGCCGAACATCGTCTGCGCGAACAGCTCGTGCACGACGTCACCGGGGTCGTCCTCGGTCATCGCGATCTCTTCGAGGATGACACCGCGCTCGGCGTCCACGTCCTCCTCGAGGATGAGCGAGCCCGTGAGCATGTCGCAGACGACGTCGATCGCGAGCGGCAGGTCGGTGTCGAGGACCCGGGCGTAGTAGCAGGTGTACTCCTTCGCCGTGAAGGCGTTCATCTCGCCGCCGACCGCGTCGATCGCGGCGGAGATGTCGAGGGCGGACCGCTTGTGGGTGCCCTTGAAGAGGAGGTGCTCCAGGTAGTGGGTGGCGCCGTTCAGCGCCGGGGTCTCGTCGCGGGAGCCGACGTGCGCCCAGATGCCGAAGGTGGCGGAGCGCACGGAGGGGAGGGTCTCGGTGACGATCCGGAGGCCGCCGGGGAGGGTCGTGCGCCGGACCGTGCCGATGCCGTCCTTGCCCGGGAGAAGCGTTTGGGTACGGGCGACGGCCCGCCCCTCCGAAGAGGGGCGGGCCGTCGTCACGGAACTACGGGACGTCACTGGTCGGTGTCGCCCTTGTCGTCGGCGGCGCCGTCCTCGTCCGCCATGACGGGGACGAGCGACAGCTTGCCGCGCTGGTCGATCTCGGCGATCTCGACCTGGACCTTGGAGCCGATCGCCAGCACGTCCTCGACGTTCTCCACGCGCTTGCCACCGGCGAGCTTGCGGATCTGCGAGATGTGCAGCAGACCGTCCTTGCCGGGCATCAGGGAGACGAAGGCACCGAAGGTGGTGGTCTTGACGACCGTACCCAGGTAGCGCTCGCCGACCTCCGGCATGGTCGGGTTGGCGATGCCGTTGATCACGGCGCGGGCGGCCTCGGCCTGCGAGCCCTGGGCGGCACCGATGTAGATGGTGCCGTCGTCCTCGATCGTGATGTCGGCGCCGGTGTCCTCCTGGATCTGGTTGATCATCTTGCCCTTGGGGCCGATGACCTCACCGATCTTGTCCACGGGGATCTTGACGGTGATGATCCGCGGGGCGTTCGGGGACATCTCGTCCGGCGTGTCGATCGCTTCCATCATCACGTCGAGGATGTGGAGGCGGGCGTCGCGGGCCTGCTTGAGGGCCGCGGCCAGGACGGAGGCCGGGATGCCGTCCAGCTTGGTGTCGAGCTGGAGGGCGGTGACGAACTCCTTCGTACCGGCGACCTTGAAGTCCATGTCGCCGAAGGCGTCCTCCGCACCGAGGATGTCGGTGAGGGCGACGTAGTGCGTCTTGCCGTCGATCTCCTCGGAGATCAGACCCATGGCGATACCGGCGACGGGGGCCTTGAGGGGCACACCGGCGTTCAGCAGCGACATCGTGGAGGCGCAGACCGAACCCATCGACGTCGAGCCGTTGGAGCCGAGGGCCTCGGACACCTGACGGATCGCGTAGGGGAACTCCTCGCGGGTCGGGAGGACCGGCACGAGGGCGCGCTCGGCGAGGGCGCCGTGGCCGATCTCGCGACGCTTGGGCGAGCCCACGCGGCCGGTCTCGCCGACGGAGTACGGCGGGAAGTTGTAGTTGTGCATGTAGCGCTTGCGGGTCACCGGGGAGAGGGTGTCCAGCTGCTGCTCCATGCGGAGCATGTTGAGGGTGGTGACGCCCAGGATCTGGGTCTCGCCGCGCTCGAACAGCGCCGAGCCGTGCACGCGCGGGATGGCCTCGACCTCGGCGGCGAGCGTACGGATGTCCGTGAGCCCGCGGCCGTCGATGCGGACCTTGTCCTTGATGATGCGCTCGCGGACCAGCTTCTTGGTCAGCGCGCGGTAGGCGCCCGAGATCTCCTTCTCGCGGCCCTCGAAGGCCGGGAGGAGCTTCTCGGCGGCGAGCTCCTTGATGCGGTCGAGCTCGGTCTCGCGCTCCTGCTTGCCGGCGATGGTGAGCGCCTTGGCGAGGTCGCCCTTGACGGCGGCGGTGAGCGCCTCCAGGACGTCGTCCTGGTAGTCGAGGAAGACCGGGAACTCGCCGGTGGGCTTGGCGGCCTTGGCGGCGAGGTCCGACTGGGCCCTGCAGAGGACCTTGATGAAGGGCTTCGCGGCCTCGAGACCGGCGGCGACGAGCTCCTCGGTCGGCGCCTCGGCGCCGCCCTTGACGAGCTCGATCGTGCGCTCGGTGGCCTCGGCCTCGACCATCATGATCGCGACGTCGCCGTCCTCGAGGACGCGACCGGCGACGACCATGTCGAAGACGGCGTCCTCGAGCTCGGTGTGCGTCGGGAAGGCGACCCACTGGCCCTTGATCAGGGCGACACGGGTGCCGCCGATCGGGCCGGAGAAGGGCAGGCCGGCCAGCTGCGTGGAGCAGGAGGCGGCGTTGATCGCGACCACGTCGTACAGGTGGTCGGGGTTGAGCGCCATGATCGTCTCGACGATCTGGATCTCGTTGCGCAGGCCCTTCTTGAAGGAGGGGCGCAGCGGCCGGTCGATCAGGCGGCAGGTGAGGATCGCGTCCTCGGAGGGGCGGCCCTCCCGGCGGAAGAAGGAGCCGGGGATCTTGCCGGCCGCGTACATCCGCTCCTCGACGTCCACCGTGAGGGGGAAGAAGTCGAGCTGGTCCTTGGGGCGCTTCGAGGCGGTCGTCGCCGAGAGGACCATCGTGTCGTCGTCCAGGTAGGCGACGGCGGAGCCGGCGGCCTGCTTGGCGAGGCGGCCGGTCTCGAAGCGGATGGTGCGGGTACCGAAGGAGCCGTTGTCGATGACGGCCTCGGCGTAGTGGGTCTCGTTCTCCACTATGGGTTTCTCCTACGTGTTCGTCTTTGCGTCCCGGGCCCGTGTGGCGGGGGACGGTGTGCGACGGGGCGGAGAAGCTCGCTTCGGGGCTGGCCGGTCTTCGATCGAAGCACCCGGGATTCGTTTCCCGGGGGCCACTACCGAGGACCGGCGGCGAGCCGGCGGCTCCTCGCTCGTCATATGGGGTTGTGCGACCAGCCTAAGTGCCGATGCGCACTTCGTGCACGTACAGCAAAGGGAGCGGCCCCCTGAAAGTGGGAACCGCTCCCTCCACGGCGACTTACTTGGCGCCGCCGGCCGCACCGCGGCGGATGCCGAGGCGGTCGACCAGCGTACGGAAGCGCTGGATGTCCTTCTTGGCCAGGTACTGCAGCAGGCGGCGGCGCTGGCCGACCAGGATCAGCAGACCACGGCGGGAGTGGTGGTCGTGCTTGTGCTGCTTGAGGTGCTCGGTCAGGTCCGAGATGCGACGGGAGAGCATGGCGACCTGGACCTCGGGAGAGCCGGTGTCGCCCTCCTTGGTGCCGAACTCGGTCATGATCTGCTTCTTGACAGCGGCGTCGAGAGCCACGCTGGTCTCCTCTTGGTGTTCGTGCGCCCGCGAGTGCCCCTGGTCTAGGTCTCAGGGGAAGCTTCCGTGACTCGACGGGCGAAGGTCCGATGGGCGCAGCTTCCAGAGGCTTCCGACCGTGTCGGGGCATTCCGGGAGCGCGTACACAAACGGCCGTCACACAGCGTACCAGCTCGCCGGAGCGGGCCCGTGTGCCTTTGCGCGGGGGGCCTACTTGCTGGTGAGGGAGCGGACCGCCGTGAAGACGTCGAGGACGGCGAGGCAGAGGGGGACGAGGGAGAGCAGGACGAAGGCCTCGGCCAGGTCGAGGAGGCGGCCCCAGAACGGCGAGAGGCCCTTCTTCGGGATGATCAGGCCGATCGCGGTGATCAGGGCGGCGCCGGCGGCGACGGCCGCGGTGAGCCAGATCGTACGGATGTCCAGGCCGCCCCGGTCCCCGTACATCAGGAGGTCCTTGACCAGGTCGGCCGGCGGGTTGAGGGAGAGGCCGAGGACGAGCAGCGCGATGGCGGCGATGCCGGCCACGAGGACGCAGGCGACCTGCGAGGTGTAGCGGAAGAGGCGGGCGCGCAGCAGCATCGCCAGGCCCGCGGCGAGGGCGAGGAGCTGGCCCCAGACGTTCCCGGCGAAGCCCAGGACGGCGGCGGAGCCGACGACGACGGCCGCGCAGCCGCCGACCAGGCCGAGGAGCATCTCGTGGCCGCGGCGGGCCTGGAGCGCGATGCGCTCGCCGTCGACGGGCTGCGCGTCCTCGCCGGCCGGGTGCTGCGGGTCGCCGAGGAACTCGTCGTCGGCGGCGCTGCGCGGGGCCGCGTAGCCGATGGGGAGCCGGGCGAAGCGGGCGGAGAGACCGGGCAGGAAGGCGACGAGGCCGATGGCGACCGGGGCACAGACGGCGGCGGTCTCGGTGGCGGTGGTCTCGGTGAGGATCGCCAGGAAGGTGGCGAGGGTGCCGACGCCGGCGAGGAAGGTGGTGGCGACGAAGGGCGCGTCGCCGCTGGGGGTGAGCGCGACGAGGGCCACAGAGGCGACGAGCACGGTGACGCAGCCGAGCAGGAACTGCAGGCGGCCGGGGCCCTCGCCGGCGTCGGGGCCGACGATTCCGGAGCCGGCGATGAGCAGCAGCGGCAGCGCGCCGAGGCCGAGGGCGACGGCGGTCGCCCGGTCCCCGTACACGCGGGCGCGGACACCGGCGAACGCGGTGAGGAGGAACCCGGCGGCGCCCGCGATGATGCCGGGCAGGCTGTGCATGTCGTGGCGGACCGGGTCGGCGAACCAGAGGACGAAGCCCATGAGGACGAGGAGCAGCACGCCGCCGAGGAGTCCGGCGCCGCGCAGCAGCTCGTCGCTCCACAGGTGCCGGTCGCGGGTGACGGCGGAGGCGACGGCGTCGGACACGTCGTCGTAGACGGCCGGCGGCAGGGACTGGGCGAACGGGCGCAGGGAGAGCACCTCGCCGTCGAGGACCTGCTGGGCGGCGAGGGTGCGGGCGCCGTCGAGGACGGATCCGTCCCGGCGGACCAGGTGGTAGCCCGTGGGGGTGCCGGCGGCCTGTGTCTGTCCGGTGAGCCGCAGGATCTCCGGGTAGACGTCGGCGACGGCGATGTCCTCGGGGAGCGCGACGTCGATGCGGCTGTCCGGCGCCACGACGGTGACGCGGCAGAAGCCGGTCGCTGCGGTCGTACTCACGTGTGTGGACCCCCTGATTCGCGGTTGCGCACGATGCGCGCGCCACCCTACCGGGGACGGCCGGTGGGGGCTGCAAGTAGGATCGCCGTCCCATGGGGGAAGTCCGTGCGCCCGGCTGCCGACAGGGGTGCCGGGCGGATGCTCCCGCCACGAACCCGCCTCCAACGAGGGATTGATGCGCCGGTGAGCCAGATCGTCGTCAAACGCCCGCCGAGGTCGCTTCCGCCGGAAGTGCCCGGTGAGGAACTGGTCCTGGAGCCTCCGCCGGAACTGCCGCGGGGGCAGCAGGAGTCGGCGTTGATGCAGCTCCTGCCGATGCTCGGCATGGGTTCCTCGGTGGTGTTCTTCTTCATGACGCCGTCTCCGATCATGCGGATCATGGGCACCCTGATGCTGGCGTCGACGGTCGCGATGGCGGTCGCCCAGTTCGTCAGATTCCGTCGCGGTACGCAGGGGCAAATGGCCGATGTCCGCCGCGACTACCTCAAATACCTCGCGCAGACCCGGCGTACGGTCCGGCGCACGGCACGCAAGCAGCGGGACGCGCAGCTCTATCTGCACCCCGCCCCCGAGCAGCTGTGGTCGGTGGTGGCCGAGGGTTCGCGGGTGTGGGAGCGCCGGGTCGGCGACCACGACTTCGGGCAGGCCAGGATCGGTCTGGGGGCGCAGCAGCTGGCGACTCCGCTGGTGGCGCCCGACACCGCTCCGGTGGACGAACTGGAGCCGCTGTGCGCGGGCGCGATGCAGCAGTTCCTCGCGGTGCACGGCACGTTGGACGGGCTGCCGATGGCGGTCTCGATGCGCGCCTTCTACCACGTGACGGTGTCGGGCGAGCCGGAGTCGGCGCAGGCGGCGGCGCGCGCCCTGGTGGCGCAGCTGGTGACCCTGCACTCCCCCGAGGACCTGGTGGTCGCGGTGGTCGCGGCCCGGGCCTCGCAGGAGCGGTGGGACTGGACGAAGTGGCTGCCGCACACCCAGGTGCCCGGGCAGGTCGACGGGGCCGGTACGAAGCGGCTGTTCGGCGACGACCTCGGTGAGCTGGAGAACCTGATCCGCTCGAAGCTGGACGGGCGGCCCAGGTTCTCCCGTGACAACCAGCCGGTCCTCGACCAGCCGCACGTGGTGGTGGTCCTGGACGGCGGGATGGTGCCGCCGGACTCGCTGCTCGCGGCGGCCGAGGGCCTTCAGGGCGTGACGATCGTGGAGGTCGTCTCGGGTGAGCTCGACGAGCCGCGCGGTGGCCTCTCGGTGGTGGTACGGCCGGGTCGGCTGTCCCTGGAGTTCGGCGGCGGCTTCGCGTACGAGGGGGTGCCGGACGGCATCTCGCTGCCGGCGGCGGAGGCCCTGGCGCGGCAGCTGGCGCCGCTGCGGACGGGCGGCGGGGACGACGACGAGCCGCTGCTCGCCAACCTGGACTTCACGGATCTGCTGAGCCTGGGCGACGCGGCCTCGGTGGACGTGGCGCGGACCTGGCGGCCGCGGTCGGTGGCCGAGCGGCTCCGGGTGCCGATCGGCGTCGGCGAGGACGGTCAGCCGGTCATGCTGGACCTCAAGGAGGCCGCGCAGGAGGGCATGGGCCCGCACGGTCTGTGCGTGGGCGCGACGGGTTCCGGCAAGTCGGAGCTGCTGCGGACGCTGGTGCTCGGGCTCGCGGTGACGCACTCGTCGGAGACGCTGAACTTCGTCCTCGCGGACTTCAAGGGCGGCGCGACCTTCGCGGGCATGTCGCAGATGCCGCACGTGGCGGCGGTCATCACCAACCTGTCGGACGACCTGACCCTGGTCGACCGCATGGGCGACGCGATCCGCGGTGAGCTCCAGCGGCGCCAGGAGCTGCTGCGGTCGGCGGGCAACTACGCCAACATCCACGACTACGAGAAGGCGCGGGCCGCCGGTGCCCCGCTGGAGCCGCTGGCCTCGCTGGTCCTTGTGATCGACGAGTTCTCCGAACTCCTCACCGCCAAGCCGGACTTCATCGACATGTTCATCCAGATCGGCCGCATCGGCCGCTCGCTGGGTGTGCACCTGCTGCTCGCCTCGCAGCGTCTGGAGGAGGGCAAGCTGCGCGGTCTCGACACGTACCTGTCGTACCGGATCGGTCTGCGGACCTTCTCGGCGGCGGAGTCGCGGACGGCGATCGGCGTGCCGGACGCCTATCACCTGCCGTCGGTGCCGGGTTCGGGCTATCTGAAGTTCGGTACGGACGAGATGACCCGTTTCAAGGCGGCGTACGTCTCGGGGACGTACCGGACGGGCGGGCCGCGCCTGGAGATCGGGCAGCTGCCGGTGGAGCGGCGTCCCGCGCTGTTCACGGCGGCGCCGGTGCCGGTGGTGTACGCGGCGCCGGACCCGGCGTACCTCACGGCTCAGCGTGCCGAGGAGGACGAGGCGCTCGCCGACACGGTCCTCGACGTGATCGTGCGCCGTCTGGAGGGCCAGGGGGTACCGGCGCACCAGGTGTGGCTGCCGCCCCTCGACCAGGCGCCCTCGCTCGACCAGTTGCTTCCCGGGCTCGCGCAGACGGCGGACCGGGGGCTCACGGCGACGGAGTACACGCGTCAGGGCGGGCTCACGGTGCCGCTCGGCCTCATCGACAAGCCGTTCGAGCAGCGGCGCGAGGTGCTGTACCGGGACTTCTCGGGCGCGGCCGGTCACATGATGGTCGTCGGCGGCCCGCAGTCCGGGAAGTCGACGATCATGCGGACGCTGATCTCGTCGTTCGCGCTCACCCACACCCCGGCCGAGGTGCAGTTCTACTGCCTGGACTTCGGTGGCGGCGGCATGGTGTCGCTCGCCGAGCTGCCGCACGTCGGCGGGGTGGCGTCCCGGCTCGACCCGGAGCGGGTGCGGCGGACGGTCGCGGAGGTGATGGGGGTGCTCAACCGACGGGAGGAGTTCTTCCGTTCGCACTCCATCGACTCGATGACGACCTACCGGCGCAAGCGGGCCGCGGGCGAGCTGCCGGGCGAGGCCTGGGGCGACGTCTTCCTGGTGGTGGACGGCTGGGGCGGCTTCCGCAACGACTACGACATGCTGGAGCCGATCGTCGCCGACATCGCGGCGCGCGGTCTGGGCTACGGCATCCACGTGGTGATCACCGCCTCCCGGTACATGGAGGTGCGGGCGGCGCTCAAGGACCAGATGCTGGGCCGGCTCGAACTGCGGCTCGGTGACGTGATGGACTCCGAGTTCGACCGGAAGGTCGCGGCGAACGTGCCGGCGGGGGTGCCGGGACGCGGTCAGGTGCCGGAGAAGCTGCACTTCATGGGGGCGTTGCCGCGGATCGACGGGTCGAGCTCGTCCGCCGACCTGTCCGAGGGCACCTCGGCGTTCGTCCAGGCGGTACGGGCGAGCTGGACCGGCGCCCCGGCCCCGGCGGTGCGGCTGCTGCCGCGCAAGCTGCCGGCGGAGCGGCTGCCGAAGGGCTTCGAGTACCCGCAGCACGGCATCGCGATCGGCATCGACGAGACGAACCTGGAGCCGGTGTTCGTCGACTTCGAGACGGATCCGTTCTTCCTGGTCTTCGGCGAGAGCGAGTCCGGCAAGACGGCGCTCCTCCGGCTCATCGCGAAGCAGCTGTGCGAGCGGTACACGCCGGAGCAGGCACGGATCGTGGTGGGCGACTACCGGCGGACGATGCTGGAGGCGGTGGCGCCCTCGCACCTCCTGGAGTACGCGCCGATGGCCTCCGCCATGCAGATGCACATGGAGGCCATCAACACGGTGATGACGAAGCGGGCGCCGAAGCCCGACATCACGCCGCAGCAGCTGCGGGACCGCAGCTGGTGGACGGGTCCGCAGCTGTTCGTCCTCATCGACGACTTCGAGCTGGTGGCCACCAACTCGGGGAACCCGCTGTCGGTCCTGGTGGAGAACCTGCCGTTCGCGCGGGACGTCGGCATCCGGTTCATCGTGGCGCGCAGCGCCGCGGGCGCGTCCCGGGCGATGTACGAGCCGTTCATGCAGCGCATGAAGGAGCTGGGCGCGCAGGGCGTGCTGCTCTCCGGCGATCCGCAGGAGGGCGACATCCTCGGCAACGTCCGGGCGCGGCCGATGCCGCAGGGCCGGGGCACGTTCGTGTCGCGGAAGCGGGGCACGCCGCTGGTGCAGCTGGGCTGGCTGCCGGATCAGCACTGAGTGGTTTCCCGCCGTCCGGGTGCGGCGGTCCCACTACTGTGGAGGGGACCGCCGTACCACCGCGAAGGGAAAGCGCCGATGACCGACGCACACGCCACCAGCACCGACGACTCCTCGGCGGGCGCCGCCGACAGCGCCCTCGCCGCGGAGAAGCAGCGGCAGAAGGACGAGCTGTACGCGCTCGACATCTCCGGCGTCGAGTGGGAGGGCGCTCCCGGGACGAGCCCGGACGAGGAGCGCGTGGAGATCGCCCGGCTGCCCGAGGGCGCGGTGGCGATGCGTTCGTCGCTCGACAAGGAGACGGTGCTGCGCTACACGAAGGCCGAGTGGGACGCGTTCGTCCTCGGCGCCCGGGACGGCGAGTTCGACCTGCGGTAGCGGCGGTACGCGTGAGGGGGTGGCCCGTCGGGACGGGCCACCCCCTCACGTGCGTCCGCGGGATGTCACATGCGGAACCGGGCGGCGTTGCCCCGGTCGGTGTCCTGGTAGCCGACGACCGACTCGTCGAGGAGCTGGGCGATGCGCGCCAGGTCCTGGTTCATGCCGGCCATGTCGCGGGTCAGCCGGTCCTGGGTCTCGCGGTACGCGATCTTGGCCTCACCCTCCCAGTTGCTGGCGACGCGGTTGACCTCGGCCATGAGGTCGTCGAGCTTCTGGGTGAGGGTGGTGGAGGTCAGGCGGGTGTCGGCCGCCGCCTGCGTCACGGTGTCGTAATTGACCGCAGTGGTCATGGTGTTGACTCCTGGAGTGAGAGTGGCGCGGAGGGCTGGTCGAGTGGCTCAGACGCCGAGGATGGCGCTCTGGTTGCCGCCGCCGGCGCCGCCGCCGGTGTCCATCGAGCGGAAGGACCGCAGACGGTCCTCCTCCTCGCGCGAGAACCCGTCGGCGCTCATGCGCATCATCTCTTCGAGCTGGGAGAGCTCCTGACGCATGCTGCGCAGACGCTGGTTCAGGTCGTTCTGGACCCGGTCGTACTCCTTGCTCGCAGCGCCCTGCCAGCCCGCCTGGACGCGGTCCACCACGCCGTTGAGGTTGGTGATGCGGGACTGGAGCTCGTCGGAGAAGTCCTGGATCCGGCCGGCGAGCTTGATCTGTTCGGCACTGGTTACGTTCAGGTCTTTCGACATCTTGCCCCTTCTTCCTTCGGTGGCGTCGACGGCTCGGCCGTCGGGCCATCCGGTCGTGATGCGGACGGGAATCTTCTGATGCCGCCCCCGTGCTGGGATCGCACTGCCGTGCGCCCAGCGGTCACTTTAGCCATTGACGGCGGCAGTTCCAACTGCAAAGGAGGGTTGGGATACTTGACCGGTACGCGGGTCAACGGGCCCCCCTTCGGCGGCGGCTGTCGCGGATCACGGTGGCGGTTCCGGCGACCACGGCCACCAGGACGACACCGATCCCCAACGTGTAGGTGGCGAGCCGTTCGGAGCGCTCCTGAGGCGTCTCCGACAGCGCCAGACGGGCCGGCTCGGGGGCCGGCGGCTTGGGCGGGGCGGGGTCGGCCGTGGGCGAGGAGGGCGGCGTCCCCGGGGCGTCGGCGAGCGCCCGCACCGGGTCGACCACGCCCCAGCCGACGTGGTTGTCACGCCCGTTGACCGAGCGGACGGCGGTCTGTTCGATCCGGGTGACGATCTGGGCCGCCGTCCACTCCGGGTACTTGGCGCGGAGCAGGGCGGCGACGCCGGCGACGTACGGGGCGGAGAAGCTGGTGCCGTTGTCGACGCACTGGCCGCCGCCGGGGACGGTGGAGACGATGTCGACGCCGGGGGCGGCGACGCCCACGAAGGTGCCGGACTGGGAGAAGACGGCGCGCTCGTTGTTCCGGTCGGAGGAGGCGACGGCGAGGACACCGGGGAAGGCGGCCGGGTACGTGTTCTTGAGCTTGCCGTCCATGCCGTCGTTGCCGGCGGAGGCGACGACGACGACCTTCGCCGCGATCGCCCGGGCCACCGCCTTGGCCATGGGCGAGTCGGGGCCGAGTGCCTGGGTGGTGTCCTGCGAGATGTTGATGACGTGGGCGCCCTTGGCCACGGCGTGGTCGATCGCCAGCGCCATCGTGTCGGACTTGCCGCTGTTCTTCTCGTCGTTCTGCCGGATCGGGATGATCGTCGCCTCGGGGGCGAGACCGACGAAGCCGGTGCCGGCCCGGGGCCGGGCGGCGATGATGCCGGCGACCTTGGTGCCGTGGCCGACGTCGTCGACGGTGCCGTCGGTCTTGCCGCGCTTCTCGTCGCCGAAGCCGGGGTTCTCCTTGTCGGGCTTGAGGTAGTCCTTGCCCGCCTTGGCGTCGACGGCGGACCGCAGCTGCGGGTTGACGTCGTCGACGCCCGTGTCGATGACGGCCACCCGGACGCCCTTGCCCTTGGTGTCCTGCCACAGCTCGTCGAGGAGGACCCGCTGGAGCGGCCAGGGGGTGCCCTCGATCTGCTTCTTCATCGGGAAGGTGCACTCGCCGCTGCCGTCGAGGACGGGTCCTCGGTGACGCGGCGCGGTGGCCGCGTCGGCCGCCGCGGGCGCGGCGGGCGCCGCGAGGAGGGCGGCGAGGGTGCCCGCGGCGAGCAGGGCGGCCGTGCGGTACGTCGTCGTCACCGGTGCCACCCCCTAGGAACCCTGCGGCTGACGCGCGCTGTTGGTGTCGAGCCGTGGGCCCTTCGACAGGAACTCCGACCATTCGATCGGGACGGGAACCGGCACGACCTTGTCGTAACCGAGACGCTTCTGGGCCTCGCTGGGTTCCGGGCGTCCGTCGGTGGACTTCTCCTTGTCGCCGGCGCCGATCTCGGAGCGGGCGGAGTCGCTGTCGCCGTTGGCCTGGACGGCGTACCGCAGACCGGTGTCGGTGACGAGGAACAGCGAGCCTTCGGGCGCCTTCTGGCCGCTGCCCTGGGTCTGGGTGTAGAGCAGGCCGGTGCCCGGGGTGACGTACGTGCTGGTGCCACCGGCGGTGATGTCGGCGGGGTACTTGGTGCCGGCCCAGGTGGCGAGGGTCGTCCCGCCCTTCTCGTCGACGCCGGTGAGGACGCTGCACACGGTGTCGCGGGCGCCCGCGCCGGTGGTGGCGTTGACCGTGGTGGACTTCAGCCGCGGCCAGCGCACCCCGTCGTGGAAGACGGTGGGGTCGGGGACGAAGGAGGAGGCGTCGACGGTGGTGGCCTTGCCGTCCATGTCGAGGACGTTGGTCTGCGGGGAGCTGATGAGCAGCCAGGCGGTGAACGGGGTGACCGGCTGGACCTTCCCGGCGAGCACGACGTAGTGCTGGGGACCCGCGCCGGTCTGGGCGAGCAGCACCATGCCGATCCGGCTCTCGGTCCCGTTCAGAGTGCTGCCCGGGATGTCGGTGGGGGCCCCGACCTCCCCCTCGATGCGCGGGAAGTCCACCTGGTCACCGGTCTTCAGGGTGGCGAGCCAGTCGTCGGTGACGGCCTGCGGCTCCTTGCCGAGGCCGACGAGGGCGGTGAGCAGGCCGGTCGACTCGGCCTTCACCGGGTACTTGGTGCCGGTGTGGTCGACGAGGAACTGGGCAGCGCCCTTCTGCCCCTTGACGTACAGGATCTGCCCGTCCTTGAGCCGATTCGCGTCCTCGGTGCGGGGGATGTCCCGCTCGGCGAAGAGGAAGGTCGCCTTCTGGACGCTGGCGCCCGCACCGCCGCCGGGCTGCTCGCAGACCGCCCAGCGCTTGGCCTTGCCCGCGTCGTCGGCGGTGGGCAGCCGGTCGGGGGCGTACGGGATGCCGAGGATCGGGCCGCGCGGGGGCTTGCCCTCGTCGAGTTTCTTGTCGGCGACCTGGACGACCTGGAACTCGTCGGGGTTGAGGAGGAGCCGCGCGGAGGCGAGGTTGAGGACCGGGTGGAGCAGGGTCTTCTTCTCCTTGCCCTTGCCGGTCTCCAGGACCACGTACCGGGTCGTCGACTGCTTGCCGACGATCACCCGGGTGCCGGGGGTGTCCCAGCCCTTGGGGGCCTGGGGACTGAACATGCCCCAGGCACCGAAGCCGGCGACCACGAGCGCGGCGACGATCAGCCCGGGGACGATCGCGCGCAGCGGTTTCGGCGCCCCCTCCTCCGTACCGGAGGGCGAGGGTTGGAGGAAAGCCGCCACCGTGCGCTTCTTCGCAAAGGTGTACGCGTTGAGCTCGTCCCGCCGCGATGCCATGAGTCCCCATTCTCGTCAGGCGCGATCTTCGCGCGGGAGCCGGGGAGGTGACACCCGGGCCCCGGCCGTCGGACCGGCCCCCTACTATGCCTGCTGTCCCGTGGTGTTCGTGGGGCGGGTAGGGTGATCCGGCCGCCAAAGCCCTGGCAGGCCAGGGTGATCGGGACGAATTGAGGGGGATTCTCCATCATGGCTTCCGCGACGCGGACGCGGCCCGCCGCGGCCACCGCCTCCGAACCCCCGTCCACGGGACCCGTCTCCTCGGTCTCACCGAGACTCCAGGGGCGTCCGGGGCACTTCGGTTCGTTCCAATTGCAACAGCTCGTACTGATCGAGGTGGCGGCGGCCCTGCTCGCCGTCGCCTGGGTCGTCGAGCCGATGCTCCTGGTGCCCGCGGGCGTGGTCGCCGTCGTACTCGTCCTGCTTGCCGTCGTACGCCGGCACCGCCGCTCGCTGCCCGAGTGGCTCGGCACCTTCCTCGCGCTGCGGGCCCGCACCCGCCGGGCCGCCTCGTTCACGGTGCCGGAGGGCACCGAGCCGGGGTTCGCGCCGGTCGTGGAGTGCGATCCGGCACTGCGGACCTACGCGTACAGCGACCGCGACCGGCGTCCGGTCGGCATGGTCGGCGACGGCACCTTCCTGACCGCGGTGCTGCGGGTGGAGTCGGACGGCACCGCCCTGCGTCCGGACCGCGCGGCGCGGCCGCTGCCCGTCGGACTCGTCCGGGACGTGCTGAGCGTGGACGGCATCCGGCTGGAGTCGGCGCAGATCGTGCAGCACACCCAGCCCGCGCCCGCGCCGCACCTGCCCGCGCAGTCGATGGCCGCGCGCAACTA
Source organism: Streptomyces sp. NPDC058664 (assembly GCF_042716635.1). NCBI lineage: Bacteria > Bacillati > Actinomycetota > Actinomycetes > Kitasatosporales > Streptomycetaceae > Streptomyces > Streptomyces sp. NPDC058664. Next base: position 19,428 of record NZ_JBHXRW010000064.1, on the reverse strand, counting down.
CGGGCCGCTCCAGGCGCAGACGGGTTCGCCCGCGGTGCGGATCACCTGGATCGCGCTCAAGCTCGACCCCGAACTGTGCCCGGAGGCGGTCGCCGCGCGCGGCGGCGGCGTGACGGGCGCGCAGAAGTGCGTGGTGCGGGCGGCGGACCAGCTGGCCAGCCGGCTCGCCGGCGCCGGGTTCCGGGCGAGCGTCCTGACGGAGCAGGAGCTCACGTCGGCGCTCGCCACCTCGACCTGCGCGAGCCCGATGGCGATAGCGCAGGCGGGCCGGGGGCAGGCGCAGGGCCGGCGGACGCAGGAGACCGCGCGGACCTGGCGGGTGGACGACCGGCGGCACACGACGTACTGGGTGGGGCGCTGGCCCCACCTGGGCGGCCAGGGCGGCGCGGGGGCGTCGATGCCCCAGCTGGTGGCCCTGCTGACCTCGCTGCCCGCGCTCGCGACGACGTTCAGCCTGACGCTGAGCGGCGGGGACCGTCAGGAGGTGACGGTGGCGGGACACGTACGGATCACCGGTCGCAGCGACGAGGAACTGGTCACGGCGCGACACGAACTGGAACGGGCGGCACGTGGGGTGAGGACGGGACTGGTGCGACTGGACCGGGAACAGGTGCCCGGCATCCTCGCGACGCTTCCGCTGGGGGGTGCGCGCTGATGTCGACCGCTTCCTTCGGTACGCCGGCCCGCTCCGGCGGTCCGGGCTCCTCCCCCCGGCCGGCCGGCCGGGGTTCTCGCGGGACGGATTCCCCGGGTACGGGTTCCCGGAGCGCGGGTTCCCGGGGTACGGGGCGGGGCGCGCGGCCCCGGTTCGGTTTCGGGCTCGTCGGGCCGCGCCGCGACAAGCACGCCGTGCCCCTCGACCAGCTCGACGCGCTGGCCCTGCCGGTCGGCGACGACGGCATGGTGATCGGTGTCGACGCCGAGAGCCGCCCCGCCGTGCTCGGCATCAACCGGCCCGTCCCGTACGACGTCACCCTCATCGGCGGGCTGTGGACCGCGCAGGTGCTCGCGCTGCGGGCCGCCGCGACGGGCGCCCGGGTGGCCGTCGAGACCGGCCGCGCGCAGGCGTGGACGGCGCTCGCGCAGGCCGCGGGTGGCGGGCAGCCGTGCATCTCGCTGCACGACGTGGGGAGGGTGCCGCCGCAGGGCGCCTCCGCGGGCAGTCCGGTGGTCGTGGTGCGCGACTGCGGCATGCGGCCGCCGCGCGGCCGGGTCGTGTCGGCGCCCTGGCAGTCGGTGGTGACGCTGCTGCCGTATCTGAGCCCGGTCGCGCCCCGGCTCCTGGAGAAGTCCTCGCTCGTCGGTGTGCAGCGGGTGTCCCCGGACGAGGCCACGCAGATCGGCCGCATCATGAGCCTGCCGCGCCACGAGTACGAGGCGCTGTCCACGCTCGCGGACGGCGTGACCCTCTGGTGCACGCAGGGCGACCGCCAGTTCGTGATGACCCAGGCGACCGACGCCGAGACCGGATTGTTGGGCGGCGCGCGCCGGATGGACTGAACGGCGACCGAATGCCGTGAGGTTATGCAAGTACGTCCATTTTTGCAGTGTTTTGAACGGTCGGGGTTTTCACTCTGTGGCGCGGTCAGGTCACTTGGGGACCGGACCGGGTCACGGGGAGGGGCGCGGAGGGGCCGTCGGCCCTGCCCGGGGGTTGCCCGCGCCGATTAGGCTGGAAGGGCCCCGGCCCACAACGGCACAAGGGTGCTCGACCACACCAGGAGGCAAAGTGAACGGCGATCGCGACGAGATCCACGCGGGTTGGAATCCGCCCGCCGACGATCAGTCCGACGCGGATCCCGCCGAGATGACGGGTGAGTTCACCATCGACTACACCCCTCCCGCCTGGTACACGCAGAACGCGTCGGGCGGTGCGGGCGGTGCCACTCCCCCGCCGCCGAGCGGAGCGCCGCTGCCCGTACCGGGCCTCCCGGCGGGCAGCGGCTTCGAGCCGAGCTGGAACACGCCGCCGACTCCGCCGGCGGGGACGGGGACGGGGGAGGTCGCGGTGCCGGGTGGTTCGGTGCCGGGTCCTGCCGTGCCGAGTCCCGCAGTGCCAGGTCCTGCCGTGCCGGGTGTTGCCGTGCCGGGTGTTGCGGCGCCGGATGGTTCGGTGCCGGTCGGGTCCCTGCCGGCTGCTGCGGCGGCGGCTGGTTCCGTACCGGGTGGGTCGCTGCCCGGAGGTTCCGTACCGCCCGCCTCTCCGCCGGGTGCCGCGGCACCCGCCTCCGCTTCCGCGCCCGAGGCGTCCGCGCCCGGGGCGCCCTTCGGGGGCGGGGACGTGGAGAGCGGCGCGACCGTGCGCTTCTCCCCCGCCGCGCTCCAGCGCGAGATGGCGGAGCGTGCCGCGGAGGCCTCCGCCTCCTCGACGACGCAGGACACCACCGAGAGCGCGACCGGCACGGGACAGGCCCCGGACGAGGGCCAGGGCTCCGGCGGCGCCCCCACCGGAACCGTCGACGACGACACCACCGCCGAGGACGCGTCCGACAGCACGTCGGCCGAGGCCGTCACCGAGACGGGCACCGGCCCCGCCGAGGCGACCGGTACGACCGGCGCGTCGGACGGGACCGGGCCGGGCGCGGAGGACGCGGCCCCGGCGGTCTCCTCGGACGCCCCCGCCGAGTCGGTCACCGAGACGCCCGCCGGGGCCGTGGCGACCCCGGAGACCGATGACCGTACCGACGGCACCGACTCCGGTACGGCCACCGGCGCCGAGGCGCCCGGCGCCCCCGCGGCCCCGCAGGGCCACCCGGCCGCGCCCCCCGCCCCCTACCCGCCCGCCGACGCGCCGCAGGGCTTCGGTCCGGGCGTGGCGCCCAGGCCCCTTCCCGCCGCCGGGCCGCAGGCCGGTGCCGGGCTACCGCCGCTGCCGCCGTCCTTCCAGCCGGCCGCCCCCGGGCCCGCCCAGCAGTGGCCCGCGCAGCCTGCCCCGGGTGCCCAGCCGGCGCCGCAGGCCGCGCCGTTGCCGCCCGCCGCCGCCTGGCCGGCGCCCGCGACTCCCGCCGCGCCCGGCGCCGTACCGCCGCAGGCCCAGCCGCAGCCCCAGGTGCCCGGCTCCTACGGCTACCCGCAGGCTCCTCAGCCCCCCGCGCCCGCGCCTCAGGGCGGCTACGGCTTCCCGCAGCCCGGAACGCCTCCGCAGCAGGGCGGTTACGGCTACCCGCTGGGGGCACCTCCCGGGCCGCAGGGCCCAGGGGGACAGTCGGCGCCCCCCGGCGGCGTGCCGCCGCAGGCGCAGGTCCCGGGCGGCGGTTACGGCTACCCGCACCCCGCCGCCGTACCCCCGCAGGCCGCCGCCCCCCAGCCGCCGTACGACGGGCAGCCGCCCGTCGACCCGCGGACCGGGGCCGCCTGGCCCTCTCCTGTGACGCACGACCAGCGGGAGCGGTCCGTGCCGGGCGCGCCCCTCGGGTACAACGCGGCCGTCGAGCTCTCCTCCGACCGACTCCTGCGGAACAACAAGCAGAAGCCGAAGTCCAGCCGGAACCCCGGCGGCGGTGCCGCCCGTTTCAAGCTCGGCGGCAAGAAGGAGGAGGCGGAGCGGCAGCGCAAGCTGGAGCTGATCCGGACGCCGGTCCTCTCCTGCTACCGGATCGCGGTCATCTCGCTCAAGGGCGGTGTCGGCAAGACCACGACGACGACCGCGCTGGGCGCGACCCTGGCGACCGAGCGGCAGGACAAGATCCTGGCGATCGACGCCAACCCGGACGCCGGAACCCTGGGCCGCCGGGTGCGGCGCGAGACCGGGGCGACCATCCGTGACCTGGTGCAGGCGATCCCGTACCTCAACTCGTACATGGACATCCGCCGGTTCACCTCGCAGGCGCCGTCCGGTCTGGAGATCCTCGCCAACGACGTGGACCCGGCCGTCTCGACGACCTTCAACGACGAGGACTACCGGCGGGCGATCGACGTCCTGGGCAAGCAGTACCCGATCATCCTCACGGACTCGGGCACCGGTCTGCTGTACAGCGCCATGCGCGGGGTGCTCGACCTCGCCGATCAGCTGATCATCATCTCCACGCCGTCGGTGGACGGCGCCTCCAGCGCGTCGACGACGCTGGACTGGCTCTCCGCCCACGGTTACGCGGATCTGGTGCAGCGCTCGATCACCGTCATCTCCGGGGTCCGCGAGACCGGCAAGATGATCAAGGTCGAGGACATCGTGCAGCACTTCCAGACGCGGTGCCGCGGTGTGGTGGTCGTGCCGTTCGACGAGCACCTGTCGGCCGGTGCCGAGGTGGACCTCGACATGATGCGGCCGAAGACCCGGGAGGCGTACTTCCACCTCTCGGCGATGGTGGCCGAGGACTTCGTACGGGCCCAGCAGGTGCAGGGGCTGTGGACCGGCGACGGGCAGGGCGCGGTGCCTCCGCACATGGCCCCGCCGATGCCGGGCGGTCAGCAGATGCCGGGACAGCCCGTGCCGCCCGGACAGCCGATGCCCGGTCAGCCGATGCCCGGTCAGCCCATGCCGGGTCAGCCGGTGCCGGGTCAGTTCGCGCCCGGACAGCCCTACGGAGCACAGCCCGTACCGGGGCAGCCGTACGGAGCGCAGCCCGCTCCCGGACAGCCGTACCCGCCCCAGCAGCCCTACGGCCAGCCGCCGGCGGCGGGTCAGCCGTACGGCGCTCAGCCCGCGCCCGGTCAGCCGTACGCGGCGCAGCCCATGCCCGGCCGGCCCGCGCCCGGACAGCCCTACGGGCAGCCGCCCGCGCCGGGTCAGCCGTACGGCGCACAGCCCGCCCCCGGACAGCCGTTCGGCGCACCCCCCGGGCAGCCCGGAGTGCCCCAGGGCTGGCAGCAGCCGCAGCCCGGTCAGCCGCTGCCCCCGCAGACGGATCCGCGGGACCACGGCTCCGGATCCGATCAGGGCCACGACCAGGGACAGGCGCAGGTCCCGCCGCCCGACTGGCATCAGCAGCAGCCTCCGCAGGCTCCGCCAGCCCCTCAGCAGTAAGGCGTCACAGGAGTAGACCAATGAGGCCCCGTACCGGTCCCCCGGTACGGGGCCTCTTGGCATTCCCGCAGCCCACAAGGGGTTTGACGGATCGTTGACGACGGCAGACCACCGCTGATAAACCTTCGCTTCACTCACCGTCAGCCCAAGATCCACGACAGATCCCCCGACGCGAGGTCACGTCCCATGGTCATGGTCACGAAGGCTCCACCCCGTCGCACGCCCACCCACAGAGCACTCCGTCTGCTGCTCGCCTCCGGTGTCACCGCCGTCTCGCTCGTGGCCGTCCCCGGTACCGCCGCGGCGGAGGACGACAAGTCCGCCGCCGGGAACACGCTCACCGTCGCCGTCTCGCAGAGCATCGACTCGTTGAGCCCGTTCCTCGCGCAGAAGCTCACCTCGACCAGCATCCACCGGCTGGCCTACGAGTACCTCACCAACTACGACGCCAAGGACGCCCGCCCGATCCCGGGCCTGGCGACCGCGTGGACCTCCTCGCCGGACAAGCTGACGTGGACGTACACGATCCGCGAGGACTCGACCTGGTCCGACGGGAAGCCGGCCACCGCCGAGGACGCGGCCTGGACCTTCAACAAGATGATGACCGACCCGAACGCCGCCACCGCCAACGGCAGCTTCACGGCCAACTTCGCGAAGGTCACCGCGCCCGACCCGAAGACGCTCGTCATCCGGCTGAAGAAGCCGCAGGCGACGATGACGGCGCTCGACGTGCCGATCGTGCCGAAGCACGTCTGGGAGAAGGTCGGCGACTTCTCGAAGTTCAACAACGACAAGCAGTTCCCCATCGTCGGGAACGGGCCCTTCGTCATCACGGACTTCAAGGTCGACCAGTACATCAAGCTCAAGCCGAACAAGAAGTTCTGGCGGGGCGCGCCGAAGTTCGACGAGCTGGTCTTCAAGTACTACAAGGACGGGGACGCGGCCGTCGCCGCCCTCCAGAAGGGTGAGGTGTCCTTCGTACCGAACCTGACGCCCGCCCAGGCGGCGGCCCTCAAGACGCAGAAGAACATCAAGGTCAACGACGCCCCCGGCCGCCGCTTCTTCGCCATCGCCACCAACCCGGGCGCGAAGGCCAAGGACGGCAGGACCTTCGGCAACGGCCACAAGGCGCTGCTCGACCCGGCCGTCCGCAAGGCGCTCTTCCTCGCGGTCGACCGGACGACCATCGTGGACAAGGTCTTCCAGGGCCACGCGGTCGAGGGCGAGGGGTACATCCCGCCGCGCTTCGGCTCGTACTTCTGGAAGCCGGAGGGCGCCCAGAAGCGGGCGTACGACCCCGCCGGGGCCGAGAAGACGCTCGACGCGGCCGGGTACCGGAAGAACGCCGAGGGGAAGCGGCTCGGCAAGGACGGCAGGCCGCTGGACTTCCGGATCCTCTGCCACGCCACCGACCCGAACGACAAGGCGGTCGGCAAGTACCTCCAGGAGTGGTGGGGCAAGCTGGGCATCGGCCTGAAGGTCGAGTGCCTGGACAGCGTCTCCGACCCCTGGGTCAAGGGCGACTACGACCTCGCCTTCGACGGCTGGTCGGTCAACCCCGACCCGGACTACGTGCTCTCCATCCACACCTGCGGCACCCTCCCGGCGACGCCGAAGGACACCGGAGCCACCGACAACTTCATCTGCGACAAGGAGTTCGACGGGCTCTACGCGCAGCAGTCGGTGGAGTACGACGCCGCCAAGCGGGCGGATCTGGTGAAGCGGATGCAGTCCCGGCTGTACGACACGGGGTACATGAACATCATGGCCTACCCGAACGCCCTCGAGGCGTACCGCACGGACCAGATCGCGTCCATCACGACCATGCCGGAAGCCGCCGGGAACCTGTGGGGGCAGGACGGCTACTGGAGCTGGTGGTCGGCCGTGCCCGCGGCCGGGGCCGCCGACTCCGACGGCGGCTCGTCCACCGGGGTGATCGTCGGCATCGGCGTCGCCGTGGTGGTCGTGGTCGGCGTCGGCATCGTCCTCGGTCTGCGCCGCCGCTCCACCGCCGACGACCGCGAGTAGGAACGTGACGACGGCAAGCACCGCCGCCGACGTGGCGCGGGCCGAGAAGGTCCCCGCCACGGACGGCGCGTCCCGCACCGGTTCCTCCCTCGGCTATCTCCGCCACGCGGCGGGGAAGCTGGGCGGCGCGCTCGTCTCGCTCTTCGCCGTACTGGTCACCAGCTTCTTCCTCTTCCGGATCATCCCCGGTGACCCGGTGAAGGCGATGACGCACGGCGTGCCCACCTCGGCCGAACAACTCGCCACACTAAGGCGCCAGTTCGGCCTCGACCTGCCGCTGTGGCAGCAGTTCACCGACTACTGCGCCAAGGCGCTGAGCGGTGACCTCGGCACTTCGTTCCAGTTCCGCGCCCCCGTCGGCGACCTGATCATGGAGAAGCTTCCGGCGACCCTGTTGCTCACCGGGGTCGCCGTGGTGATCTACTCGGCGCTCGGGCTCTGGCTCGGCACTCGCTCGGCCTGGCGCCACGGCGGTCTCGGCGACAAGCTGAACACCGGGATCGCGCTGACCCTGTGGTCGGTGCCCTCGTTCTGGCTGGGACTGCTGCTGATCATCGTGTTCTCGGTCGGCATGGGTCCGGTCCCGGGGCTCTTCCCGACCGGCGGCATGGAGTCGGGCACGGGCGAGACCGGATTCGCGTACGTCCTCGACGTCGCCCACCACCTGGTGCTGCCCGTCGTCACGCTCGTGGCCGTCGGCTACGCGCAGACCCTGCTCGTGATGCGGTCCTCGCTGCTCGACGAGATGGGCGGCGACTATCTGACCACCGCGCGGGCGAAGGGGCTGAGGGACGACGCCGTGCGCCGCCGGCACGCCGTGCCGAACGCGCTCCTGCCGACCGTCACCATGATCTTCATCAACCTGGGCCATGTGGCCGCCGGGTCGATCCTGGTGGAGACGGTGTTCTCCTGGCCGGGACTCGGCGGACTCTTCTACCAGGCGCTGAGCGTGCCCGACCTGCCACTCGTACAGGGCCTGTTCGTGGTCTTCGCCGGAGCGATGATCCTGATGAACCTGATCGCCGACCTGCTCTATCCGCTGCTCGACCCCCGGGTGGGCCGATGACCTCTCTGACCTGGGAACGCCGACGGGACACCGTCTCCCGCTTCTGGCGCGGCTACCGCACCCACCGGGCCGGCCTGTACGGCCTCGCCGGTCTCGCGCTGATCGCGCTGCTCGCGCTCACCGCCCCGCTGCTCGTCGGCGCCGACGTGCAGTCGGTGACGAAGGCCACCGGCACGGCCCTGGAGGCACCGAGCCTGGAATTCCCCCTGGGAACCGACCAGTTCGGGCGTTCGCTGCTCGGTCTGCTGATCTGGGGGGCGCGGATCTCGCTGCTCGTCGGGCTGCTCGCGGCGGCCCTCTCGGTCGCCATCGGCACCCTCGTGGGGATCATCGCCGGACACTACGGCGGCTGGTTCTCGACCGTCGTCATGCGGATCACCGACTGGTTCCTGGTGATGCCGGCCCTCGTCCTCGCGATCGTGCTCGCCACGGTCATGTCCCGGTCGATGTGGACGGTGGTCCTGGCGATCGGCGTGACCTCCTGGCCGACCACCGCCCGCCTGGTCCGGGCGCAGACGATCGCGGTCGAGTCCCGCCCGTACATCGAGCGGGCGACCGCGCTCGGCGGCGGCCACGGGCACGTCATGAGCAGACACGTGCTGCCCAACGTGATGCCGCTGGTGCTCGCGCAGACCACGCTCGGCATCTCCAGCGCCATCCTCACCGAGGCGACCCTCGCCTTCCTCGGACTCGGCGATCCGACGGTGGTGTCCTGGGGCGGGATGCTCCAGGACGCGCGGGAGGCGGGCGCCGTCTCCTCCGGGCACTGGTGGTACCTGGCCCCGCCCGGCATCGCCATCGCCCTGGTCGCGCTCGCGTTCACCCTGTGCGGCCGGGCGGTCGAATCCGTGCTCAACCCGAAGCTGGGGGTGGGTCGATGAACGCGCGGAGCCTCCTGGAGGTGCGCGACCTGCGGGTGACGTACGGGTCGGGCGCGGCCGCCGTGCCCGCCGTACGCGGGGTCGACCTGACCCTGGAGTCGGGCAGCAAGCTGGGCGTGGCGGGCGAGTCCGGCTGCGGCAAGTCCACGCTCGCGCTCGCGCTGCTGCGGCTCCTCCCGGCCTCGGCCCGGATCGAGGGCCGGATCCTCTTCGACGGCGACGACGTCCTCGCCATGCAGTGGGGGCGGCTCCGGGCCGTGCGCTGGGCGGGCGCCTCGATCGTCTTCCAGGGCGCGATGCACTCGCTCAACGCGGTGCACCGGATCGGGGACCAGATCGCCGAGCCGCTGCTCGTCCACGGCCACGCGACCCCGGCGGCGGCCCGCAGGCGCGCCGGGGAGCTGCTCGAGCACGTCGGTCTGCCCGCCGCGCGGGCGGTCGCCTACCCGCACGAGCTGTCCGGCGGGCAGCGGCAGCGCGTGATGATCGCGATGGCGCTGGCCTGCGATCCCCGGTTGATCGTCGCGGACGAGCCGACGACCGCGCTCGACGTGATGATCCAGGCGCAGATCCTGCGGCTGATCGAGCGGCTCGTCGCCGAGCAGTCCATCAGCCTCCTGATGATCAGCCACGACCTCGCGGTCCTCGCCGACACCTGCGACCGGCTCGCCGTGATGTACGCGGGCCGGGTCGTCGAGGAGGGTCCCGCGGGGGCGGTGTACGAGGCCGCCCGGCATCCCTACGGGCGGGCGCTTTCCTCGGCGTTCCCGCGCGTCGGGGACCTCGCCTCCCGGCGGGCGCCGCGAGGACTGCCGGGCGACCCGCCGGACCCGGCGGACCTGCCCGGCGGCTGCACCTTCCATCCGCGCTGCCCGGTGGCGGTGGACGCCTGCGGGACGAGCGACCAGGAACTTCGGGAGGCGGGCGCCGGGCACCGGGCCGCCTGCGTCCATGTGGGGAGCACGTCATGAGTACGGAGACGACGGCGGGGCCGCTGCTCTCGGCGCGCGGGCTGCACGTCGCCTTCCCCGGGCGGCGGGGCGCGCCGACCGCGCGCGCGGTCGACGGGGTGGACCTGGACATCGGCGCGGGCGAGATCGTGGCCCTCGTCGGGGAGTCGGGGTGCGGCAAGACGACACTCGCGCGTTCCCTGCTCGGTCTCGTGCGGCCCACGTCGGGGACGGTGGCCTTCGACGGGCAGCCGCTCGCGTACTCCTCCGGGGCCCTGAAGGCCTACCGGAAGCGGGCGCAGCTGGTGCTCCAGGACCCGAGCGGTTCGCTGAACCCCCGGCACACCGTGTACGACGCGGTGGCGGAGGGGCTGCGGATCCACGGGGTCCACCGGTCGGACCGCGACGAGCGGGAGGCGGTCGCCGGGGCCCTCTCACGGGCCGGTTTGCGGCCCCCGGAGCGGTTCTTCCTGCGCTATCCGCACGAACTGTCCGGCGGGCAGCGGCAGCGGGTGGTGATCGCGGGGGCGCTGGTCCTGGAACCCGAACTCATCGTCGCCGACGAGCCGGTGGCCTCCCTCGACGCGTCCGTACGGGGCGAGATCCTGGCGCTGCTGCTGCGGCTGCGCGACGAACTCGGCCTGTCCGCCCTGGTGGTGACGCACGACCTGGGACTCGCGTGGAACATCGCGGACCGGGTGGCGGTGATGTATCTGGGCCGGGTCGTGGAGACCGGCACGGTCGAGTCCGTGCTGACCCGGCCCCAGCACCCGTACACGCGGGCGCTGTTGTCGGTGCTGCCGGAGTCGGGGGGTGCTCCGGTGGTGCTCACCGGTGAGCCCCCGGACCCGTCCCGCATCCCGTCCGGGTGCCGCTTCCACGCCCGCTGCCAGGTCCTCGCCTCCGGCGAGGCGGCGGCGGTCGCGGACCGCTGCCGGGGCGAGGGCCTGCCGGTCCTGGGCGGCGGCGGGGCACAGGCGGTGGCCTGCCACTGGGTCGCGCGGCAGGCCGTGGTCTGAGCCGGCCGGGCCCGGCAACCGTGTCCGTCAGCGGAAGTCCGGCTCGGCAGCCGTGTCCGCCGGTGCGGGCCTGCCGACCGCGTGCGCCGGCGCGGGCTCGTCGGCCTCGTGCGCCGGAGCCGCGGGATCGGTCGGGGCGCCGACCTGCCCGGTGGGCGCCGCGGGCTTGGCCGCGCCGTCCGTGGGCGCCGCCTTCGGCAGCGTCTCGCACGCGCTGATGGACGTGCGGGTGGAGACCGACTTCACCGTGCAGGTGTCCTTGCCGACACCGGCGTCCACGGAGCCCCCGTGCGGGCCGACGGTCAGGACCGCTCCGCCGGGTCCGCTGATCGTGTCGTTCCCGGGTCCGGCCTGGATGAGGCCGCCGGACTCGGGGCCGAGGGCCGCCGCCTCGATGAGGTCGTTCTCGCTGCCGCCGAGGACCCGGCCGGAGAAGTCGATCGTGCCGACCTCGATCATGTCGTTCCCGTCGCCGCCCCAGACGGTGACGTTCTCCAGATCGCTGTCGCAGAAGATGTGGTCGTCTCCCTTGGTGCCGCTCACGACCTCGCCCGGCGGGGCGGAGACGCCGTTCACCCAGCACTGGTGCATCGGCACCCGGCCCGCGACCGGCGCGGACGCCTCGGCGGGCGCGCCGGCGAGCGAGGCGGCGGCCGCTCCGGCGAGCAGCGCGGTGAGCGCGGCGGGGCCTCGTCGGGCCTTCGGGCGCCGACTGCGGCGGGAGGTGGCGTGGCGGACATGGCTCTCCACTGCTGGGGCGGTTCGTCGGTTCGTCGGACACGGCGTCCGGGGGAATCACGGTGCTCGTACTCGTGCGCGTACTCGATGGGCGGCGCTCGGTGCTCAGGCGGCCGTACGGGCCGGCTGGAGCGGCGGCGAGTAGCCCACGATGCGGCGGGCGCCCAGGCTCGGCTCGGCGGCGACCGGGGCGTTCGTCCACCGTCCGAGGCACATCTCGGCGGTGATCCCGGGGCCGAAGCCGGCCAGGATGCCCCGCGCGCCCTCGGGCTGCCCGCCCTCCTCGAAGAGCCGGCGGACGGCGTCCAGGACGACGGCGCTGGCGATGTTGCCGTACTCCGTGAGCGTGGCACGGCTGAACCGGAAGGCCTCCGGGGGCACTTCGAGGAAGCGGCTCAGGCCGTCGAGGATGCGCGGCCCGCCCGCGTGGATGATGTAGAAGTCCAGCTTCCCGGCGTCCCAGCCGTGCGCTCCCACGACCTCGCGGAGCGCCGGGGCGAGGGGCTCCATCGTGCCGGGCACCGGCTTGTCGAGCAGGAAGTGGAAGCCGGTGGCGCGGACGCTGCAGGCGATCCAGTCCTCGGTGTCGGGGACGAGGTGGGAGCTGGTGCGCTCCAGGGCGATCCCGGTGCCGCCCCGGCCGCGCACCACGGCGGCGGCGACGGCGTCGCCGAAGAGGCCGTTGGAGAGCAGCGAGCCGACGCCGAGGTCGGTGGGCTGGTAGCAGAACTCGCAGGCCACGATGAGGACGTTGGCGTCGGGGTAGGCGGTGCAGAAGTCGTGCGCCCGCTTGATCGCCGCTCCGCCGGCGTCGCAGCCGAGCTGCGCGATGGGGAGCTGACGGGTGCGGCTGGGGAAGCCCATGGTGTTGATCATCCAGGCGGTCAGGGACGGCATCATGAAGCCCGTGCACGAGACGTAGACGATCATGTCGATGTCCGCGGGGCGCAGCGCCGCGTTGTCCAGGGCCTCCCGGACGACCATCGGGACCCGGGCCTTGGCCTCCGCCTCGTAGCGGATGTCGCGTTCCTCGAAGCCCGGGTGCTTCAGGGTCTCCTCGATGGGCTGGACGATGTGTCTCCCGGTCACCCCGGTGTTGCCGATCAGGCGCAGCGCCAGGGCCAGTTGCGGGTGCCCCTCATGGTGTGAGCGGGCGAGGTCGAGGGTCTCCTCCATCGTGATCACGTGCTCGGGCACGGACACTGCGGGTTTGCACAAAGTCACCACGACGCTCGCTCCTTCGTCTCGTTCGCGTGAACTGCCGCCCACACTCACCCGGTGATCACGACCCCGCAACCGCGAACGCGACCGGACGTGTACGCCGGGTGAGCGGAGGGGCGGGAGGGGCGGGAGGGGCGTGCTCCGTTCAGAGGGCTGTCGGCGCTCGCCGCCGGGAACAGCCACCACGTCACTTCCGGGACGACCGCCGCACCGGCCTCAGGCGCGAGACCCCCGAAGGGACGACCGCCGCACCCGCGCCGCACCCGACCGCCCGTACCTGGGCCGTCGACGCCCCCCGCCCTCACCTTCGACCCCCTGCTCACCGAATTCCTCGACAAGGAGCCCGTCACCCGCATCCGGCTGCCGTTCGCCGCCGAGGACGAGGCCTGGCTGGTGACGCGGTACGAGGACGTGCGCGCGGTGACCTCCGATCCCCGGTTCAGCCGTACGGCGCTGCTCGAACGGCAGGTCACCGGGATGACCGGCCACATGGTGGCCTCGAAGGCCGCTCTCAACTACGCCGATCCGCCGTACCACACCCAGCTGCGCAAGGCGGTGACCAAGGCCTTCACCGGGCAGGCCACCAAGCGGCTCCGGCCGCTGGCCCAGGCGAGCACGGACCGGTTCCTCGACGCGATGGAAGCGGCGGGCCGCCCCGCCGACCTGATGAAGCACCTGCACGGCCCGCTGCCGATGGCGGTGGTGTGCGACCTGCTCGGCGTCCCCGACGAGGACCGGGCGGAGCTCGCCCCCTGGCCCGACCTCATCCTGTCGTCGGGGCCGGGACCGGAGAGCAGCAGGGCCGCCAAGGCCCAGATCCACGGCTATGTCGCCCGGCTGCTCGACCGCCGGCTCGCCGAGCCGCGGGACGACCTGGCGGGGGGCGCTCGCGGAGTCCCTCGCGGAGGGCAGGATCGACGCCGACGAGGCCGTCTCGCCGGCCATGGCCATCCTGATCAGCGGCGCCCACGCGGTGCGGAACAACAGCGCCAACATGGTCTACGTGCTGCTCACCCGGCCGGAGCTCGCGGACCGGCTGCGGGCCGGGCCGGGGCTGCTCCCGCAGGCCGTGGACGAGCTGCTGCGCTGGATCCCGCACCGCAACGGGGTCGGGCTGCCGCGGATCGCGACGGAGGACGTCGAGATCGGCGGGGTGACCATCCGGGCGGGTGAGGCGGTGTACGCCTCCTACCTCGCGGCGAACCGCGACCCGGAGGCCTTCGAGGACCCGCACACCCTCGACTTCGACCGGGAGAGCATCGGGCACGTGTCCTTCGCGCACGGACCGCACCACTGCATGGGCGCGATGCTCACCCGCATGGAGTCCGAGGTGATGCTGTCGACCCTGCTGCGCCGCTATCCCGGGCTGCGGCTCGCGGGCGGCGCCGAGGACGTGGTGTGGCACTCGAAGGGGCTGATCCGCGGCCCGAAGGAACTCTTCGTCACCTGGTGAGCGGTACGGGGGAGGCGGCGGCCGGGCTCAGACCTGCGGGTGCTCCCGGTCGTACGCCTCCGTCAGCTCCCGGCAGCGCTTCACGTCGCCCGCCATCGCCTGGAGCAGGTCGTCCAGGGTGTCGAACTTCAGCATCCCGCGCACGTACTCGAGGAAGTCCACGGCCACGTGGAGCCCGTACAGGTCGAGCCCCTCGCGGTCGATCGCGTACGCCTCCACCGTCCGCTCCGTGCCGTCGAACTGCGGGTTCGTGCCGACCGAGATGGCCGCCGGCATCCGCTCCCCCGCCGCCGTCAGCCAGCCGGCGTAGACGCCGTCCGCCGGGATCGCCGTGTGCGGCAGCGTCTCGACGTTGGCCGTCGGGAAGCCGAGTTCGCGGCCGCGCTGCGCGCCGCGGACCACGATGCCCTCGACCCGGTGCGGCCGGCCCAGGATCTCGGCGGCGCCCGTCACTTCGCCCTCGGCGACGAGCCGGCGGGTCAGGGTGGAGGAGAAGGGCTGGCCGCCGCCGGCCGTACCGCTGACGTACAGGTCGATGACCTCGACCTCGTAGTCGTAGGTGGCGCCGAGCTCCGTCAGGAAGGCGACGTTGCCGGCGGCCCGGTGCCCGAAGCGGAAGTTGGGGCCTTCGATGACGGCCTTCGCGTGCAGCTTGTCGACGAGCACCTTGACGATGAAGTCGGCCGGGGACAGCTGGGAGAACTCGGCGGTGAACGGCAGCACGAGCACCGCGTCCACCCCGAGGCCGGCCATCAGCTCGGCGCGCCGGTGGTGCGGGGCGAGCAGCGGCGGATGGCTGCCGGGCCGTACGACCTCGGAGGGGTGCGGGTCGAAGGTGACCACGACGGAGGGGACGCCCAGTTCCCGGGCGCGCTCGACGGCCCGCCCGATGATCAGCTGGTGTCCGCGGTGCACACCGTCGTAGGAGCCGATGGTGACGACGCTGCGTCCCCAGTCCTGGGGAATGTCCTCCAAGCCACGCCAGCGCTGCACTGTGACCGCTCCTCGTCCGCCTGTTCGCCGATTACGCAGGTCTAAGACTGCCATGCCCACGGCCGTCGGTTCGCATCGGCATGGAAGTGCCGTGGATCCGCAGTGCCTGGAGGGTCTCGGGACCGAGCAGCGGCACCCAGTCGCCGGGGGCGGCGACCGTCCAGCGGGCGAGCAGCCCGGCGAACGGGGGCCGCGCGCGGGCGAGTCCCGCGAGGGCCTGGTCGAGCCGCCCGGCGCCTTCGGGGGTACGGGCCCACAGGGCGCCGACCCGGTGGGTGAGCTCCCGGGTGCGCGGTTCGCTGCGGAGTTCGGCGCCCTCGGCGGCGGCCGTCAGAAGGGCTTCCAGGACGCTCGGTTCCCCCGTCTCGGCCTCGTACCGCTCGTGTTCGAGGAGTACGTCGAGCAGTTCGGCCCGCAGGTGGCGGGAGGCGCCGGTGCCGGGCGCGGCGAGGACGGGGGCGAGCGCGCGCCGGACCGGGGCGGGGCGGCCCCTGATCAACCCCGTGACCAGCGGGAAGAGGACGGCTCTGGCCGCCGGGCCGTCCTCGAACCGCCGGTCGACGAAGTCGGCCACGTGTCCGGCGCCCTCGGGGTGACGGGCGGCGTAGTCGCGGACGAGGGCGGCGATCCGGCGGGCGAGCGCGGGCGTGTCGACCTCGGCGAGGGCGCGCAGGGCGGCGGCCGGAGCCTCGCCCGTGCCGTGCAGCCGGGCCCCGAAGGCGGCGAGCACCGGTCCGGGGTCGGCGGCCAGCGCCTCGACGAGGGCGCCGGCGGGCACCCGGGGTTCGGCGAGGGCGCGCGGCAGATGGCGGGCGCGGGTGTGCGGGTCCCGGACGAGGAGGCCGAGGGCGGCGCCGTGGAGGGCCTGGTCACCGGGGCGGGCGAGCAGGGCGAGGGCGGCGTAGCGGAGGAGCTCCCGGTCGGCGGAGGTGTCGGCGTGACCGGCGACCAGATGTCCGTACGCGGCGGCGGCGACCCGCCGTTCCGGGCGCCCGTCGTCGTGGGCCCACCGGTCGACGGCCCGGCACACGGCGGCGGGCTCGTCCTCGGCGAGGGCGGCGAGGAGACCTTCGGCGAGCGGGTGGGCGGTGGCGACGAGCGCCTCGCACAGGTCGTCGACGGCGAGCGCCCGATGGGTGTGCAGCAGGGCCTGGGCGGCGGTGGCGACGGTCGCGTGCGGGGCGGCGGGGAGCGGTCGGCCGTCACCGAACCAGCGGCAGAGGAGCGGCTGGATCCCCCGGGGGTCGGCGGCGAGCATCTCCGCGACGGCGTCGAGACTCCGGCCGCCGCTCTCCCGGCCGGGCGGGGGATCGGCGGGCACGAGCCGCCGCAGCAGATCGATCCGCTCGTCCTCGCCGAGCGGAAGCGCCTGCCAGAACGCGGTGCCGAAGGCGGCGAGGACGGGACCGCGCCCCGGCCGGTCACCGATCCGGTCGGCGAGCGACCGGAGGACGGTCAGATACGGCCGCGGGTCCCCCACCCGCCGCACGGTCTCCTCGAACAGCCGCGAGGCCCACCAGACGGCTTCGGCGTACGGGTGGGACGCGGAGGGCCCGTCCTCGTCGGCGAAGCGGTCGAGGGACTCGGCGAGGGCCGCGAGGTGCGGGGCCAGGGCGGCCGGCCCCTGCTCGCGGTGGAGGCGCAGCATCGCCTGGAGGACGGGGCCGATGCGGTGGCGCGGAACGGGCGGCCGGGCGGGCGGTGGTGGTGCCGGGTCGGCGGCGGTCCGTTGCCGGGGGACGTCGGCGCGGGCCGCCCCGGCGGGACGCTCCGGGGGTACGGGAGCGCCCGTACCCGCGAGGGAAGGGCGCGCCCGGTCCGGCGCGCCCGGCGTCGCCGCGGACCTCCACTGCCCGTCCGGCGCGCCTGGAGCGGAGCGCTCCGAACGCGAGCCGGGCCCCTGGCCGGAACCGGGCTCCGGACGGAAACCGGACTCCGGGCGCGAGCCCCGCCCCGCTTCGGAACCGGGTCCAGGGATTGAGCCGGGCTCCTGGCGTGAACCCCGCTCCGGGCCGGAACCGGGCCCCGGGCGCGAGCCGGGCTCCGGGCGTGAGCCGGGTTCCGGTGACGGTGGGTTCTCGTGGTGGCCGTGGACCAGTGCGTGCAGGGCCGCGTCCAGGTCCAGGTGGGCCGCCTGCACCCAGTCGGCGAGTTCCTCGTGGGCGAAGCGGTAGCCGGAGCCCGCCGGGACGAGGAGGCCCTCGGTGAGGACGGCCGGGGCCCAGCCGTCCCGCCAGGGGAAGAGCTCCTCGAAGGAGGAGCGGTCGAGGACGCCGTGCCCCGGCCCGAGGCACCGGCGGGCCGCCTCGTGGACCTGCCCGGTCACGCGCGCGGCGAGCCGGCGTACGGCGGTCCCCCGGACGGGTGGCCGGGAGCCCGCGGCGATGCGGACGGCGATCCGCAGGCACACGAGGTCCAGGTAGGCGGTGAAGATCTCCTCGCGCCCGGGCCGCCCCGGCACGTCCGCCGGCAGCGCGGCCCGCACCTCGGCGAGCAGCCGCAGCGCGAGCGGGTGCCGGGCGTCGGCCTCGGCGAGGTCCGTCTCCCGGAGGCCGTACCCCTCGCGCACGGCCCGGGCCTCCGCCGCGGAGTACGGTCCGAGGACGAGGGCGGGGGGCTGCCCGTCGCCGGGTCCGGTCGCCGGCCGGTGCGGCGTGCCCGGGGTGTAGAGGGCACCGGCCAGTTCCCAGTGCTCGGAGCGGCAGGCGGTGACGAGGTGGACGTGGTGGGCGCGGAGCCAGTTCTCGGTGGCCGCGGTCCAGTCGGCGAGCCGGTGGGCGAGGAGCGGCGGCATCTCCTCGGGGCCGTCGAGGACGACGAGGAGCGGCCGGCCGGCCTCGTGGGCGAGGGCGGCGGCCCGTTCCGGGGTGGCGGTGGTGGTGTCTCCGAGTGCCCCGGAGGCCGCGACGATACGGCCGGCCCGGTGCAGGGCGCGGCCGACGGCGTCGGCGACCGACCGGTCCTCGGCCCGCAGGTCGGCGCCGCGCAGCCGGACGGTGGGGGCGGGCGCGACGCCTCGGGCGCGGCGGGCGCAGAGGGCGGCGAGGGCCGTGGTGCGGCCGGTGCCGGGGGCGCCGACGAGCGCGAGGACGGGCGCGTCGCCCGCGGTGAAGCGGGCGAACTCACGGACGCACTCGGGCCGTTCGACGGGCTCGGGCCAGGGGTCGGGTTCACTCACGGGCCCGGTGGAGGTGGCGGTGAGTTCCAGGATGCCGGCGAGGTTGAGGTCGGGTCCGTAGGCGGGGACGGTCGCCGCGTTGCGCCGGAGCAGCGCGGTGAGGGGGCCGTCGGGCCGGAGCCGCACCGCGTATCCGGCGGCTCCGCGGTCACCGCGCAGGGCGGTGCCGAGGACGCCGAGGACCGTTCCGGTGGTGGTGTCGAGGACGGGGCCGCCGGCGGCCCGGCCGCCGAGCCTGAGGGCCTCGGCGCCCTCGGTCCCGATGGCGAGTTCGAGGGCGTCGGTGAGGGCGTGGAGGCGATCGGTGGCGGCGTAGGTGACGGCGGCGGGGCCGAGTACGCGCGCCTCGCGCCAGCCGTGGGCGGCGATCCGTACGTAGGTGCCGGGTTCGATCTCGGCGCGGGTCGCGAGCGGCAGCGGGCGGGTGTCGAGTCCTTCGGTCCTTACGAGGGCGAGGCCGCTCTCCGGCAGGGGCGTGACGGCTTCGGCCTCGGCGAGCCAGGTCCGGTCGCCGGGGGCGTGCAGGAGGACACGGCTGAGCCCGTCGACGGCTTCGTGGCTGGTGACGACCGTTCCGTGGTGGTCGGCGAGGAATCCGGTGCCGCGCGGCCGGCCCGCCGGATCGCAGATCCGTACCAGCGTCGCCAGGTCCCCGCGTCCCATGGTGTCGACGGTAGGGCGCCGGTGATCACCCGGAGGCGCTCGCGGGCGAACGCGCCCCCTGTCACTCCCCCGTTCACTTCGAGCGCCTCCCCGATGGGGTGATTCTTCCGCGTTCCGCCGGACAGGCTCTCTCGGGGGAACGACGTGGGGGGGGGGCCCCCCCCGGGGCCCCCCCCCCCCCGCGGCGGGGAGGCCCGCCGGGGCGCCCACCACGCCGGGGGGGATGGCCGGGCCCCCCGGGGCGGGCCCCAGCCCCGCCGCCGCCCCGCAGAGGG
>NZ_JBHXRW010000063.1:0-40500 GCF_042716635.1 Streptomyces sp. NPDC058664 | reverse complement strand
CACACCACCACCCCCCCACCACCCCCCCACCCCCGCGGCCGCCCGCCTGCCACCTCCCCCCGGCCGCCCCCCCCCCCCCCGCCCCGGGTCTCACGGACGGGCGGGTGGTGTCATCCGTCGGCTCGTCCCCGCATCACCCCCGCTCCCACGTGCCGGCCCCGGCGGTACGGGGTTCGGATCGCTCGCGGGGCGGCAGGGCCACCGCGACCGGCAAGGGGACTCAGCAGGGGGACGCGGGCGAGCAGCGAGAAGGCCACGCCCCCTCCCCCGCGAACTCCCTTCCGTGCCGGACGCGTCGGCGCGCGGTGGGCGGAGAGGCGCCCCAGGCGGCTGCGCGCAGCCGTTCCATCGCCGGGGTGATGCCGGTCAGCCGCAGCCTCCGGCCCCGGTCCGTCCAGTCCGTGAGGATCCGCAGGAGAGCGGAGTCCGCGAAGGTGACACGCGAGGTGTCGAGGATCAGACGGTGGTAGCCGTGGGTGGGCGCGACGGCCAGCATCACCCTCAGCGGCCCCGCGCTGTGGTGGTCGACCTCGCCGTGGAGTTCGACCCGCAGGGTGCGCGCGTCGGGAGTGGTGCAGGAACGGACGCTTATGGCGCAGGGCGCGGAGTCCGCACCCTGGTCCAGCGGTCCGGCGCCCGACGCGGCAGCAGGGGTGGAAGGGGCGTTCAGTATCGGAAGGTTGTTTGCGGTACTCACACCGGGCCAACGGGACAGGGGCCGCGAACGGCACGCCGGCTCACCCCGCCGGCCCGCGGATGCGCACGTGCGGGGGAGATCAATCACCCGTACGGACCACGGGCGCGTCCGCGGACGGGCGCCGGTGACCCGGCGCCCGCCGCCCTGTTCCGTCCTGCTTGACCTGCTCCGACCTGCTCCGACCTGCTCCGACCTGCTCCGACCTGCTCGACCTGCTCGACCTACTTGGCCTGCTCGGCCTGCTCGGCCTACTTGGGCATCAGGACGGTGTCGACGATGTACACGGTGGCGTTGGCCGTGGGGACGTTGCCGCAGACGACCTTCGAGGAGTCGTTGACGGTGTACGCCTCGCCCGAACCCTCCGTGGTGATCATGCCCTTCTGGAGGGTCTCGAAGGAGCCGTTCTCCAGCTGCTTCGGCGTCAGCTTCTGGCCGACCACGTGGTAGGTGAGGATCTTCGTCAGCGTGTCCTTGTCGGCAAGCACCTTGTCCAGGTCCGCCTTCGGGATCTTCGCGAAGGCGTCATTGGTCGGCGCGAACACGGTGATGTTCTCGGCGCTGTTGAGGGTGTCCACCAGGCCGGCCTGCTTCACGGCGGACACCAGCGTGGACAGCGCCGGGTTGTTCGAGGCGGCCGTGGCGACGGGGTCCTTCGCCATGCCGTCGAAGGAGCCGGCGCCGTCCTTGGGCACGCCGGCGCAGGCCGGGCCGAACGGGCCGTCGGCGGCCGTGTCCGTCCCGGTCGAGGGCGTGTTCTCCTGCGCCGCGGTCTCCGAGGCCTGGGAACCGGCCTCGGACCTGGTGTCCGAGCCGGAGTCCGAGCAGGCGGCCAGGGAGAAGGGCAGTGCCGCGGCGGCTGCCACGGCGACGGCGGCGCGGCGGAGGCGAAGAGCGTTCATGAGGAGGAACCCCTTGGTTCGTGTGCGCGGTGAGGGCGCACGGGGAGAGGAGAACGGCACGACCACCCCGGCCGGGAGTGCGGTGACGCGTCCGGACCGCCGGCGGGGAACTTCCCGCCGGGGTCCTGTTGTCGTGGGGTGTTTCGGAGCCCGGGACCGTCCGGATGGGTCTTTCACCCGTTCGAGTGAGAAAGGGCCTCGCGTTAGGGTGTGGGGTGCTTCCCGGAACCCTTCTGACCAGCGCGTCCCTCGCGGACGCCGCTCTTCGCACGCACGAGGAAGGGGGCCGGGAGTGGCCGCTCCTGGTGTGGGCGCCCGGACCGGGCACGCGCATGGTGTCGAGCGCCGTGCTCGGCGGAGGCATCGGCGCGCGCGGGTGGGTGCTCAACGCCCAGGTACCGCCCGGCTACGACCGGCGCGACCCCGTGGCGCACCTGCGTGACCTGGCCTCGGGCGCGGGGCTCGCGGGCCCCGGTGTGGGGCTGATGACGGCGGCCTCGGTCGCGGACCGGCGCCACGCCGAGGACGGCGGCGTACGGGCCGTGGTCACCGCCGGGATCGGTGTACGGGGCTGGGCCGCCGCCCCGGGACCAGGAGGGGTCGGTGTCCCGCGTCCGGGGACGATCAACATCATCGTGTCGCTGCCCGTGGCCCTCACGGACGCCGCGCTCGTGAACGCTGTCGCCACCGCCACCGAGGCGAAGACCCAGGCCCTGGTCGAACTCGGAGCCGATGCCTCGGGGACGCCCACGGACGCGGTCTGCGTGGCGGCGCCCTCGCCCACCGGAGACGACGCCGAGCCGTTCGCCGGTCCGCGCTCCCTCTGGGGCGCGCGGCTCGCCCGCGCGGTGCACCGGGCGACCAGGGAGGCCTGTGCGGAGCTGCTCGCCGCCGAGGGGCCGCACCCGGCCTCCTGACGTATCTCGCATCGTTTGTGCGTCGTACCCTGGAGGCATGGCCGATACGGAGCACGGCATCACGACCGGGGCGGTGGCCAGGCGCCTCGGGGTGTCGCCGACCACCCTGCGCTCCTGGGACCAGCGGTACGGCGTCGGACCCGCCGCGCGGAAGGGCGGGCGCCACCGGCGGTGGACGCCGGCGGACGTCGCCATGCTGGAGGAGATGTGCCGGCTCACCGCCTCCGGCCTCCCACCCGCCGAAGCGGCGCGGGCGGCCCGGACGGCCCGGACCGCGCGCTCGCACGCCGGCGAGGGCGTCGGGACGCCCGCCCGGCCCCCGTTCCCGCATCCCGAAGTGCCCGGAGCGGGCGGGCCGACGACGCATGTGCCCCGCGCCCCGGGCCGTCAGCCGGGATCGGGCAACGGCCTGCCCCTCGGAGACGTGCGCCTGGAGTGCCGCGGGCTCGCCCGCGCCGCCGTACGGCTCGACGGCCCCACGCTCGACTCCCTGCTCCGTGACGTCGTGGCGGACCACGGCCTCGTCACCGCCTGGGAGGAGGTGATGGCCCCGGCCCTGCACGCGGTGGGACGCAAGTGGGAGTCCTCGGGCGACCGTTACGTCGAGGTGGAACACCTGCTGTCCTGGCACGTGTCGACCGCGCTCCGGCGGGTCGCGCCCGCCGGACCCGTTCCCGTCGCTCCCACGCCTCCGGCCCTCCTCGCGTGCGTCCCCGGCGAGCAGCACACCCTGCCGCTCGAGGCGCTCGCGGCGGGTCTGGCCGAACGCGGCCTGCAGAGCCGCATGTTCGGCGCGGCCGTCCCGGCCGAGGCGCTCGACGCAGCCGTACGGCGCACGGGTCCGGCCGCGGTCGTCCTCTGGTCACAGGCCCGTTCGACCGCGAACCACGCCCTGGCGCGGCACGTCGCGGCGAGTTCCTTCGGCGTCAAGGGAGCGCGGACGCAGCCCCTGGTGATGCTCGCCGGGCCGGGCTGGGCCGGCCGGACCGTACCGGCGGGGATGCTGCGGCCCGGCGGTCTGCGGGAGGCGCTGGACGGCCTCTCCAGGCTCTCCACGGAGCCGACGACGGCGGCGGCGGCGGTCGACGGCTGACACCGGCCGCGGGCGGAAGCCGCGACCCGCGCTCCCACGACTCCGCGACCCCCACGACCTCCGCCGCCCTGCCCGTCCAGCCGCCCACTCGGCCGTGCGCTCGGCCCGCCCTCTCAGCCGTGCGCGAGCAGGGCCGCGGTGAGTTCCGCCGCACGGCGGTGCCAGAGGTCCGCGCCCCTGAGCATGGCGTGGCCTCCGGTCGGCATCGGGATGCCGACGGCGTCGGCGCCCGCCGCCCGCGCCCTGCGGACGAAGTCCCAGGACTCGCGGGCCGAGGTGACGCGGTCCGTCTCGTCGTGGAGCAGGTAGAGCCGCCGGCCGCTGAGGTGGTCCACGGGCTCGCCGGCGGGGCACCACGGCGCGAGGGCGACGACACCGCGTACGGCCTGATCGGCCGCGGCGCGGAGGGCCGCGCGGCCGCCCATGGAGTGACCGATGAGAACGACCGGTACGGATCCGGCCCGCTCCCGGAGGGCAGCGAGGGCGCTCTCCGCGTCCCTGACGGCGTCGGCACGAGAGCCGTTCCAGCCCCGGTGGCGGTAGCGGACCTCGCCGATCAGCACGTCCCGGCCCCGTACGGCGCGGGTCACCGCGGCCGCGAAGGGGCGCATCCGCAGCGCCGGGAGATTGAGGGCGGGCGGCGGCTCGGGTCCGTCGGCGCGGCCTCCGTGGAGCAAGAGCACGGCCGCGGTGGGCGCGGTCGGCGCGGTGCGGACGATCAGCGCGCTCGGGGCGCCGGGGTCGGCCCGCCGGGTACGACAGGTCATCGCGGGTCCGTCCCGTTCGCACGCCGGCGCGGTGGCCGGGGGAAGAACCCGCTCGTACGGGCCGTGCGGGCCGCGTGTCCGGGCCGCTTCGCCATATGGGCCTCCAGGAAGTCGTTTGCCGCTTCCCCGGACGAGCGGGGCGCTCATGACGAGGGGGGAGACGACCGTGAGGGCCGCAGTCTGCCAGGTCGCGCACGCCGTCGGACACGGACCCCACCGGGCGTCGAGCCCGAGCAGGGGCCGGGCCTGGCTTTGTCGGTGGGTGACGAGAGCGCCGGTGGCTCAGTGGCGCGAGCACCCTCGTTCACGAGAAAGTGATGTCGCCGAGTTCTGGGTTCTGGCACAGATCTTGGGGAGCCGTCGCGGAGCGTTACTCGGTGTTCGATTGCGAGGAGTCGGCTCGTGCGAGACAGCGTGCGCCTTGCCGTGTGACAGTCGTAACTGACGCTCCATCGGGTTTCTTCCGTTCGCTGCCGTGGTCGGCGGTGGACGGTGATGGTGCTGGTCATGCAGACCGATGCACCGTTCTGGGACTCACTGGTGTTCGACGGGATCGACGAGGTGGAGGTCGAGGCGGCTACGGCCGCGTTCGGCACGGTCGAGGTGATGGCGAGAGGCCGCGCGGCAGGGGCGGCATGTCCGGACTGCGGCCGCTTATCGGGCCGGGTCCACGACCGTTACCAGCGCGGGCTGAAGGACCTTCCGCTGGCTGATCAGAGCTTTGTGATCCGGCTGACGGTCAGGCGTTTCATCTGCGGGTCGGCGGACTGCCCGCGTCGGACGTTCGCCGAGCCGTTCGCCCGGCTGACTGTCCCGCACTCGCGGTTCACCACGCGTCTCAACCGAGCCCTGGAGCGGGTGGGACTCGCCTTGGCGGGGCGGGCCGGCGCCCGGCTGGCGGCACAGCTCGGCTTCGGTGCGGGAAGGATGACCTTGTTACGCAGGGTCATGTCGCTGCCCGATCCGGTGTTCAGTACTCCGCGGGCGCTGGGCGTGGACGACTTTGCGATCCGTCGAGGCCAGACCTACTCCACAGTCTTGACCAGCGTCGAAGACCGTCGCGTGGTCGATGTGCTCCTGACCCGCGAGGCCGGACCGCTGGCCGCCTGGCTGGACCGCCACCCCGGCGTGGAGATCATCTGCCGGGACCGGGCGGGCGCCTACGCCGAGGGCGCCCGGCGCGGTGCCCCCGATGCTCTGCAGGTCGCCGACCGGTTCCACCTGTGGCAGGGCCTGGGCCGGGCCGTGGAGACCTGCGTCGCCGCCCACCGCGACTGCCTGCGTAGGCCCTCGCCCAGCGGCCTCCTGCCGCCCGCCACACAACCGGTTTCCGATCGGCCGCAGGACGACGCGGAGCCGGTTGGCCGGCGGGCCGAGAGAAAGAAGGCCGCACACGCCCTGGTCCACGAGATGCTCGCCCAGGGCCACTCCCGCCGGGCGATCGCCCGGCACCTGGGCTGGGGCCTCAACACCGTCCTCCGGTACGCGAACGCCGCACGCTGGCAGGACACCATCCGCGACAACCGGCCCCGGCCCAGCAGGCTCGACCCCTACAAGCCGTACCTCGAACGACGATTCGCAGAGGGATGCACCAGCGTCACCCGGCTCCACGGCGAGCTGGCCGCCGAGCAGGCTCCCGTCACCTACGGCATGGTTCGTGCCCACATCGCCACCTTGCGTGGGGCTCCATCCGCCGCATCGCCGCGGACGCCGACGGTGCGGCAGGTGACCGGTTGGCTCACCCGACATCCCACGGCCTTGACCGAGGAAGACCGCGCCGGCCTGAAGGAGATCTTGGCCCGCTGCCCCGAACTGGACGAGGCGGCCGGACACGTCCGGGACTTCGGCGAGATGCTTGCCGACCGCCTTGGCTCCACGCTCCCCACCTGGATCGACGCAGTCGACGCCAGCCGGCTGCCTGGCCTCACGGGCTTCGCACTCCACCTGCGCCGAGACCTCGACGCCGTGACCGCCGGCCTCACTCTCGACTGGAGCTCCGGCAGCATCGAAGGCGCCATCAACCGCATCAAGAAGATCAAGAGACAGCTCTACGGCCGAGCCGGATTCGAACTCCTACGCAAGATGATCCTTCTCCAGTAACACTCCGAGACGCCCCCAGGATCTGCGCGAGAACCGAGAAGCAGGAACATCTGCCATGGCGGGCGTGCGGAAGAAGGTCACCCAGGTGCCCAGCCGTGGCAGGATGACCATATGTTGATCCGAAAGGGCGATGCCGCGTAGGCGTCCCAAGGCCGTCCGCACAGAGCGATGGCGGCCACGATGGCAGTATCCGGTGCTGAGGGTCCGCGGTGTCTCCGCGCGGACTCGTACAGCGATCCGCCGGGTCGAAGACCAGGAGATGTGGCCCAACGCGGTCGCCAATGCGCTCTCGTGTTTCGAGCGGGCTTTCAAGGAACCTGGACGCTACCTGAACGCCTCCGCGTTCGAATCGCCCGGGGTGGGAGATGCCCGTGATGACCTCGAGTGGGCAATGCGACGCCTTCCTCCCGGAGCACAAAGGGACTTGGGTCGACTGATCACACGCATCGATGCGGAGCTCGAGCGCCGAACTCTGCCGGAACCCAACAACATCGAGTTGGCGATGTTCGGCTGGTGGTGGACCAGGATGCGGGAACGCTGACGGACTCGTGCCACCTGCAATCGAACAAAACCTTCACTCTCCGCGATGGCTCCCCAAGATCTGTGCCAGAACCGAGTTCTGAGAACGCCTGAATGCTTGCTTCGGAACCATGGATGTGCCCCGCACGACCGGTGTGATGGCGTCTCACCGGTTCATCGGGCGGCATACCCGTCCCACAGCGGGCCTCCGGCCAGGTCCAATACGTCTGCCACGACCGCGGCGAAGGCCTTCGCGTCCCCGGCGGTCGCCCGCGCGGCGGCTTCGGACAACGCGCGGTGCACCCCGGGATCGGCCGCGGCCAGCCGCCGCGACAGCCATTTGCCCCCGACGAGCCAGTGCCCGCTGAACAGGAGGACCAGCTCCGAGGCACGCCGCAGCATGTGCGAGACCAAGTACACCCGCTCTGCAGGGTCCGCGCAGCCACGCAGATCGTCGAGCAAGTCGGTCAGGATGTACCGCTGGTAGTCACGCTCACGGTCCGAGAGCGGCGGCGGGCCCGCGGCCCAACGCTTTCGCGCCTCATCCTGGAGCGAAGCGCCCAGCCCATCCGTGTCCACCAGGAGCATGCCGTCAGCGCACATGGCGAGCAGCGGCGAACTCCGCTTCGTGGTCTCCTGGTCGGCGAAGCTGTGCCAGACGGCCTCCGTTTGCACGAACAGCTCCACCGGCCAGCCGCGATACACCAGGTTCTCCCGGCTGGGGGCGGGCGGCCCATCCAAGAGGACCACGATGTCCAGATCAGATGTGGGTGTCCGGCGGTCGGTCAGCACGCTGCCGGCGAGGAAGGCCGCCCGGGCGGCGGGAAATCGGTCCCGCACCAGTTCGCGGGCGGCGAGCACGGGGTCATCCATGATCGCAGCTTACGTGCCGACGCCAGTCCCGTACGGAGACGGGCGCCGGCACCACAGAGGTGCTCTCGCTTCTCATCGGTTCTCACGCGCTCCACGGACACCGAGTGATGCCGGAACCTACCGGCAGCCGTTCCCGCTTCCGACCTACGCAGCCGCGGGGCCCGTCCCCGATGAGCGGCACGCGGGCCGGCATCAGCTCCGTCTGCCGCCTGGGTGACGGCCGGGCCTCACTTCAGCCGGCGAGCGCTCGACCGGCGGGCGTCCGGTCGGCCGGCGTCCGGCCCGGGGCCGGTGCGGCGTCCAGGCTGCGGCGCATCCGCTGAAGTCCTCGGCGGGCGTGGCTCTTGACGGTGCCCAGGGGCAGGCCGGTGCGGTCGGCGATCTGCACCTGCGTGAGGTCGCCGAAGAACGCGAGGGTCAGCACGTCGCGCTGGACCCTCGGCAGACGCGCCAGTTCACGGGTGACCACGATCCGGTCGAGGACGTGCTCGGGCCCCTCCCGCGTGCCGGCGGACGGCGAGAGGGCCGCGCCGGCCGCTGCCACGAGGTCCAGCCTGCGGGTCCGGGCGGTGAGCGCGTCCGCGATCTTCCGCCGGGCGATGCCGACCAGCCAGGCGGGCACGGGTCCGCGCTCCGGGTCGTATCCGGCACGGCCGCGCCAGGCGGCGAGGAACACCTGCTGGGTGACGTCCTCGGCCTCGCGCGGGTCGCCGAGGGCGCGCGCCGCGAGGGTGTGCACGAGACGGGCCCAGCGCCGGTGGGCGAGGGCGAGGCAACGCTCGTCGCCCCGGGCGAGCCCCTGGCCGATCTCCTCGTCCGAGAGCGCGTCGGGCCGGACGGGAGCCGTGGCGGACGCCGGGGCCGTGGCGGACGCCGGAGCCGGGCGGGGGGCCGTGGCGGACGCCTCGGCCGGGTCGGCCGCCGTCACGGACGCCACGGCCGGGTCGGTCACCGTGGCGGGGGCGGGGGCGGGGGCGGGGACGGGGACGGGGGCGGGGGCGGTGGTGGGTGTGGTCATGGCGGTCCTCCTCCTCCCGGGGCCCGGTGCTCCCGGCTCCCTCAGCGTCCGGCCTTCGGAGGAGGTGGATCAACTCGCATCGTTTGTGCGTCGGATCTGATGATCCCGAGGTGCTCGGTCCCGTCCCCTGGCGTGCCGGAAACGACTCAGGCCGTCGGCGAGGTCCACCAGCGGGTCGGGATAGTCGTACGCGGCCCGCTCCGGGCCCTTCAGCCGCCAGGGCTCGTGGACCAAGCGCCCCGGGAGGCCCGCCAGCTCCGGAACCCAGCGCCGGACGTAGGCGCCGTCGGGGTCGTACCGCTTGCCCTGGAGCACGGGGTTGAGGACCCGGTTCGGCCGTGTGTCGGTCCCCGTTCCCGCCACCCACTGCCAGTTCAGCTGGTTGTTCGCGACGTCGCCGTCCACGAGGAGGGCGAGGAAGTGCCGGGCCCCCTCGCGCCAGTCGAGGTAGAGCGTCTTGGTGAGGAAGGAGGCGGCGAGCAGCCGGCCCCGGTTGTGCATCCAGCCCTCGTACGCCAGTTGGCGCAGGGCCGCGTCCACCACGGGGTAGCCGGTCCTGCCCTCCCGCCAGGCCCTGAGGTCCGCCTCGGCCTCCTCGCCCCGCCGCCACAGGTCGTGCCGTGGCCGGTAGTCCTCGACTGAGCTCTCCGGCCGTGCCGCGAGCACCTGGTGGTGGAAGTCCCGCCAGCACAGTTGCCGTACGAACGCCTCTGCGCCCGCGCCGCCACGGGCCCGCGCCCGGTGCACGGCCTCGGTCGCCGAGACCGCGCCGAAGTGGAGGTACGGGGAGAGGCGGGAGGTCGCGTCGCCCGCGAGGTCGTCGTGCCCCTCCCCGTAGGAGTCGGCGTGCCGGGACAGCCAGGCCCCGAGCCTCCGGCGTCCCTCGGTCTCCCCGCCCGTGGCGAGGCCCTCGGAGACGCCCGCCACGGACGCGCGCTCCGGCAGCCGCTCGGAGCGCGTCTCCTGCGGCACC
Organism: Streptomyces sp. NPDC058664; assembly: GCF_042716635.1. Taxonomy (NCBI): domain Bacteria; kingdom Bacillati; phylum Actinomycetota; class Actinomycetes; order Kitasatosporales; family Streptomycetaceae; genus Streptomyces; species Streptomyces sp. NPDC058664. The sequence continues at coordinate 30,644 of NZ_JBHXRW010000063.1, read as the reverse complement.
GGGACCGACCGGGGCGCCGCGAGGGGCGTCCGGAGCGGTTCGGCGGCCCAGCGCCTGAGGTACGGGGTGAACACCGCGAAGTGGTCGGAGCCCTGCGGCGTGACGTCCCCGGGCGGTACGACGGTGGTCACGGCGTCGTGCACGTACAGGCGGCGCCCGTCGGACTCCAGGGCCCATCGCAGCCGTTCCTCACGGGCGCGGGCGAAGGCGGAGTGGCCGGCGGCCATGTGCACCTCGTCGGCGTCGGCCTGCCGCACCACGCCGCACACCTCGGTCACGGTGTCGCCGCCGCGCACGACGAGCCGGCCGCCGCGCTCGCGCAGTCCGGCGTCGAGGTCGGCCAGACAGTCGGCGAGGAAGGCGAGCCGGTTGGGTGCCGCGAACCCGGCCCGGTCCACGGCGGGGTCACGGACGAACAGCGGTACCACCTCGTGCGCCGCCTCCACGGCCGCGCGGAGCGGGGGATGGTCGTGGACACGGAGGTCGGAGGTGAAGAGGACGACGGAGACGGTCATGGGGCCACTCCCGAGGGGTCGGTCACCGGGCGGACCGTGCGGCCGGACGCCCGGTGGGCTGCTGTGGAGGTGCGTGCCGCACCCCTTCCCCGTACCGCCGGTTCACGGATGCGGCGGCCCGGTGTCCCCCGAGGGACGGCCGACGGAGGGAAGGCCCTCGGAAGGAAGGCCTCCGGAGGGACGCGCGCCGCGGCCGGCCCCGAGCCCGGCCCCCTCGGTCTCCCCGATCCCCTCGGCCTTCTCCGACTTCTCGGCCCTCTCGGCCGTCCGGGCGATGTTCCTCGCCATGCCGCCGAAGACGACGGCGTGGAACGGCGACACGCTCCACCAGTACGCCTGCCCCGCCAGCCCGCGCGGGTGGAAGAGGGCGCGCTGGCGGTACACCGTCCGCCCCTCGTCGTCCCGTTCGGCCCGCATCTCCAGCCAGGCGAGCCCGGGCAGCCGCATCTCGGCGCGCAGCCGCAGCAGCGTCCCTGGCTCGATCTCCTCGACCCGCCAGAAGTCGAGCGCGTCACCGACCCGCAGCCGCGCGGCGTCGCGCCTGCCCCGTCGCAGCCCCACCCCGCCGACGAGCCGGTCGAACCAGCCGCGCACGGCCCAGGCCAGTGGGAAGGAGTACCAGCCGTTCTCCCCGCCGATGCCCTCGATGACCTGCCAGAGGGCCCGCTGCCCGGCGTCGACGGTCCGTTCGCGTTCGTCGGCGTAGAGGCTGCCGCCCGCCCAGTCGGGGTCGGTGGGCAGGGGGTCGCTGGGGGCGCCGGCGAGCGAGGCGGAACTCCACCGGGTGGTGACCCGGGCCTCCTGGACCCGCCGGAGGGCGAGCGCGAGGGCGTCGTCGAAGGGGAGGGGCGCGCCGGGCGGGTCGGGGACGTGCTCGGCGATGTCGTGCTCGGCGCAGACCACCTCGTACCGCAGCGACTCGGCGAGCGGGCGGGCCAGGGAGGCCGGCACGGGCGTGACGAGGCCGATCCAGTGGCTGGACAGACGGGGGGTGAGCATCGGGACGGGCAGGATGAGCCGTCGGCGCAGTCCGGCGACCTTCGCGTAGCGGATCATCATGTCGTGGTACGTGAGGACGTCGGGGCCGCCGATGTCGAAGGCGCGGTTGACGTCCTCCGGCATGGAGGCGCTGCCGACGAGGTAGCGCAGCACGTCGCGCACGGCGATGGGCTGGACGCGGGAGCCGACCCAGCTCGGCGTCACCATCACGGGGAGCCGTTCGGTGAGGTACCGGAGCATCTCGAAGGAGGCGGAGCCGGAGCCGATGACGACGGCGGCCCGCAGCACGGTGGTGGGGACGCCGGAGTCGAGCAGGATCCGGCCGACCTCGGCCCGTGACCGCAGGTGGGGGGAGAGTTCCCGTTCGGGTACGTCCGCCGGGGTGAGTCCGCCCAGGTAGACGATGCGGCGCACTCCGGCGGCGCGGGCCTCCTCGGCGAAGGTGCGGGCGGCGCGGCGGTCGGTCTCCTCGAAGCCGCGGCCCGACCCCATCGAGTGCACCAGGTAGTAGGCCACCTCCACGTCGCGGAAGGCGGTCCGCAAGCCGGCCGCGTCGGTGACGTCTCCGCGTACCACCTCGACCCGGTCCGCCCAGGGGTGGCCTCGGAGGTTGGCCGGGGTGCGGGCGAGGCAGCGCACGCGGTGCCCGGCGTCGAGCAGTTCAGGGACGAGCCGGCCGCCGATGTAGCCGCCGGCGCCGGTCACCAGGGAGAGCGGCCGACCGGACGCGGCCCGGGGGTGCGTCGCCATGGGGGGTGCTCCGTTCCGTACGGGGACGTCACGCGTGCGTCACGCGCGCGCGAAGGGCGCTCTCCTCATGTTTCCCGTCCGCGGCTCGCACGGATGCGTGGGAGCGTTGTCTATAGGCTGACCGTGTGGCCAGCAACGAAGACCGAGACGCTACCGCCGCCCCCGAAGGCCCTGTGGGTGATCTGCAGAGCTTCGCCGTCGCGCTGCGACGGACGCAGGGCGAGCTGCATCGCCTGGTGCACGGTTTCGCGCAGACGCAGGGGCTGCATCCCACGGACGTGCACGCGCTGGCGGTGGTTCTGGACAGCCCCGAACCGCTGACGCCCGGACGGCTGCGCGAGCACCTCGGGCTGACGTCCGGTGCGGTCACGGCCTGCCTCGACCGGCTGGAGAAGGCGGGACACATCCGCAGGACCCGGGAGAGCGCGGACCGCCGTGTCGTCCATGTGCGGTACGAGGACGGGGCGCGGGCGGCGGCCCGGCGGTACTTCCTGCCGCTGGCGGAGGCGGCGGAGCGGACACGGGAGCAGTTCGACCCGACCGAGCTCTCGGTGGCCCTGCGTTTCCTGACCACGCTGAACGACGAGCTCGGGGCTCTGCGCGTGCCCCGCCGCTGAGGCGGTGCATCCGTCCGGGGGACGGTGACCGAAGGGGTGTCGAGAGCCGAGAGAGGCCCATGATAGAAACTCTCTCAATCATTGAGATAGTTAATGATAGAGATACAGTACGGAGCCCCGATGCCACCCAGTGCCCTCCGCCGTACCCGACTTCTGCTCCCCCTGGCCCTCCTCATCGCCTGGCTCGCCGTGGGCGGCGGGCTCGGCCCCTTCGCCGGACGCCTCGGCGAGGTCGCCACCAACGACCAGGCGGCCTTCCTGCCGCGCAGCGCCGAGTCCACCCGCGTCATCGAGGAGCAGAAGGCCTTCCGCCGGTCCGAGACCGTGCCCGCGATCGTGGTGTGGACCGCGCGGGACGGCGGGCGGGTGGCCGCCGGTTCGACGGCCGACGCGACCCGGGCCCTCGCCGAGCTCACCGGGCGTGAGGGCATCGTGGGCCCGCCCTCCCCCGCCCTGTCCTCCGAGGACGGCGAGGCGCTGCGCGCCGTCGTCGCCCTGCGGCCCGACCTCGGCGACGCCCTGCCGACGACGCTCGACACGATCCGGAAGGCGGCGGCCGCGGTCCCGGGCACGACCGTGTGGATCGCGGGCCCCGCCGCCACCCAGGCCGATCTCTCCGGAGCCTTCTCCGGCATCGACGGGTTGCTGCTCGGTGTCGCCCTGATCGCGGTGCTGCTCATCCTGCTGGTCGTCTACCGCAGCGTCCTGCTGCCCCTGATGATCATCCTGGGGGCGGTCTTCGCCCTCGGCCTCGCCTGCGCCGTCGTGTACGTGCTGGCCGACGCCGGCGTACTCAGGGTCGACGGCCAGGTGCAGGGCATCCTGTCCATCCTGGTGATCGGCGCCGCGACCGACTACGCGCTGCTCCTGGCCGCCCGGTACCGCGAGGAGCTCACGGCCCCCGGCGCGGACCGCTTCGCCGCGATGAACCGGGCCCTGCGCCGCTCCTTCGAACCGATCGTCGCCAGTGCCGCGACCGTCGCCCTCGGCCTGCTCGCCCTGTTCGTGAGCGACCTGTCCAACAACCGGGCGCTCGGCCCCGTCGGCGCCATCGGCATCGTCTGCGCGGTCCTCAGCGCGCTGACCTTCCTTCCGGCGGCCCTGGTCCTCACGGGCCGCGCCGCGTACTGGCCGGCCCGCCCGAGGACCGCCCCCGAAGGCACCGGGACCGAAACCCGGACCGGTGCCGGCACCAGCACCCAGGCCACCACCGTCACCACCGCCACCGCCCCCCGGTCCGGCGGTCAGGCCGTCTGGCACCGGATCGCCGCCCTGGTCGACCGGGCGCCCCGCAAGGTGTGGGCGGTCACCCTCGCCGGGCTCCTGGCCTGCGCCGCCTTCGCCCCGGCCCTGAACTCCCGCGGCGTGCCCTTCGACGAGATCTTCGTGAACGACGCGCCGTCCGTCGCCGCGCAGGAGACCCTCGGCCGCCACTTCCCCGGCGGCGCCGGCAACCCCGCGGTGATCATCACCGACGCCGGGGCGGCCGCGCGGGTGGTCGCCGCCGCCGAGGACGTCGACGGCGTCGACTCGGCGTTCCCGGTCGACGCCTCGGGCCGCCCGGCGCCCGGGTCGCCGCTCGTGGTCGACGGCCGGGTCCGCGTCGACGCCACCCTCACCGCCGCCGCCGACAGCGACGCGGCACGGGAGACGCTCGCCCGGCTCCGTACCGCCGTCCACGCGGTACCGGAGGCGGACGCCCTGGTCGGCGGCTCCACCGCGCAGCAGTACGACACCCAGCGCACGGCCGCCAGGGACCGGACGCTGATCGTGCCGGTGGTCCTGGCGATCATCCTGGTGATCCTGATGGCGCTGCTGCGCTCGCTGGTGCTGCCGCTGCTCCTCGTCGCCACCGTGGCCCTCAACTTCGCCGCCACCCTGGGCGTGTCGGCGCTCGTGTTCGAGCACGTCCTCGGCTTCACCGGCACCGACGCCTCCGTACCGCTGTACGGATTCGTGTTCCTCGTCGCGCTCGGGGTCGACTACAACATCTTCCTGATGTCCCGGGTCCGCGAGGAGTCGTTGCGCCACGGGGTGCGTGAGGGCGTCCGCATCGGTCTGACCGCCACCGGCGGGGTGATCACCTCGGCGGGCGTGGTGCTCGCCGCGACCTTCGCCGCGCTCGGCGTGATCCCGCTGGCCTTCCTCGCCCAGATCGCCTTCATCGTCGCCTTCGGCGTCCTGCTCGACACCCTGGTGGTCCGCTCGCTCCTCGTCCCGGCGCTCGTCCGGGACCTCGGTCCGGTGGCGTGGTGGCCCGGTGCGCTGAGCCGCCGCCCCGAGGTCGGGGAGCGGACCGACCAATCCGCAGGCGCCACCGCTCCGAAGTAACAGCGCATCCGAGGACACGCAGGAGGGCACACCCGGTGAGAGAGCACGCACGCGTCGGCGGAGGTCCGGCCCCGGACCGGGGCGGCGACGGACTGCCCGAGCTGATGGTCCGGGTCGCCCGAGGGGACCAGGAGGCCTTCGAGGCCGTCTTCGACCAGGTCTCCGGTCCCGTCCTCGGCGTGGTCCGCTCGGTGGTACGGGATCCCGCGCAGTCCGAGGAGGTGACCCAGGAGGTGATGGTCGACCTCTGGCGGTCCGCCGCCCGCTACCGGCCGGACCTGGGGTCCGTCCTGAACTGGGCGCTCACCCTCGCCCACCGCCGCGCGGTGGACCGGGTGCGCTCCGAGCAGGCGTCCTCGGACCGGGCCCGGCGGGTCGCCCTGCTCGAACACACCCCCGCGTACGACGAGGTGACGGAGGAGGTGGAGAACCGTCTCGACCGCGAGCGGGTACGACGCTGTCTCCGCGGCCTCACCGAACGCCAGCGGCAGTCCGTCACCCTCGCCTACTACCGCGGGCTGACCTACCGGGAGGTCGCCGAACTCCTCTCGCTGCCGCTGGGGACCGTGAAGACCCGGATGCGCGACGGTCTCATCCGGCTCCGCGACTGCCTGGGGGTGACGGCATGACCGGCGGTGACCTGCACACGCTGACCGGCGCGTACGTGCTCGACGCACTGGACACCGACGAGGAGCGGGAGGCGGTCGAGCGGCACTTCGCCGCGTGCGCCGCGTGCGCCGGCGAGGTCCACGAACTCTCGGAGACGGTGATGCGCCTCGGCCTGGCCGTCGCCGAACCGGTCACGCCCGCGCTGCGTGCCGAGGTGCTGCGCCGGATCGCGGGCGTCCGCCAGCTGCCGCCGGTGACCGTACCGGCCGGCCGCTCGTTCGCGCGCGGCCGTGGCCTGCGCCGGCTGCCCCACTGGGCGCTGGCCGCCTCGCTCGCCGGTGCGGTGACGCTCGCCGGTGTCGCGGGCGTGCAGTACCAGCGGGCCCAGGAGGCCGGGCAGCGGGCGGCCAGGGCCGAGGCGAGTTCCACGGCCGTCGCGGCGGTGCTCGCGGCGCCCGACGCCCGGGTCTCCACGGCGCGGCTCGCGGACGGCGCCGTGGGGACGCTCGTCCACGCCCCGTCGCTCGACCGGGCGGTGTTCGCCACCGCGGGGATGCCGGCCCCACCGGCCGGCAAGGTCTACCAGCTCTGGTACGACGACGCCGGGACGATGCGGTCGGCCGGCCTCATGCCTTCGGGCGCGTCGTCCTCGACCACCCTCCTGGAGGGGCCGGCGAACCGTTCCGCCGGGATCGGGATCACCGTGGAGCCCGCGGGCGGCTCTCCCCGCCCGACCTCGGCACCGGTGGCCACCATGGCCATGCCGAAGGCTTGACCCCCGGCACGCCGTGAGGCCCCCGGGGGCCTCACGGCGTGCCGGGGGTGCCCACCGGCGCGGCCGGGGCCGGGCAGGCGACCGTGCCCGGCCGTACGGAGAGCGTGAGCCGGGGAGCGGTGAGGAGGCCCGGGATCTGGAAGTCCTGCGCGGTGCCGACGATCCGGTCGAACTTGGCGTACCGCGCCTGGATGCCGAAGCGGTGCTGCGGGCTGTCGAGCGGATTGACGACGTACGCGCCACCGGCGTCCTTGACGGTCTTCACGTCGGCGCCGTTGGTGTTGAGGTCGACGATCCCGTCCATGTCGAGGACCCCGGTGGCGTTCTTCAGGTCCAGGACGGTGTTCTGGGTCCTGATCTCCCAGGAGCCGGGGTTGTCGTCGCCGAGGGTGAGCAGCAGCGTGTACGTGGCTCCCGCGATCTGCTGCCGCTGGCTGAGACAGAGGCCGTTGAGGACCCCGTCCGCGAAACCCATCCTCAGCACGCGGACGGTTCCGGTGGAGCCGTCGGGCCGTACGACGGTCTGGTCCACGACGGCGGCGCCGTACTGCGTCCCGTAGAGGCTGCTGGTGGTGAAGTCGACGGGCCGGTCCTGGATCCGGAGCCCGACGGCCAGCGCGCCGCTCGCCATGGCGGAGCCGAGGCCGCCGGCCGCGAGGAGCGCGGGGAGGGCGACGGCGAGCGAGCGGCGCCAGTGGGTGCGTCCCTCCGGGGGGCGGCGGTCGGGGCTCATGGGGGCGGGGCTCATGGGGTGGTCACCGTGATGGTTCCGGGGAGGTGGACGGGGTTGTCGGTGGAGTCGAGGGCCGCGTGGTCGTCGACCGTCCGGATCGCGTAGATGTCGCCGACGAAGTCCTCGGCGCCCGCGGTGAGGGGGATGAGGGAGCCGAAGAAGTCGAGGAGGCCCTGTACCCCGCAGATCTTGATCAGGACGCGGACGCAGACGTTCGAGATGGTGCCCCACATCGTGGTCGTCTCGGGTCTCCCGGCGCTGTCGTACCCGCCGAGGGAGCCTTCGCCGGGAACGTCGATGGTGACGGTGTGTCCGGCCGCGCGCTGGCGCACGTTCATGTGCGAGCGGATCTTGAGCTTGGTGAAGGTGTACTGGTTGGTGACGCGCGTCGTGCCGTCGGAGAGCCGGACGGTGACGTTCTTGTCGACGGTCATGGAGACGGCGACCATGCTGTCGATGGTGACGTGCAGCGGGTCGGGGGAGGGCAGGAAGGGCGCGCCCAGCGGTTCGACCGCGGCGGTCGGCCCTTCGGCGTGGCTCGGCTGCCCGGACCAGACGGCGGTGACGACCGCGAGGACGAGGGCCGTGGAAACGGCGAGCACCCGGTGACGAGCGCCCCGCGCCCGGGCCGCCCGCGCCGGTGTGGCGGCCGGCCTCGTCCCGGTGACGGCCGGCCTCATCCCTCCGCCTCCACCGCCGCCCGGCGGCGTGGCCGCTTGGCGCCCCAACCCACCAGCATGGATCCGCCGAGGACGCCGAACGTCATGCCGAGCAGGAATCCGCCGAGGTTGGAGACGACGAGCGAGACGACCGCGAGGACCACGCCGATGAGCCCGAAGGTGTACCGCTGGGCGGGCAGCGCCATCGGGACGAGTCCGCAGAGGATCATCCCGCCGCCGACGAGGTAGCCCGCCACTCCCCCGAAGCCCGTGCTCACGATCAACTGCAGGGAACTCAGGGAGAACTTGAGGACGGTCCAGCCCCCGGCGACCAGCCACACCCCGCCCCAGAACGGCCGGGTGCGGCGGAACGCCCGGAACCATCCGTACGCGGACCCCAGCCGGCTCAGCACGCGGTGGCCTTTCCCGCGACGACCCTGATCCTCAGGTCGGGAAGGACGAGCGCCCCGGCCATCTCGGCGTCGTACGCGGTGGCGTTCAGCCCGTGCAGCCGGATGGAGCTGCCGCCCTCTCCGCCCGCCGAACCGAGCCCGAACCCGCCGGGCAGCGCGCCCGTGAGCGGCTTGCCGGCCACGGTGACCTGGTCGGCGGACTGGCCGAGTACCGCGTTCTGGAGGGTGGTGGGCCCGTACGCCTGGAGTTCGGTCGCCTGGATGTAGAGGTTCGAGGCGTCGATGTCGGTGGTGAAGGCGGCGGGCGGGGCGGCCGTCACCTTCTGGCCACCCGTCAGGAGCAGGGAGTACGGGACTCCCGCGATCGTCTGGTGGACGACGCCGCAGAGCCCGGCGAGCCCGGCGCTCGCGAAACCGACGCGCGCCATGGCCGTGTCGGTGGTCGTGGTGCCGTCCGGACGTCCGACGGAGGGGGTGTTGACGATGGCGCCGAAGCCGCTGCCCGCCACCCCGTTGGACGTGAGGGTGAAGGGCTGCCCCGTGACGCTGAAGTTGGCGGCGAGCGCGCCCTGTGCCAGTGCGGCCCCGAGGGCGCCGACGGCGAGGGCCGAGGGGACGAGGGCGAACGCGCCGCGCCCCCAGCGGGTGCCCCGCCGGGTGCCGTCGGCCGCCTCGGCGAGCATCCGCGTGTTCCAGTCGGCGGCGGCACGGCTGCCGGCCGCCCGCATCCGGGCGAGGGCCGGGCCGATGCGACGCGCCCCGGAGGAGTTCTCTGTCATACGGATCCGCTCCCGACGGACATGGGCGGTACGGGGGTTCCGGCGGCGGGTCGCGTACGGCGGAGGAGGCCACCGCGCCGCTTGGCGGGCTTCTCGGGGAGCCAGGCGAAGCCCATGGAGCCGCCGAGGACCGAGAGGGCCATGCCGACGAGGAGACCGCCGAGGTTCGACAGGGGGAAGGAGGTGACGCCCGCGATCACCGCGATGACGCCGGCGGTGTGGCGCTGGCTGGGCATCAGCAGCATGAGCAGGGCCATCGCCATCAGGACGACACCGCCGGCCATGCCCGCGATCCCCCCGACGCCGACCTGGAGGATCTTGCCGAGTGGTGCCATCGGCAGGAAGAAGATGACGAAACCGCCGAGACCGGTCCAGACGGTCGCCCAGAACGGCCGGGTGCGGCGCCAGCGACGGAAGGCGGCCCGCGCCCCGTGGGCGTGGGGGCGGCCGGACGGCTCGGCCGGACCGGATCCGGGGGTCGGCTCGGGCGGCGGATCGATGGTCATGAGGGCCTCGCAGCAGGGGGTCGGAGGTGGGTGGAGGGCCTGGTGGGGCCGGGGGAAGGTCCCGGAGGGGTGGGCCCGGATGGGGGGCCGAGGCCCCACGCCCGCCTGGAGGCGGACGGGGTCGGGAACCCCCGCCCGTCCCGGGACGGCTGGGGAGCCGAGACCCCGCGCCCGTTCCGGGACGGCGGATAGGGGGCGAGCCCCCGCGTCCGTCTCCGGGCGGGTGGGGCCGGGAACCCGCGCCCGTCCCGAGGCGCGGGTCCCCGGCCCGTACCGGCGCCGTCGGTGCGGTTCTCCCGCTGCCCGGCTCAGCAGGCCTTGTCGCCGTGGGCGATGGCGATGGCGAGGTCCGGCAGGGTGATCGCGCCGGAGATCGTGGCGCCGTTGGCGTCGGCGGCGAGGTTCTTGATGTCGGTCCGGCCGCCGGTGGCGTCGAGGCCGAACTGGCCGGGCGTGCCGTCGGTGATGCCGGTGCCCTTGATGCCCGCGCCGTCGGCGGCGGCGCCGATGACGTTCGGGGTGGTGTCGCTCGCGTTGAGCGTGGCCGTGGCGGCCTTGAGCGACTGGGCGTCCAGGACCAGCTTGTTGGCCTGGAGTCCCGCGCCGGCGACCAGCTGGTCGCTGGTGAGCGGGGTCGCCGCGGCGGGCGAGGAGATGTTCAGCGACCAGGTGCCGAGGCTGCCGATCACCGGGAGGTTGACGGACTGGACGGCGTGGACACAGATGCCGTCGAGGCCGGCCTTGGCGATGCCGACCTCGGCGGCCCCCTTGGCTCCGCCGGCGTCGATGGTGTGCATGACCGCGCCGATGCCCTGCGGGGCGGCCACCGTCTTGGAGCTGAGGGTGAAGGGGACGCTGGTCAGCGAGAGGTTCGCGGCGAGCGCGCCCTGCACCATGGCCGTGGCCATGGCGGCGACGGCCGCCGTGGCGGGCACGGCGAGGAACGCCGATCTGCGCCAGCGGGTGACGCCTCTGCTCTCTTCCTGCATGGGATCTCCAACCGTCGGGCCGCGCCGGCCGAATGACACTTTGCGGCTCTGTGTTCGAGAATTGGACACTTCACTTGAGAGTGTCAACACATCTGACAATCTTTGGGCGAATTCCCGCTGGACTAGGCTTGGCCGATGCCACGCTTCAGGGAGACGGTCCGGACACTGCTGCGCGAGCGCCTCCTGGACGCCGCGTACGAAGCGGTCGCGGACCGCGGCTTCGACAAGCTGCGCATGGCGCACCTGGCCGGCGCGGTCGGCGTCAGCCGCCAGACCGTGTACACGGAGTTCCCCTCCAAGGAGGCGGTCGGCGAGGCCCTCTTCCAGCGCGAGCTGGAGCGCTGCCTCGTCGGCATCCAGGAGGGCCTGGACGCGCACCGGGACGACCTGAGCGCCGCCGTCGAGGCAGCCGTCGGCTTCACCCTCACGCTGGCCGCCCGGAACCCGCTGATCAAGGCCATGCTGACCAGCACCGGCGAGGACGGACTCCTCTCGTACCTCACGACCCGGTCCGCGGCGGCGTTCGACACGGCGACGGCGATGGCCGACGCGTACGTCACGGAGGCCTGGCCGACGATCGACCCCGTGGCGCGCGAACTGGCCGTGGACGCGGCGGTCCGGCTGACCGCCAGCCATATCGTCCAGTCGGCCGCCTCGCCCGGGGAGTCGGCCCGCCGCGTCGCGGACACGGTGGTCCGGATCGCGCTGAGCACCGGCCACGAGAAGCTCCCGCCGGGAAATCAGGGGAATCAGAGGAACCAAGGGAGTTGAGGGAATCGGGGGAGAACTAGGGCCCCGGGCCCCGGTACTCCTCCAGAACGGGCCGGTTGCCGATCTCCGGTGACGCGGAGACCGGAAAGGCCCGCACGCCGACCCTCCCCTCGACCCGCGCGAGGTCGCCCCAGCCGTACGCCCGTGAGTCGTTCGAGAGGTCGGGGTTGTCACCCAGGTAGAAGAACGCGCCCTCGGGCACGGCCCGCAGCTCGGAACGCGACGACCGGGTGCCGTCCGGCCCGCAGCACGCCCCCGTACGCCGGACCCGGTCCGTCCACTGGGGCGCCACCACCCGGTACACGGGTCCCTCACCGCCCTTCTGGAGGAGGACCTGGAAGGGCTCCTCCGGAGTGGAGAGGATCGCCACCCGGTCGCCCGGCAGTCCGATCACCCGCTTGACCAGCAGGGCGTCCTTCCCGGCGGCCCGCAGCAGCACCACGTCGAACCGGCGCGCCTCCCCCGCGGAGCCCGGCGCGACGAGGATCCGGTCCCCCTGGTGGAGGGTGGGGGCCATGCTGGTGCCGTCGATCCGGACACCGAGGGCCGTCACCGCCACCGCCGCGACGAGGCAGAGCGCGACCCCTGTCCCGAGGACGGCGCCGGCCGCCCGGCGCGGGTTCACCGGCGGCGGGTGGGGCCCGGCGGCCGCACGGCGCCGGACCGGTCGATTTCGGTCATGGCGGAACGGTAGGACGGGCGGCGGCCCGCCGCTGTGACCGTACCGCTCAGGGTTGTTGACCGGGGGCGCCCACGACTCCCGGACCGCGGGACCTGTACGCCCGGGGAGTCTCGCCGGTCCAGCGCCGGAACGCCCGGTGGAAGGCGCTCGGTTCGGAGAATCCGAGCTGCCGGGAGAGCCGCTCGATGGAAACCCGGCCGCCGGTCAGCTCGGCGATGGCGTGATCGCGCCGCACCTGGTCACGCAGCCGCTGGTACGTGGTTCCCTCGGCGGCCAGTTGCCGGCGCAGCGTCTGGGGGCTCACGGACAGCCGGCCGGCGAGCTCCTGGGGCGTCGGCACCGAACCCGTGGCCAGGGCCCGCCCGATCAGATGCCGTACGCGACCGGTCACCGCGCTGCCGTAGTCGGCGCGGACGAGCACGTCGGCCGGGGCGCGGCGGAGGAAGGCCCTGAGTGCCGCGGCGTCCCGGAGGACGGGTTCGTCGAGGTCCGCCCGGTCGAAGACGGCCGTCGTCCGGGCGGCGCCGAAGACGCAGGGCGCGCCGAACAGGTGGGCGTACTCCCGGGCGTGCCGGGGCTCGGGGTGGACGAACTCGACCCGGCGCAGGCCGACGCGGCGCCGGATGAGCCAGCCCGCGAAGCGGTGCGCGACGAGGACGGTGGACTCGGCACCGAAGTGGAGGGGGTCGTCGTACGCGGAGACGTCGAACTCCATCCGCGCCTCGTCGAGGCCTTCGGCCCGGGTCCCACCCGTACCGGGTTCCACCAGACGGAAGCGCGGGCCGGCCGGGAAGAGCGCGTAGAAGGTCTGGGCGCGCCGGAGGGCCTCGCGCAGGTCACGGCTGCCGTGGACCGCGACATGGGCCATCATCGCGAAGGTCCCGACCTTGCTGGGCGCACCGCCGAAGCCGATGAGTTCGTCGTCGAGGGTGGCCCACAGCATCCTGACGAGCTGTCCGAACTGCTCCGCCGACACCCTGGCCCGGGGCTGTTCCACGATCGACGCGGGAAGTCCGGCCCGGGCGAGGAGCGGCCCGGAGGCCAGCCCGCGCCGCTCGGCTCCGAGCAGCACGGCCCGTACGTGATGGGCGCTGACCGACCGTGCAGGCATGCGCGTCGCCTCCGTTCCGGCCGCGTCGCCCCCGGGTTCACCGCGACCGGGGTGGACACTTCCCTCGAAGGATGTCCAGGTTCCGACACTCTACTCAGAACTGTAAGGCGCTCGAAGCTCCCATCCTGTGAACGGGACACAGCTCACAGCCGTACCGTCGGGTGCCAGGCACCCGTACACGAGGGAAGAGGGGCAGCACATGAGCGGAGTGGCACGCCGGACGGTGGTCGCGGCTGCGGGCGGCGCGGGTCTGGCAGCGGCACTCACCGCCTGCGGGGGCGGCGGTGGCACGAGCGACGACAGCGCGCCGCAGGAGGGCGCCACCCTGGCGCGGACCGGGGACATCCCGGTGGGCGGCGGGAAGGTGCTCGCCGATCAGGGCCTGGTGATCACCCAGCCGAAGGCCGGGGAGTTCAAGGCCTTCTCTTCCAAGTGCACCCACCAGGGCTGCGCCGTGAGCAGCGTCAAGGACGGGGTCATCGTCTGCCCGTGCCACCAGAGCCACTTCGACATGTCGGACGGCAGCGTGAAGTCGGGTCCGGCGACCGCGCCACTGCCGCCGGAGCCGATCCAGGTGGTGGGCGAGGAGATCAGCTTCGGCTGACGGCACCTCCGGCGGTGCCGACGGCCCCGGAGCGCCTGGGGGGCTTCCAGCATCCCAGGATCTCGTCGGTCGTGGTGATCGTGGCGACCAGCGCGAGCGTGTGACGGATCATCGCGGGGGTGTAGTCGGCCGGCACCCCCGCGATCGCGTCGGCGGGGACGACCACCGTGTAGCCGAGGTTCACGGCGTCGAAGACCGCGTTGGGCACGGCCACGTTGGCGGAGACGCCGGTGACGATCAGCGTCCGGCAGCCGAGGTTGCGGAGCAGCGGATCGACGTCGGTCCCGGCGAGCGGCGAGAGCCCGTGCAGACGCCGCACGACGAGGTCCTCGTCGGCGACCTGGATCGGTTCGGCGATCCGTACCGCCGTACTGCCGCTGTGCTGCTGCACGGGCAGCCGGGCGGCGGCCCGGAACAGCCGGGCATTGCTGTTGGCGCCCCGCCCGTCGGGGCGTCGCTCGGCGACGGCGTGGATCACCTGGACGTCCGCCCCGTGCGCGGCGGACACGAGCCGGGCGACGTTGCGCAGGGCCCCCGACGCGCGGGCGACGGCGGCCAGTTCCGGCAGCGCGCTGTCCGGGCCCACGACGCCCTGCTGGCACTCGACGGTGAGCAGGACGACTCCGCCGTCCGGCCGGATCCGCTCCCCGAGCCGCTCTCCCGCACTCCCCTGCCCTTGCCCCATGGCCTCTCCCCTTGCACTGGCGCGGATGGACCCCCATGCTTTCTGACGTCTCATCAGAAATCCAGAAGGGTGCGGACGATGACCGTCGCACAGCGCCATGGACGCCGGATCATGATGACCCCGGCCGAGCTCGACTCCTTCCTCGCCGAACAGCGCACCTGCCGGGTCGCGACCGTGTCCGCCGACGGCCGCCCGCACGTGAGCGCGCTCTGGTTCGCCTGGGACGGCTCCTCGCTGTGGCTGTACTCGCTGACCCGCAGCCGCCGCTGGTCCGAGCTGCGCGCCGACCCGAGGGTCGCCGTCGTGGTGGACGACGGGGAGGAGTACGGCGAACTGCGCGGCGTCGAACTGTCGGGCACGGTCGACTTCGTCGGCGAGGCCCCGCGCACCGGCGAGCCGTGCCCCGAACTCGACGTCCCCGAGCAGCTGTTCGCCGCCAAGAACTTCGGCCTCGACGCCATGCCGCACGACGGCCGGCACGCCTGGATGCGCCTGACCCCGGACGCCGTCGCCTCCTGGGACTTCCGCAAGCTCGCCGGACTCTGACGACGGCCGGCCGACAGAGCCCTCCTGGGGACGGCCCTCAGCACATCCCTCCGTACGGGCCCTCAGCTCGCCAGCGGTTCGGCGGCCGCCCGCAGCGCGCCGACGACGGCCCGCACGGAGGGGCGGCGCCCCGCGTCCGCGCGCCAGGTCGCGTAGATGTGGCGCCGCACCTGCTGCCGCACGGGAACGAACACGACGCCGTCCGGCACCGGACGGCCGAGCCGAGGGGTCACGCACACCCCGAGCCCCGCCGCGACGAGCGCGAGCTGCGTGTGATGCTCCCCCGCCAGGTGCCCGATGCGCGGCTCGATGCCCTGCGAACGCAGCGTGAACATCAGCCAGTCGTGACAGAACTCGCCCTCCGGCCAGGACACCCACTCCTCCTCGGCGAAGTCCACCAGATCCACCGCCTCGCGCCCGGCGAGCCGGTGACCGGCGGGCAGGGCCACGTCGGCGGAGTCGTCGAGGAGGTGGGCACGCTCGAGACCGCCCGGCACGGGGGCTCGCTTGTTGCTCCAGTCGAGGACGATCGCCAGATCCGCGTCGCCGCGCAGCACCGCGCGCACGCCCTGCTCGGGTTCCAGTTCCGTCGTACGGACCCGGAGGTCGGGGTGACCCTCGCGCAGCGCGGCGAGCGCGGCCGGGAAGAGCCCACGGGCCGCCGTCGGGAAGGCCGCGGCCCGCACCTCGCCCACCACCTGCCCGCGCTGGGCCTCGATGTCGGCCTGGGCCAGCTGGACCTGGGAGAGGATCCGGGCCGCGTGCTCGGCGAGCAGCAGACCGGCGTCGGTGAGCCGCACCCCCCGGCCGTTCTTGGCGAGCAACTGCTGCCCCACCTCGCGCTCCAACTTGGAGAGCTGCTGGGAGACGGCCGAGGTCGTGACGTGCAGTCCGTCGGCCGCGCCGCTGACCGAACCGTGCCGGGCGACGGCGTCGAGGGTGCGGAGGCGCTCCAGGTTCAACATGTAAGCGATACTAAGGGAAGGGGTCGAGCAATTCTCGCTTGTTCTACGAGATCGGGCCCGTCACGCTGAGCGCATGAGCCCCGCAGCCCCGCCTCCCGTCGCCGCCCCGCCCTCTCCCCTCCGCTCACCCCGATCCCCCGGCTCCCCCGGCGCGCGTCCGCTGGACTGGCGGATCCGGTTCGGCGTCCTGGCCCTGATCTGGGGCTTCAGCTTCCTCTTCATCAAGGTCGGCACGGAGGGCTTCGAACCGTTCCAGGTCACCTTCGGGAGGCTCCTGTTCGGTACGGCGGTGCTCGCCGTCGCCCTGGTGGTGAAGCGCGACCGGCTGCCGCGCGGCGCCCGCGTCTGGGGTCACCTGACGGTCGCGGCCTTCCTCCTCAACTCGCTGCCGTTCTCCCTCTTCGCGTACGCGGAGCTGACGATCCCGTCGACCCTGGCGGGAATCTGCAACGCGACGACGCCGCTGTGGGGCATGCTGCTCTCCCTCGTCGCGCTCTCCGAGGACCGTCCGACCCGGGTCCGCGCCGCCGGCCTGGGCATCGGCTTCATGGGGGTGCTCACCGTCCTCGGCGCGTGGCAGGGATTCTCCGGACTCGACGTGACGGGCACCGCGCTGGCCCTCCTCGCGTCCTTCAGTTACGCGGTGGGCTGGATCTACGTCCGCAGGACACTGGGCGGCACCGGCGCCTCGAACCTCTCGCTCGCCGGCTCCCAGGTGGGCCTCGCGACCCTGCAACTGGCAGTGGTCACCCCGTTGTTCACTTCAACTCCGCAATCAATCGAGTGGGTACCGCTGCTCGCCGTGATCGCCCTCGGCGCGCTCGGCACGGGGTACGCGATGCTGCTCCAGTACGGCGTGGTCGCGGAGGTCGGCCCGACGACGGCCGCCATGGTCACGTACTTCATCCCGGTCATCGCCACGGCGGCGGGCGTGGCGCTCCTGGACGAACACCTCGCCTGGAACACCCCGGTGGGCGCCGCCGTGATCCTCGCGGGCGCAGCCCTCACCCAAACCACCCCCCGCCCCCGAACACCCCGCCCCTGACCCCCGGCGCGACACCCACCCCGCCGTGAACAACAGTCCCGCCGACACGACACCCACCCCGTCGCGGGCGACGATTCCCCTGGGACGGCGCCCACCCCGTTGTGGGCCATCGTCCCGCTGGGGCGATGGCCCACACGGGCAGTGGGCGAAGACCAACACCGGGGTGACACCGCCCCAACAGGGGCGAAGGCCCAACGGAACGGTGGCCCGCACAGGGCGGGGGCAGGCCCCCGACAACCGCCCGGGCGGGACGAGGCCACAGAAAGCGCGCGCGGCACCCCCCAAGCCTCACCCGTAACTCCGCGCCGGAACCGGCCCCACCGCCCCCGCCACCGCATCCGCCAGCGACTCCACGTCCCCGACCCCGAGGCTGGAGACGGTGAGCCGGACGGCCGGCCCCGCGTCCATCCGGAAGCGGGCACCCGGCGCCACCGCCCAGCCCGCCGCGAGCAGCCGCGCCACCGCGCCCGTCTCGTCGGGGACGGGGACCCACACGTTCATGCCGCCGCGCCCGTGGGCCTCGACGCCCCGCCGGGCCAGCGCCCGCACGAGCCCGTCGCGCCGCTTCCCGTACGAGCGCGCGACGACGGCCGGATCGACCGCCCCCGTGGCCCAGAGGTGTGCGACGGCCCGCTGGAGGAGGCGGCTGACCCAGCCGGGGCCGAGCCGCTGCCTCCCGAGGACCCGGTCGACGGTCTCGGCGTCACCGGTGAAGGCGGCGATCCGCAGGTCGGGCCCGTACGCCTTGGCGACGGAGCGGACCAGGACCCAGCGGCCGCCGCCCGTCGAGAGCGGATGGAGCGGCTGCGCGACGATGCCGTGCCCGTGGTCGTCCTCGACGAGCAGCACGCCCGGGTGGCCGGCGAGGACCCGTCGCAGTTCCCGTGCCCGCGCCTCGGTGACGCACGCCCCGGTCGGGTTCTGCGCCCGGTCGGTCACGATCACCGCCCGCGCCCCGTCGCGCCGGATCGCGCGGTCGACCTCCTCCGGCAGCGGCCCCTCGTCGTCGACGGCCACCGGGACGGGACGGAGCCCGAGCGCGGGCACCAGGTCGAGGAGGCTGCCCCAGCCCGGGTCCTCGACGGCGACGGCGTCGCCCGGCCTGAGGTGGACGGCGAGCACGCGCTCGATGGCGTCGAGGGAGCCCGAGGCGACGCCGACGGGTCCGTCCGGCACGCCGTCCGCGTCGAAGGCGGCGCGCGCGAGGCGCCCGAACTCCTCGTCGACGGGGGCTTCTCCGTACATGCCTGGCTGTTCGGCGTACCGCCGCGCGGCCTCGGCGAAGGCCTCGCCGAGGGATGGCAGCAGGGCGGGGTCGGGGTTGCCGTTGCTCACGTCGCGGACGCCCTCGGGGGCCTCCACCCGGATCGAGCCGCGCGCGGTCGTGGCGGGGCGTGGCCGTACCCGGCTGCCGCGCCGCCCGTCGGTCTCGATGACCCCGCGCTCGCGCAGGGTGCGGTAGGCGGCGGCGACGGTGTTGGGGTTCACACCGAGCGTGACGGCCAACTCCCGCATGGGTGGCAGGTGTTGGCCGGCCCGCAGGGCTCCGGCCCCCACCCCTCTCTCCACACTCGCGGCGATGTCCGATGCGCGACGACCTTCGATCCGATATTCTCCTAGCACAAACACAAGTATGCACTAGTGCAATGGAGTACGCAATGAGCACCGCCGCCGGCACGTACACGAGAACCGACCGGACCGTGCCCACCCGTTCCCGCGAGCGCGCCTCGTACGACAAGGCCCTGGTCCACTCGATACTCGACGAGGCGTACGTCTGCCATCTCGGCTTCGTCCGCGACGGCGCGCCGGTCGTCCTCCCGACGCTCTTCGCCCGCGTCGGCGACCGCCTCTACGTGCACGGCTCCACCGGCTCGCGGCCGCTGCGCGCCACCGGCGACGGCGTGGCGGCCCCCGGGCTGCCCGTCTGCCTGACCGTGACCCACGTCGACGGTCTCGTGCTCGCGCGCTCCGCCTTCCACCACTCCCTCAACTACCGCTCGGTCGTGGTGCACGGCACCGCCCACCAGGTCACCGACCGCGAGGAGATCCGTACGGCTCTCGACGCGCTCGTCGACCACGTCGTCCCCGGCCGGTCCGCCGACTCGCGCCCTGCGAACGCCAAGGAACTCGCCGCCACGGCCGTGATCCGGCTCGACCTGGACGAGGTCTCGGCGAAGGTCCGCACCGGCGGCCCCAACGACGACCCCGAGGACCGGACCCTCCCCCACTGGTCCGGCGTCGTCCCGGTACGCCCGGGCTATGGCACGCCGGTCCCGGCCGACGACCTCGACCCGGCCGTCGCCCTGCCGGAGTACCTGGCCACGCTCTGAGACGTACGGGAAGACGTGCGGGAAGACGTGCGGGACGGCCGGAGGACGACACGGCCGTCCCGCCCGCCTTCCCGCAAGGCCCCGCCGAGGCGGTCCGGATGCGGATCGACCGGAAGTACGCGTCGGGCCTGGAGCTCACGGCCACCGCGTGGAGGAGTCCCGACCACCTCGGGGCGCGCTCCTTCCCGATCGCGCCCTTTCTCTCCGTACGACCCGGATGCCCGCGCCGGCGGCGAACAGGGCGGGGAAGAGCGGGGCGCGCCTTTACGGTTGCGCCTCTGTCGTGACGGTGAACGCTCCGGTGGCGCGGGCCACGCACGGGCCGACGTCCGTGTCCTCCCCCGCCGCCACACCCGTCTCGCAGAGTCGGCTGCCGTTCTCGCGCAGGTCGAGGTGGAAGCGCGTGGTCCTGCCGTCCTGCTCGAGGCCGTGGATGTGTTCGTCGATGTAGCCGAGGCGGTTCAGGGTCTTCCGGACCGTGGCGGAGGTGGAGTCCGCGACCTTCTGCAGCGCCTCGATGATGCGCTGTTCGTGGTGGACGCTCGTGCACCACTCGTGGAGGTCCCACTCCGCCGCAGGCCCTGGGGGAGGGCCGGGCTCGACCGGCTCGTCCGGGGGCGTTTCCCCGGGGGCGAGACTCCGCGCCGGGTCCGGGCCGCTCGGCTTGCCGGGCGGTGTCGGCGGGACCCCGTCGGCCGCAGGGCACTCCTTCGCGTACGTGTCCGGCATCGCCGCGAACGCCTTCTGCTCGGGGGACGGCTGCGCGGGTCTCTCCTTGGGGGCGATGCTTCGGGCCGGGTCGCTCCGTGGACCACCGCCACCCGGCTCACTCCCGCAGCCGGTGAACGCCAGAGCGGTGAGAGCGGTGAGGGCGGCGGTCGCGAGGGCGGCGGTCGCGAGACCGCGCCGGTGACGGGCGAACGCGCTGATGGAGGCGGGGACGTGCGTCATGCGCCAACTCTCCGGCCGGCACCGCGCGACCCGCTCGAGTACGTGTACTCACCCCACGTGGGTAATACGCCGGCGGGGCGCATCGCAACCTGCCACTGACGCGAAGACCCGCTCACGCCCGAGGAGATCGACCTGCGCGGACGGCTCCGGTCCAGCCCCGCCCGAACACCGAACAACGGCAGGACCACCCGCGACCTGCCCGAGTCCACGATCATCGGCCTGGCGTCAACCCCTGTACCCCTGTACCCCTGTACCGCTGTACCCCTGTACCGCTGCGCCCAAGGCCGTTTACCCACGGGGTCCGGCGCGGGCAGGCCCGCACCGGACCCGTCCGCCCTACACGGCCACCGCCTCCCGCCTCCGTTCGGCCGCCGCCGTCCGCGCCTCGGCGTAGGCCAGCCCGGTGACGGCGGCGAGCAGCAGCAGCGTGCCGGACACGATGGCCGCGGTGAGCCGCTCACCGAGCAGCGAGACGGCGATCAGGGCCGCGCTCACCGGCTCCAGGAGCATGATCACGGAGACCGTGGCGGCCCGGACGACCGCCGCGCCCGCGAAGTACAGCGCGTACGCGAGCGCGGTCGGCACGGCGGCCACGTACACGAGCAGGAGGAGCACGCTCACGGGCGCGTCGGTGTGCGGTACGAGTCCCTCGGCGAGCGCCGCGGGGAGCAGCCCGGCCGCGCCGATCGCGAAGGCCCAGGTGGTGGTGGCCAGGGCGTCCGTACGGCCGCCGTCCCGGCCGAGCCAACGGGTGAGCAGGGTGATGGCCGCGTATCCGGCCGCCGAGACGACCGCGAGGACGACGCCCAGCGGCCGTACCTCCGCGGACCCGCCACCGAGGACCAGGACGACGAGCCCGGCGAGCGCCCCGGTGACGGCGGCGACGCCGCCGCGGCCGAGGCGTTCGCCCATGGCGAGCCGGGCGCCGACCGCGATGAGGACGGGGCCCGCGCCCAGGGTGACGACGGTGGCGACCGCGAGGCCGGTGGCCTGGACGGCGGCGAAGTAGGCGCTCTGGAAGACGGTGAGACCGATCCCGGTGGCGAGGATGCGGAGGATCCGCCGGCGGCGCGGTTCCCCGGCCGCGGGGGCGGCGGCGCGCCGGGGCCGCAGGGCCAGCGCGCCGAGCAGCAGGACCAGGCCGCCGACGCAGCGCCACAAGGAGAGGGCCAGCGGGCCCATGTCGCTGATGCGGAAGATCAGCGAGGCGGCGGCACCGGCCGTACCCCAGGCGATCCCGGCGACGATCAGATAGAGCAGGCTCCGCCCGACGGACAGGGCGGATTCCGAAGAGTTCGACACGTGACTTCTCCGTGGAAGACAGGAGGAAAGGGTGGTCGCTCGGCTCCGCGCGCGGGCAGCGACGAACCGCTCGGGGGCGGAGAGCCGCCCGGCCGAGCCCGGTCTTCGTCGAGGAGAGTCGCCGCGCGCCTAGAGGGCGGGAGGCGGAAGGACGGTCGAATGCATGATCGGCACCCTACGGGGCCGTACGCCCGGCGGACAACTCCGCGTCGCGTCCGGCCTTCCCGGAGCCGGCCTTCCCGGAGTCGTCGTGCGACCCGGCCTTCCCGGAGCCGTCGTGCGACCCGGCTTCCCCGGAACCGTCCGACGCCGCCCCCGAGTCCGGGTCCACCGCGCCTGCGTCGGTCACCGAGCCCGCCACGGGTCCGGGCGCGGACGCCTTCGGCGTCGAGGACTGGGCGATGAAGGCACCGACCAGCACCACCGCGCCGCCGATGATCTGCGGCGCGTCGAGGCGCTGGCCGAGCAGCACCCAGGCGAGGACGGTCGCGATGACCGCCTCCAGGCAGGCCACGACCCCCGCGACCTGCGGGGAGAGCCGGCGCACCGAGACGACCCCGGTGACGTAGGCGAGGACGGTGGCGATCAGCACGATCCAGCCGAGCAGCAGCCACGCGGGCACGCCGTTGCCGTCCATGTCGGCGCTGCCGCCGAGGAGCGCCCAGTCCATGCCCCACGGGCGGGCGATCACGGTCAGGACGACCGCGCCGATGAGCAGCCCGTACGCGATGACGCCGAGCGGGTCGGCCTGCCCGTCCTCGTCGCCGCCCTGGTCGGAGAGGACGAAGTAGCCGACCTGGCAGCAGGCGGCGGCGAGCGCCAGGAGCAGACCGACGAGGTCGAAGGTGAGTCCGGACCAGACCTGGACGACGCAGGCGAGACCGCCGACGGCCAGGACGACGCCGAGGGCGGCGGCGCGGGTGACGGGCCGGCGCTGGACGAAGCGGACCCAGCCGAGGACGAGGGCCGGGGCGAGGTATTCGATGAGGAGAGCGACGCCGACGGGGATGCGGGAGATCGAGGCGAAGTAGAAGGCCTGGACACCGGCGACGGCGAGCAGACCGAAGCCCACGAGGAGAGCCGGTTTGCGGCGCAGGAGGTCCCGGTGGCGCCAGGCCACGGGGAGCATGACGAGCGCGGCGCCGGAGACCCGGAGCCACACCACATGGAGCGGGTCGAGTCCCGCCTCGATGAGCGGCTTGGCCGCCACTCCTGAACCACCGAATGCGAAGGCCGAGGCCAGGGCGAGTCCCAGGCCGGCGCTTCTCCCCTGAGACGCGTGCATCGGGCCATGATGACAGGGGCCGGTCAGGCGCGTAACCCCCGTTACACCTGTTGAGACGGCTCGCCGATCCGGGCGACCAGGGCGACCGGGTCGACCCCCGCGCGGCGCAGCACCTCGACGGCCCGGCTCCCGGGGTCCGCGGCGACGACCGCCAGCAGGTCGAGACCGCGCGCCTGGTCGCCGCCGCGCCCCGCGGCCCGCCGGAAGGTCTCCTCCAGGGCGGCGGCCGCGACCGGTGACCAACCGGAGGCCCGCGGGTCCTGCGCCTCGGCCCCGCGGACGGCGGGCAGCGGACGGCCGGCGTCGGAGCCCTCGACCGAGCGCTGCCAGCGCAGGCCGTAGCCGATGGACCGCTGGACGAGGTAGCCGAGGACCCGGGCGAGCTGATGGTCGCCCTCGAACACGGCACCCGCCTCGGGGTCGGACTCCAGGAGCGCGTGCAGGAGGTGCGCGGTGTCGATCTGACGGTCGCCGTCCCTGAGGGCCCTGCGGCGCGCGCCCGCCACGACCGACATGAGGGACGGCGTCAGGAGGGACGGTGTCAGGAGGGGCGCGAGCTCCGCGCGCGGGGCGGCGGGCTGCTTGAGTGACTGGGGAAGCGGGACGGGACGGTGCACGCTCCCACCTCATCAGGTTCGCACGGCCGGGGCATCGCCAGGGAGAAGCATGTCCGCATCCCACCGCGGTAGGGCACGCGCGCGCGGCTCCTCCCCCTTACGGATGAGATCGCGCGTGTCGCGCCCGCGGGGCGCGCGCCGCCTTGCTCTGCGCCCCTGATGCAACCACGGGCCCTTCCCCGTACGTCCTCCGGTCGTGTTCTGGATGGTGGCTCTGCTCGCGCTCGACGGGCGGCAGTACGTCTACCGGGTGTACGCCCCCCGGGAGGCGCTGCCGGCCGATCTGTTCTGGGCGGCGTTCCACTGTCACGAGGAGGACGGGGCGCCACGCGCCTCCGACAGCTTCGACGCGGCCGAGATCTGGTGGATCGGCGACAGCGCGGGGCCGGCCGCCGCAGAACTGACGGTTCATCAGTATTGAATGTTCACGGCCACCCGGCTACGTTCCGCGACACCGGAACCCACTGGGCACGCGTGAAGGGGTGGTCTCATGGCCGAAGTCACCGCGGAGGCACGGATCGAGGCGCCGACCGGGAAGGTCTGGGCGCGACTCATGGACTTCCCCTCGTACGGCGAGTGGAACGCCACCCACACCGACTTCCCGAGCGGAGGCCCGGCCACCCTGGAGACGGGCGCCACCTTCACCGAGAACATGAAGCTGATGGGCTTCCCCGCCGAGGTGCTCTGGACGGTCGAGGAACTGGAGTCGGAGCGGGCCTTCGCCATCAAGGGCAAGGGCCCGATGGGGGTCCTCGTCACCACGCGCTACTCACTGACGGCGGACGGGGACGCGACGAGCGTACGGATCGACGGCGAGTTCACGGGCGCGGCGGTCTCCCTGATGGCGGGGAAGCTCAAGGACTCGGCGACGGCGGCCCTGACCGAGTCGCTGCGGAAGCTCTCGGGCCTGGTCACCTGACGTCTCGGACCTGGTCACCTGGCGTACGGAGCCGTTCCCGCGCACGGGGTGCCGTACGCACGCAGAAGGGCCCGTGGCGCGCGCCGCGGGCCCTTCTGCGCGTCCGGCCCGCACGGGCGCGGGTCAGTGCTCGTCGGCCAGGATCAGGTAGAGCTTTTTGCGGGCTTCGCCGATCACGCCGATCGCCTTCTGCCGCTGCTCGGGGGTACCGCTCTTCCAGACCTGCCCGAACGCCTCCATCAGACCGAAACCGGCCTGCCGGACCTCGTTCAGGGCCTCCCAGTCGACACCGCGCCCGGCCTCCTCCCAGGGGGCCTCGGGGCCGGCATCGGCCTCGGCGCGCCCGGTCTCGGTGAGCGTGAACAGCTTCTTGCCGCCGTCGCTCTCACTGGTGATCAGCCCCTCGTCCTCCAGCATCTGGAGGGTCGGGTAGACCGAGCCGGGACTGGGCTTCCACGCCCCGTCGCTGCGCTCGCCGATCTCCCGGATCATCTCGTAGCCGTGCATCGGGCGGTCCTTCAGGAGCGCCAGGATCGAGGCCCGCACGTCGCCACGCCGCGCCCTCCCCCGGCCGCCACCGTGGCCGCGTCCGCCGAAGGGCCCGCCCCCGAAGCCCGGCCCGAAGGGGCCGAACGCGGCACGCCGCCCTTCGAAGTCACCGCGAGGTCCGGGGCCCCAGCCTCCACGACCGGCTCCAGGGCCGTGCCCGTTTCCGCACTCGTGTCCATGTGAACGCATCGCAACGCTCCTTCCATCGGGATTCCATCGTCGAACTGTCGCGATGCTTCAACGATATATCGGAACTGTTCGCCGAGCAATCATCCGACCGATCCATCCTCTTCCCGCAGGTCACCGCCCCACCCCCGAACCCACCCACCACCCCGGCCCACTCACCAGCTCGCCTCGGAACCCACCGATCCGCCTCGGACCCACCCCCCACCCCCCACCCACCGACCCGGCCCCCACCCACCGGTCCAGTTCTCCGCGATTGGCCTTGGCCGCCGAAATCCACTCCCGCTACGGTCGGCGGCATGCGGATCCGAATCGTCGACGCCTTCACCGACCAGCCCTTCTCCGGCAATCCCGCCGGAGTCCTGCTCCTCGACTCCTTCCCGGACGACGCCTGGCTGCGGAACGTCGCCGCCGAGGTCAACCTCTCCGAGACGGCCTTCGCCCACCCGCTGCCCGCCGGCGGCGAGGCGGACTGGGCCCTGCGCTGGTTCACCCCCACCACCGAGGTCGACATGTGCGGCCACGCCACCCTCGCCACCGCCCACGTCCTGCACTCCACGGGCACGGCGACCGGCACCGTCCGCTTCGCGGCCCGCTGCGGCGTCCTCGGCGCCACCGCCGAGTCCGACGGCACGATCACGATGGACTTCCCGACCTCCTCCCTCACCCCCGCCCCCGTCCCCGACGGCCTGGAGAAGGCGCTGGGCGCCGAGGTGCTCGCCGTCCACGACACGGCCGCCCACATCGGCGACCTCGTCGTCGAGCTGCTCGACGAGCCCACCGTCCGCGCGCTCGCGCCGGACTTCGCCGCCCTGAAGGGCCTCTCCTCGCGCGGCGTCATCGCCACCGCCGCCGCCGAACACCCGGACCGGGGCTACGACTTCGTCTCCCGCGGCTTCTTCCCCGCCGTCGGCATCGACGAGGACCCGGTGACCGGCAGCGCCCACACCGCGCTCGCCCCCTACTGGTCCGCCCGGTTCGGCCGGGACGACCTCGTCGGCTTCCAGGGCGGCGCCCGCACCGGCATCGTCCGCATCCGTCTGCGCGGTGAACGCACCCTGCTGAACGGCCACGCGGTCACGGTCATCGAGGGCGACCTGCACGCCTGACCCGCGCCCCCCACGCGTGGGCCGTACGGAGCTCTCCGTACGGCCCACGCAGACGAAGGGGCCGTACGGAGATCCCTCTCCGTACGGCCCCTTGCCGCTTGCCCCTCACATCGTGGGCAGCCAGTCCACCCTGCCCGCGAGCAGCCCGTACCCGACGAAGGCCACGATGTCGAGCAGCGCGTGCGCCACGACCAGCGGCCCGACCCTCCCCCAGCGCCGGTATAGCAGGACGAAGACCACGCCCATCACCACGTTGCCGAGGAAGCCGCCGATCCCCTGGTAGAGGTGGTACGAACCCCGAAGGACCGAACTCGCCACCAGGGCGGCCATCGGAGTCCACCCCAACTGACCCAGCCTGCGCAGCAGATAGCCGACGACGACGACCTCTTCGAGCACGGAGTTCTGGATCGCCGAGAGGATCAGCACCGGGTACTTCCACCACACGTCGGGCAGCGACTCGGGAACCACGGTCAGGTTGAACCCGCTCGCCCGCGCCGCGAGGTAGAAGGCGAGCCCCGCGCTCCCGATGCCCGCGGCGACCAGCGTGCCGCGCCCGAGGTCGGGCCACGGCCGGGTCCGGTCGAAGCCGATGGCCCGCAGTCCGGAGCCCTCGCGCAGCAGCAGATGGGCGACGAGGACGACCGGCACGAGGGCGGTGGCGATGCCGAACAGCTGCCAGGACAGATCGAGCCACGGCCGCCCCGGCGCGTACGAGCCGTTGAGCGTCGCCGCCTGTTCCCTCAGCGGCCCGGACCTGGTGAGCGAGCCGACGAAGCTGATGAGCGACGACACCGCGCTCGCCCCGAGCGAGAGCGCCAGGACGATGAGCGTCTCGGAGCGCAGCACCCGGCGGGGCAGACCGCCGGGAGGCAGGGAAGCGTCACTCACTCGTTGCTCCGACACCACACCTGTCTCCACTTCCCGGTCACCGACGGACGCCGCCGCTGCGGCCCCGATCACTCTGCCATGATCGGCCGCCGCCCGACCCGCGCACCCCTGCTGGAGGAGCGTCACCAAAGTCCGGAGTGGGGTGCGCTCCTCAGTCGACGCCCACCGGCCAGGTGTGCACCGGTTCGCCCGTGCGCATGAGGGTCCGGTAGCGGCGGGTCGTCGCCGCGAGCGCCGCCTCTCGGTCGAGGCCCGACTCCAGGGCCCGGTGGAAGGTGTCGGCCTGCCAGGAAGCGCCGTTCACCCGCCGCAGACAGCGCTGCTCGATCACCCCGAGGTAGAAGTCCCGGTCGGCGGGCTCGATGTGCCAGGCGTCGAGCCCGGCCGCGGCGAGCGGCAGCAGCTCGTCGAGAACGAGCCGTACCGCCGGAACGGTCGCGATGCCGCCCGCGCGACCCGAGCGGGGCCAGCGCAGCTCCGCCTCGATGCCGTGGCGGCAGGCGGTGTCGAAGTTCGCCTCGGCGTCCTCGAAGGCCATGCGCTTCCAGACCGGCCGGGGGTCGTCGGCGAGCGAGCGCACGAGCCCGTAGTAGAAGGCCGCGTTGGCGATGACGTCGGTGACGGTGGGCCCGGCCGGCAGCACCCGGTTCTCCACCCGCAGGTGCGGGACGCCGTCGACCCAGCCGTAGACGGGCCGGTTCCAGCGGTACACCGTGCCGTTGTGCAGGACGAGTTCCCGGAGGCGCGGCACCCCGCCCTCGTCGAGGACGAGCAGCGGGTCCTCCTCGTCGCAGAGGGGCAGCAGGGCGGGAAAGTAGCGGAGGTTCTCCTCGAAGAGGTCGTACACCGAGTCCACCCACCGTTCCCCGAACCAGGTGCGCGGCCGGACGCCCTGCGACTGCAGCTCGGGCGGGCGGGTGTCGGTGGCCTGCTGGAAGAGCGGCGGCCGCGACTCGCGCCACAGCTCACGGCCGAAGACGAAGGGCGCGTTGGCGCCGAGCGCGATCTGGACGCCCGCCACCGCCTGCGACGCGTTCCACACGGCGGCGAACCGGGCCGGCGTCACCTGGAGGTGCAGCTGGACCGAGGTGCAGGCCGCCTCGGGCACGATCGACTCCGAGGTGCACAGGAGTCGTTCGACACCGTGGATGTCGAGCGTGAACTCCTCACCGCGGGCGGCGAGGATCTGGTCGTTGAGGAGCGTGTAACGGTCGCCGGCCGAGAGGTTCTCGAAGGTCAGGTCGTCCTGGGTGAGCGTGGGCAGTATGCCGATCATGACGACACCCGCGTCGAGTTCGGCGGCCTTGCGGTCGGCATATCCGATCCCGGTTCCGATCTCCTCCGCGAGCCGGTCGAATACGCGCCCGTTGAGCTGGTGGGGCGCGATGTTCACTTCGAGATTGAACATTCCGAGTTCCGTCTGGAAATCGGGGCTCGCGATCTTTTCGAGAACCGGCCCGTTGAGCATCCGGGGCAGGCCGTCGGCGCCGACCAGATTGAGTTCGATCTCCACGCCCATGAGATTGCGGGGGCGGTCGAACCGCTTCTCCGCCAGGAGCCTCGCCAGTCCCGCGAGACACTGCTGGAGTTTTCTCCGGTACTGCTGCCGGTCGGACGGGCCGAACCCGTCGGCCACGACCTTCTCCCCCATCGAAGCGTCCCTCCCCGAGCGGGCGGCCGCCCGGCGGCCGCGTGTCACGGACGATGATGCCCACCTCGCTGATCCACAACGCCTGCGAAAGAGGGCTGTCGGAGGATAGGCTGGATGCAGCACCCCACCGACACATCCCGAAGGCATACGACAATCGACATATACCAATGTCCTATTGTCACGGAACTCGGGATCGATATCCAGCCGTCCACCCCTGTGAGGGATGCGCAGGTGAGAGCGGCATCGCCACAGGATTCCGCTTCTGCGGCCCATTTTTTTACGGCCTGATGACGCCTTGTCAGGAATATCGGCGACGTCTAGCGGAAACACTCCGTGAACACGTGTCGTATAAACTCCGCGGACGAGGCAGAGTGTTGGCTCCCGGCCATGAGCTCTTGGCCCCTCCTCTGGCCCCGTCGCCGACAGCGCCGTCGTACCTGCCCACGCGTCACCGTGTCTCCTGAGTGAGAGGCGACCCACCATGCTCCGACCCTTCCCGGCCCCTGCGCCGGCCCTCCGCAGCGTCCTCGCGGCCCTCGGCTCACCGACCGCCGTCCACGAGGCGCGAACCCCCGCCCTGCGGGCCGCGCAGGGACCACTGAGTCCCGAACTCCCCCTGCCCGTGCACGTCCTGGGCGTCGCCGGAGCACCGGGGCAGCAGCCCCGCATCCGGCTCACCGGCTGGCGTTTCCTGATCAGGAGCGGGGGCCGGGCGATCGCCGCCGCGGACACCATGCTCACCCCCGACGGCTGGTCCTTCTCCCACTTCTTCGAAGGGCCGTACGTCACCTCCACCGAGCACGCGCTGCTCCAGGCCGAGGCGCTTCCCGTCCCGTACCAGCCACGACTGCTCTCCGTACCCGAGCTCTACATGCAGACCCTCTGGCTGCACGCCGACCCGGAGGCGGACGGCACCGCCGCCGCCCCGGCCGCGGCCGATCTGATGGTGCCGCTCGCCCCCGCACCGCCGGGGATCGCGGCCCACCGCGCCTACCAGATCGCCGACCTGCTGCCCGTGCTCAGTACACGCCTCGCGCCGCCGCCCCTCATGGGCTCGGCGGCGCCCGCCTGATCCACCGCACATGCGCCACCGCCCCGTGACCCGCCCGGGTCACGGGGCGCACTGCTGTCCGAGATGCCCGTACGAACACTCCTCCCGAACGCCCCTCCCGGACGGACTAGCCCGCTCGGACCACCCCGAACCACCCGAAGAGACCGTGTGGTTGACCCGAACCGCCCCTGCGGGTGACGCGTCTTCCCAGGAAAGGACGAGCTGCCGCGAAATCCCTGCGGAAGAGCGTCCATGGGGCAAGACTGGGATCGGAACCGAACCGACCGACGGGGGCGGCGATGAGCGCGAAGAGCCGCAGGACATCCACCACGACGCAGCGAAAGAACCCACCCATGTGCCAGCACCAGCCTGCCTGTCCCACCGCCGACTCCGCCGACCGGGAGGCGGCCCGACTGACGGCACACCACCCGGAGCAGGGCTGGAGCCTGCTGTGCAACGGCGTCCTGCTCTTCGAGGACACCGGTGAACTGCTGCCGGACGGGCAGATCATCGCCCCGCACCGGCCTCTGACGGCGGGACGGGTGACGACCGCCGCCTGAGGGCACCCGGACGGAGTGCGGAAACGCCGAGGGCCGGCCCCGAGGAACACCGCCCGGCCGGCCCACTCCACGTGTCCACGGGGGGGGCGATACCTGATAAAAGATACGTGATCAGCAAACGGTGATCACGGAAAAGGTGTGGTTCACGTACAGCGGCGGGCCGGA
>NZ_JBHXRW010000062.1:0-44928 GCF_042716635.1 Streptomyces sp. NPDC058664 | reverse complement strand
CGGGGGGCCGGGCACCGGGTGACCGGGCGGCCGGGGCGGCTGGCGGCCGTCCCCGGCGGCGCGGCACGGCCCCCCCGGGCCGTCGGTGAAGGGGTGACGGGCCGCGCCGTGCCCTCGCGCCCACCGGTCACGCGCCGTCCCCGTCAGGACCCCGTGAGTTCGGCCTCGATCAGGTCGGTGGCCCGGAGGGTCCCGCCCTCGCGGGCCATCGACTCCTGGACCTCCCGTGCGCGGCGGGCCACTTCGGGGTCGCCGAGCAGGGCGAGCATGTCCTCCCGCAGTCGCTCGGGCGTGACCTCCTCCAGCGGCAGGTGTCGCGCCACCCCCAGGGACTGGAGCATGTCGGCGTTCCCGAACTGGTCGGTGGCCTGCGGCACGGCCACCATGGGGGTGGCGGTGGCGAGGCCCTCCTGGCTGCCGCCGGCGCCCGCGTGGGTCACGAACGCGTCGGCCTGCCGCAGGATCGCCAACTGGGGCACCCAGGAGTGCACTTCGACGTTCGGCGGCAGGGCGCCGAGCTCCGCGGCCTCGACGAACTTCCCGATCTGCAGGACGACGTGCCAGCCCGGGAGCCCGGCGAAGGCCTCGACGCAGTCCCGGTAGAAGCCGGGCAGCTTGGTGAAGGCGGAACCGAGCGAGACCAGGACCACCTTCTCCGCGTCCGCCGGCCGCTGCCACCCGCCCTGCTCGGCGCGCTCGCCCTGGCAGGAGCCGACGAAGGTGTAGACGGACTCGTCGACCCGGTCGGCGTGCGGCTGGAGCGCCCTCGGGATGAGCACGAGCGCGCGGCGCGGGCGTGCGACGAGCCGGTCCGGGTGGGTGTCGACGCCGTGCTCGGTGAGCCAGGACTCGAACCGCGCGTAGTACGCCTTGCCGCGCGGCGAGGCCTTGAGCTCGGCGAACATCGGCTCGGCGACCTCCTCCTCGTACCCCTCCCACGGCACGAGGTTCGGCCACAGGGAGAGGGCGGGGACGCCCCAGGTGTGCGCGAGGACGGGGGCCGGGTACGCGGTGATGTCGTGGAGCACGAGGTCCGGCCGGTCCGCGTCGAAGGCCTCGGCGAGCTGGGGCAGGGCCTGCACGGCGTCGTGGAGGAACGGTTCGATGTGGTCGATCAGTTCGGTGCCCCAGGCGTCGGGGTCGTCGTCGGTCGGCAGGGTCGAGGTGTAGACGACGGGCGTGGCCCCGGTCTCCGCGACCTTCTCGGCGAAGGAGGCGGGGATGGCGTAGCTGACGCGGTGGCCCCGGGCGACGAGCTCCCGGACGACCTCCAGGCTGGGGTTCACGTGGCCGTGGGCGGCGATGGAGAACATGGCGATGTGCGCGGGGGACGCGGTGGTGGTCATGACCACCACCTTAAGCGAGACGAACCGTATCGTCTATTCATTTGGAGTCGGGCGCGGCTGGATCGGGCGCGGCGGGGTCCAGTCGGCGTGCCGCAGGATCGCGCGGAGCGTCGCTCCCGACGGAGCCGCCCTGAGCGCGGCGTTGCGCACGGCGACGGCGACGGGGTGGGCGAGCTGCTGGCCCAGGCGGCCTGCCCGGCGCGCGGCGCGGGCCACGGACTGGCTGCGGGGGCGTCGCTCGGCGTCGTAGCGGGCCAGCGCCGCGTCGATGTCGAACGCGGTGGTGGATGTCGTGGTGGGCGAGGGGGTGGGCCCGGCGGCGAGCGCGGCGGCCAGTGTCACCGCGTCCTCCAGCGCCTGGCAGGCGCCCTGGCCGAGGTTCGGGGTCATGGCGTGGGCCGCGTCCCCGAGCAGGGCGATCCGGCCCGCGACGAAGGACGGCAGCGGAGTCGCGAGTTCGTGGATGTCGTGGTGCAGCACGGTGCCGGGTCGGGTGGCGGCGAGCAGCGCGGGGATCGGGTGGTGCCAGTCCCCGAAGCGGCGACGCGTCTCGGACGGGGCGTCCGCGTGGCGCACGCCTGGAGGGGAGTTGAGCACGGCATGCCACTCGGCGCGCCCGTCGGCGAGCGCGATGTGCCCGAACTCGGCCCCCCGGCCCCACGTCAGCTCGAAGTCGGACTCCAGGGGGACGGCGGAGTCGGTGATCGCGCGCAGCACGGTGGACCCGCTGTGGACGGGGCCGGGGTGGCCGGGGAACAGCAGGGCGCGAAGGCGGCTGTTCACGCCGTCGGCGGCCACGACGAGATCCGCTTCCCGCACGCCGTGCCGGTCCGGGCCGCCGCGCTCGCGTCCGTCCCCGTCCGTGGGTCCCTCTCCGCCGCCGGCCCCTTCGGCGAACCCGCCGCCGTCTTCGTTCCCGCCTCCGTTCCCGGCGGATACGCGTACCCGGCGCGGGTCGGACCGGTCCACCGACGTCACCTCGGCCCCGACGACCACGCACCCGGCGGGGAGCGCCGCCCGCAGGAGCCGGTGCAGTGCGGCGCGCGGAATGCCGACGATCGGGGTGCCGAGCGCGCGCTCGAGCGCGACCCCGTCCATCCGGGCCAGCCATCCGCCGCTCGGCACGCGGGTGCCCCCGGTGCACTGGGGGCGTGCGGCTCGGCGTACGGCCTCGCCGACACCGAGGGCGTCCAGGGCGCGCATGCCGTTGGCGTGCAGGGAGATGCCCGCGCCCGCGTCGTCGAGGGCGGCGGCGCGTTCGAGGACGGTCACCTCCCAGCCGATCCTGTGCAGTCCGATCGCGGCGGCCAGTCCCCCGATGCCGCCGCCGACCACCAGTGCTCTCCCGGTCATGTCCGGTCCCTCCGTGGGGCGATCCGGGCTTCTGCAGAGGCAGAAGCCCGTGCTTCTACATCTGTAGAAGCCCGTGCTCCATGAACGTACACCCGACCTCTACAGGTGTAGAAAAGGGGGATGCCCGCCACCCGACGCACCCTCCTCGCCGACACCGCCATCGACGTCCTCGCCGAGCACGGCATGCGGGGGCTCACCCACCGCGCGGTGGACCGGGCCGCCGATCTGCCGCCCGGCACCACGTCCGCGTACTACCGCACCCGGCAGGCGCTGCTCACGGCTCTCGTCCAGCGTCTGGTCGCCCTCGACCAGGCGGAGCTCCGCGAGGCGGGGGAGCGCGTCCCGGAGCTCCGGGACGCGCGAGAACTCGCCGCGGCGCTCGCGGCCTTCGTCGGGCGGCGGCTCACCGGGGACGGGCGGCGCCGCTCCCTCGCGCGCTACGCCTGCGCCCTGGAGAGCGTGCATCACCCCGAGTTGCGGGAGATCCTCGTTCCGCGCGACAACGCGGCCCGGCGGATCGTCCGGGACTTCCTGGCCGCGCGCGGCCTCGCGGACGCCGACGAACGGACCGTCACCTTGCTGACCTGCGTGGACGGTCTGGTCTTCGACCGTCTCGTGCACGGGGGAACCGTCTCGGTCGAGGAGGTGGGGCGGCTGGTCGCCGCGGCGACGCGCTGAGTTCACGTCCGGACCCCACAAATGGTGAGCTGTTCATGTCAAGATGACGCCTGTCGCATCATGCCGTCCGACCCAGGGGACACAGTGAAGACACAGGCGTACGCCACCCGGGGCGCCCTCGCCCTCGCCGGCGCCCTCACCCTGATCATCGCCCTCCCGACCAGCGCCCTCGCCGCACCGCCCCCCGCGCTGCCCGCCGACGCCGACAACCTGGAGCGGACGTTCCAGCCGGCCTACGACTACGACACCGACGGCTGCTACCCCACACCCGCGATCGGGCCCGACAGCACCGTCAACGGCGGCCTCAACCCCTCCGGCGCCCTCAACGGCCAGTGCCGTGACTCCTGGGACCTCACCCAGACCAACGGCTACTCCCGCGCGAAGTGCAACAACGGCTGGTGCGCGATCCTCTACGGCCTGTACTTCGAGAAGGACCAGGCGGTGGCCGGCAGCGGCCTCGGGGGACACCGGCACGACTGGGAGCACGTCGTCGTGTGGGTGCAGAACGACCAGGCGCGGTACGTCTCCACGTCCGCCCACGGCGGCTT
Source organism: Streptomyces sp. NPDC058664 (assembly GCF_042716635.1). Taxonomy (NCBI): domain Bacteria; kingdom Bacillati; phylum Actinomycetota; class Actinomycetes; order Kitasatosporales; family Streptomycetaceae; genus Streptomyces; species Streptomyces sp. NPDC058664. The sequence goes on along the minus strand of NZ_JBHXRW010000062.1, from coordinate 41,003 downwards.
CGCCGTCAACGGCCGGGACCGCATCCGCTGGGACGGCACCCACCCGAAGATCGTCTACCACAAGGACGGCATCGGCACGCACTGCTTCCGCCCGGCGAACACCAACGACGAACCGCCGGAGAACCACCAGCACACCTGGCAGTTCCCGAGTCTGGTCGGCTGGAACGGCTACCCGGCAGGACTGCGCGACAAGCTCGGCGCGGCCGACTTCGGCAGCGCGGTCTTCGGCCTGAAGGACGGCAACTTCGCCGCCCACCTGGCCAAGGCCAAACCGTCCGGCATCCCCTTCGACCCGTACGCCTGACACTTCGCGTACGGCGGCAACCTTTTCCCCCGCGGCGGCGACCACCGTCCGCCCGCCCTTTTCCGGGGCGGGCACCCCCACGGACGGAAGGACGCACGACATGACGGAGACCCGAGGCAGGGCGAGGCACCGCAGGCGCCGAAAGGCACTGGTGACCGGGGTCCCGACGGCGCTCGCCGCCGCGGGGGTCCTGGCGTACGGCACGGCCTTCGGCGTGTTCGGCACGGACGCCCGACCCGAGGCGAAGGCCGCGGACACCCCCGCGCCCGCGTGGGCCCGCGCCGTCGCCGACGGCTTCGCCTCGGTCGACGCGCTCGGACAGAAGGGGACGTACGGCGGGCGCGACGGGAAGACGGTCACGGTCAGGACCCTGGCCGAACTGGAGAAGTACGCGGCCGCGCCCGAGCCGTACGTCATCGTCGTGGCCGGGACGATCACCGTGAACCCCACGGGCAAGGAGATCAGGGTCGCCTCCGACAAGACGGTCATCGGCTCCGGCACCTCGGGCCACATCATCGGCGGCGGTTTCTTCCTCGGCCCCGGCGTCCACAACGTGATCATCCGGAACCTGACGATCCGTGACACCTACCAAGGCGTCTGGAACGACAAGGAACACGACTTCGACGCCGTCCAGATGGACGGCGCCCACCACGTGTGGATCGACCACAACGACCTGCGGCACATGGCCGACGGCCTCATCGACAGCCGTAAGGACACGACGTACGTCACCGTGTCCTGGAACAGACTGGGCAACAACAACAAGACCTTCGGCATCGGCTGGACGGACAACGCCACCGCCGACCTCACGATCCACCACAACTGGTTCCGCGAGACCGAGCAGCGCAACCCCTCCACCGACAACGTCGCCCACGCCCACCTCTACAACAACCTGCTCCAGGACGACGCGGGTACGGGCATCACCTCGTCCTACGGGAACTACGCGCGCGGCAGGACGCGGATGGTCCTCGAGAACAGCGTCTTCCAGGGCGTGAACAACCCCGTCATCAAGGACCCCACCGCCGCCCTCGTCCAGCGCGGCAACGTCTTCTCCGGCACCACCGGCCGCAACGAGAGCGGCGGCACGGCGTTCGACCCGAAGGCCCACTACCCGTACGCCCTCGACCCGGCGGCCGCCGTGCCCGCGCTGCTCAAGTCCGGTGCCGGCCCGCGCTCCTCCCTCGGCACCACTCCGGCGCCGACCGCCGCCGCCACCGTCCTGACCGTGGCGAAGGACGGCAGCGGCCGGTTCACCAGCGTGCAGAAGGCCGTCGACGCCGTACCGGCCGGCAACACCTCCCGCGTCGTGATCCGGGTCGCGCCCGGCGTCTACCGCGAGACGGTCAAGGTCCCCTCGAACAAGCCCCACGTCACCATCGAAGGCACCGGTAGCAGCCGCAAGGACACCGTCATCGTCGAGGGCCACGCCTCCGGCATGACCAGGCCCGACGGCTCGGGGACGTACGGAACGGGCGGCAGCGCCACCGTCGCCGTCGAGGCCGACGACTTCCAGGCACGCAACCTCACCGTCTCCAACGACTTCGACGAGGCGGCGAACAGGAACCTGAACGGCCACCAGGCCGTCGCCCTGCGCACCGCCGCCGACCGGGTGTTCCTCGACGGCGTCATCATCACCGGAGACCAGGACACCCTCCTCCTCGACACCGCCGCGAAGGACAGGACCGGCCGGGTGTACGTCACCAACTCGTACGTGACCGGCAACGTCGACTTCGTCTTCGGCCGCGCCACGGCCGTGATCGACAGGTCCGTCCTCACCCTGAAGAAGCGCTGGGACGGCACGTCCGCCGGGTACGTCACGGCACCGAGCACCCCCGCCGGCCGCAAGGGCTTCCTCATCACCCGCTCCACCGTGAACGGCGACGTCACCGCGGGAAGCTTCTTCCTCGGCAGGCCCTGGCACGCCGGGGGCGACGCCACCCTCGACCCGCAGACGACCGTCCGTGACAGCGTCCTCGGCGCCGCCGTCAAGCCCACGCCCTGGACCGACATGAGCGGCTTCTCCTGGAAGGACGACCGCTTCGCCGAGTACCGCAACACGGGCCCCGGATCCGGCCCCTCCCACCCGGACCGCCCCCATCTGACGGACGCGCAGGCCGCCACCCAGGACACCGCGCACTGGCTCGACGGCTGGATCCCGACCGCGGGCTGACGACCGCCGTCCCAGGGCCCCGCCCTGGGACAAGGGGTCTGACCTGGGCGGGCCGTCCACGGGCCGCTGTGCGATCATGCGGGGGCCCCTGGGGAGGGGGCGAATCGGTGCGTGACGCGAGGAGTGCGGTGTGAACGCGGGTGGGGAGAAGGACGGTTCGTCCGTGCCGGACGACGTGTGGGAGCGGTTCCTGCGCGACTCGGTCGAGGGCGTGGCGGACGCGCCCAAGGAACCTTCGGCGCGGGCCCGGGTCGTGGCGGACCGGCTGCGGGAAGCCCCCGCGGAGGCCGAGGGATGGCGTACGTACACGCCGCCCCGGCCCCGGCGGAGGAAGGGCTGGTACGCGGTGGGCCTGCTCGCCGCGGTGGGCCTGCTCGTCGTGGCGCTCGACCCGTGGCAGATGATCGGCTCCTCCGACGGGGAAGGACGGCAGGGGCCCCCGCTCGCCCAGGAGGCGGAGCGGCCCGCCGGGGCGCCGCCCGTCGAGCCGGCCCGACGCCCCACGCTCGACGAGCCGTTCAGGGGCTCGCCCGCCGCACGCTGGGCGGACGGAACGGCCGGGATCACCGTCCCGGCCGCCAAGGCCACCGGCTGGATGAACACCCGGCAGGTGGAACAGGCCCTCCGGCAGACCCGGGACTTCCTCGCCGCGTCCAGCCTGGACCCGGCCGTACTGGGCGGCGAGCGCCCCACGAAGGCGATCGCCCTGATCAACCCGCACCAGCGGGACGTCAAGGACTATCTGGCCGCCGCGTTCCGCGCACCGACCGAGGAGAACGACCCGCTCCTGCTCTTCAGCCGGTTCGAGACGTCACGCGCGCGCGTGGTCGGCGACGTCGTCAAGACGCGGGGCCGGATCACCTACCGGGAGGGCGAGCGCGGCGCTCTCCAGGTCACCACCGACGTCACCTACGTGTACCCGGTCGCACCGGCGGGCGGCGGTGACGAGGTCGTGCGCACGATCGTGCGGCGCGAGGTGGTGCTGAACTGGGACGACCCCTCGAAGATCATCACCGAGCCCGGCACCTTCTCCCTCGTCTCGTACAAGGTCGACATGACCAACGGCGGCTGCGACAACCACACCGGCTACTTCACCCCGGAGTTCGGCACCGACCGGTCGGGCGCCGGCACGGTCGACGGTGACACCGTCGACCCGTACGACCGCAGTACGGCGATCGCCGCGGGGACCGGGACCGCGGACGGCGGGTGCAGGACCGCGACGCGTTCCTAGGATCCGGCGGATCCGTCCGTCGAATCCGTCCGTCGGATCCATCTGTCGGGTCCGTCCGGCGGATCCGACGGACGGACCATGACAGCGGCATGGTCACGCGCGCGCGTGGCGGGCACGATGGGGGCGCCACCACCCCGGGGCGACGAGAGCGCGCCGAGGGAGCCGACAGGAACCGGAAGGGACCGGCCACCCCATGCCCCAGCACTACGGCGACTACCAGCACGAGATCTACTTCGACGGGCTCTTCGGGGTGCTGCCCCCGCTGCCGATGACCTTCGCCGAACTGGAGGCGAAGGCACGGGCGGCGCTCCCGTCCTCGCTGTGGTCCTACGTGGCGGGCGGCGCGGGCGACGAGCACACCCAGGAGGCCAACGTCACCGCCTTCCGGAACTGGGGGCTCGTGCCCCGCATGATGGTCGGCGCCGCCCACCGCGACCCGTCCGTCGACCTGTTCGGGCTGAAACTGCCGTCCCCGCTGTTCATGGCGCCGGTCGGGGTGATAGGCCTCTGCGCCCAGGACGGCCACGGCGACCTCGCGACCGCCCGCGCCGCCGCGCGCACCGGCGTACCGATGATCGCCTCCACGCTCTCCGTGGACCCGATGGAGGACGTCGCCGCCGCGTGCGGCGGCACGCCCGGCTTCTTCCAGCTCTACACGCCCACCGACCGGGCCCTCGCCGAAAGCCTCGTGCACCGGGCAGAGGCGGCCGGGTTCCGCGGCATCGTCGTCACGCTCGACACCTGGATCACCGGCTGGCGCCCGCGCGACCTCGCCACCAGCAACTTCCCCCAGCTGCGCGGCCACGCGCTCGCGAACTACACCTCCGACCCCGTCTTCAGGGCCCGTCTCGCCAAGCCCCCGGAGGAGGACCCGCGCGCCGCCGTCCTGGAGTGGGCGGGCGTCTTCGGAAAGCCGCTGGTCTGGGACGACCTCGCCTGGCTGCGCTCGCTCACCGACCTGCCGATCGTCCTCAAGGGCATCTGTCACCCGGAGGACGTCCGCCGCGCCAGGGACGGCGGTGTGGACGGCGTCTACTGCTCCAACCACGGCGGCCGTCAGGCCAACGGCGGCCTGCCCGCCCTGGACGCCCTGCCGGAGGTGGTCGCCGCCGCCGACGGGCTGCCCGTCCTCTTCGACTCCGGCGTCCGCACCGGCGCCGACGTCGTCAAGGCCCTCGCCCTCGGGGCCACGGCGGTGGGCGTCGGCCGCCCGTACGCGTACGGGCTCGCCCTCGGCGGCACGGACGGCGTCGTCCACGTCCTCCGGTCGCTCCTCGCCGAGGCCGACCTGATCATGGCCGTCGACGGCTACCCCACCCTCGCCGACCTCCGCGCGGACGGCGCCCTGCGCCGCGTACGGGGCTGACGGGGCTGACAGGTCCGACGGACGGGCCCGGCACGGGGGCTCAGTCGAGCGTGTCGGGGTCCGGCCCGGTGCGCAGCCCGCGGTCGAGCCCGCCGAGCGTGTCCATCTCCTCGGCGGAGAGCGCGAAGTCGAAGACGTCGATGTTCTCGCGGATGCGTTCGGGGGTGACGGACTTCGGGATCACGATGTTCCCGAGCTGGAGGTGCCAGCGCAGCACCACCTGCGCGGGGGACTTCCCGTGCCGCGCGGCGACCTCCGCGAGCGCCGGGTCGGCGAGGACGGCGCCCTGGGCGAGCGGGCTCCACGCCTCGGTGGCGATGGAGCGGTCGGCGTGCAGGGCGCGGAGCTCCCGCTGCTGGAACGCCGGGTGGAGCTCGATCTGGTTGACGGCCGGCACCAGATCGCTGCCGTCGAGGAGCCTCTGGAGGTGCGCGGGCCGGAAGTTGGAGACACCGGCGGCACGGACGCGCCCGTCGGCGACCAGCTTCTCGAGGGCGCGCCAGGAGTCGACGTACAGGTCACGCGCGGGCGCGGGCCAGTGGATGAGGTACAGGTCGACGTGGTCGAGGCCCAGCTTGGCGAGGCTGTCGTCGAAGGCCCGCAGGGTGGAGTCGTACCCCTGGTCGGCGTTCCACAGCTTGGTGGTGACGAACAGCTCGTCGCGGGCGATGCCGGAGGCGGCGAGGGCCCGGCCGACCCCGGCCTCGTTGCCGTAGATCGCGGCGGTGTCGATGGAGCGGTAGCCGGCCCGGAGCGCGTGTCCGACGGCGGCGGTGGTCTCCTCGTCGGACACCTGGAAGACACCGAAGCCGAGCTGCGGGATCTTCACGCCGTTGTTGAGGGTGACGGTGGGGACGTGGGACATGGGGGGACTGCTTCCTCTTCGGTACGGGTCGGGTGAGCGCGTCGTGTCGTACGACGGGGGTGTCAGCGGCGGCCGGCGACGGCGGCGAGCGGCCGCTCGGCCGGTGCCACCGCTCCGGGGGCCCGGCGCTCCAGCGCCGCCGCCCAGAGGGCGAGGAGCAGCGCGGCGGCGGCGAGGGCGGCGCCGACCCAGTTGGGGGCGGTGTAGCCGAGGCCGGCGGAGATCACGAGGCCGCCGAGCCAGGCGGCGAGGGCGTTGCCGAGGTTGAAGGCGCCGATGTTGACGGCGGAGGCCAGGGTCGGAGCGCCGTGGGCCTGGTCGAGGACGCGCTTCTGGAGCGGGGGCACGGTGGCGAAGCCCAGCGCGCCGACGAGGAAGACGGTGATCGCGCCGAGGACCTTGTCGTGCGCGGTCACGGTGAACAGCGCGAGGACGACCGTCAGGCCGCCGAGGGCCGCGTACAGCAGGGGCATCAGCGCGCGGTCGGCGAAGCGCCCGCCGAGCAGGTTGCCGAGGAACATGCCGACGCCGAACAACACGAGCAGCCAGGTCACGGCGCCGTCGGAGTAGCCCGCGGCGTGCGTCATCATCGGCGCGATGTAGGTGATCGCGGCGAAGACGCCGCCGAAGCCGAGCACGGTCATGGCCATCGCGAGCAGCACCTGCGGGTTGCGGAAGGCCTTCAGCTCGCCGCGCAGACGGGCTCCCTCGGGGCGGGGCAGGGAGGGGACGAGCCTGGCGATGCCGAGCAGTCCGACGACGCCGAGCGCGGCGACGACGGCGAACGTGGTGCGCCAGCCCACGGCCTGCCCGATGAAGGTGCCGAGCGGCACGCCGACGACGTTGGCGACGGTCAGTCCGGTGAACATGGTGGCGATGGCGCCGGCCTTCTTCTCCGGCGCGACCAGCTCGGCGGCCACGACCGACCCGATGCCGAAGAACGACCCGTGGGCGAGCGAGGCGATCACGCGGCCGGTCAGCATCGTCCCGAAGCTCGGCGCGAGCGCGGACAGCAGGTTGCCGAGCACGAACAGGCCCATCAGCAGCATCAGCATCCGCTTGCGGCTGACCTTGGTCCCGAGAACGGTCAGCAGCGGAGCGCCGACGACGACGCCGAGCGCGTAGCCGGTGACCAGCAGGCCTGCGGTCGGGATGGAGACGCCGTAGTCGGCGGCGATCTCGGGCAGTAGCCCCATGACGACGAACTCAGTCGTTCCGACCCCGAAGGCCCCGACTGCTAGAGCGAGGAGCGCGAGCGGCATGGCTCCATCCTTCCGTGTGTGCTTGAGTGGGCTGCTTATGTGCTGTCACAATAATTGCAGACGCGCTATAAGTGCAAACGCGGATAGCGTGCTTCTGTCGGTGGTGTGGGTCGTCCTCGAGATGTCGCGCTGTGAGGCTGCGTCGCCACGCGCGAAGCTGGGCGGAGGTGGTTCGGGCGCGGTGGTGGCGATCCGGGTTCCGTCGAGGTCTGCGTCTGGGGCGATAGCTATGCGTGCTGCCTGGCCAGCGAGGGCGGTGTGCTTGAGGATGTCGCGGCTCGGCATGCCGGGGTGATACGGGATCGCGGGCGGTTCGCCGCTTGGGGCGAGCGCGTCGTTCAGAGCCTCGGTGGCTTGCGGATTCTCGACGAAAGTCAGGTTTCTGCTGCGCGGGTCGAATCGCAGGTCAGCGGTGGCCGCCGACAGGGGAACGCCTCCGAGAGCGTCGAGGGGCTGTAGCGACCGCCTACACGGACTGTGGTGGGACCTGCAAGGCCGAGGCGGCTTTGGCCGCGTAGGCCGGCCGCCTCGGCCAGGGCGGTGGGAATGCCTGATTCGCGGAGGATCCGGAGGGCGTCATCCCGCGTTTTGGAGTTGCGTGTGTGCGAGGGAGAAGGCCCCAGGGCTGGCGTGACGTTTTCCGGCTCCGATGCCATGGGTGAGCGCGGCAAGGACGGCGGTGCGTTTCGGTGAGGGCACGGTGCGGTTCAGTTCTCGTATGAGGGCGTCGTCAAGGCGTTGGGGGTCGTCCGGGTCTACGCCGGCGGGGAGCTCGTCGATGTCCTGGATCTTGTAGCGGGCGCGTACCGGCGTGGTGGTGCTGTGCTCGTGGCTGGCTTCGCGTCCCTCGCGGTACAGACGTGCCTGTCCGCGCCCGGCGGTCGTGAGGCGCCAGCGGATGGGGGCACCGAGGGTGCGGTCTTCGGTGACTTCGCGGCGCACGGTGATGGCTCCGGGGCGTGCGAGGTCGATGGCCCGAGGCCAGGCGTTGTCGGCGAAGCATGCCTTGACGGCGCTTCATGTGCGCGTGGGGGCGCCGAGGATGAAGCTGCGGTCTCCTTTGCGGCCCTCGTTCAGGATGGCTTCAAGGGCAGCAGGGGTGGCCGGTGTGCTGGCCAGGAGGTCTACGTGCTTGTCCCGGAAGCGTTTGCCTCGTTCGAGGACGATGCGGCGGACTCCGTCGCTGTCGCGCCGGGTGCGCTGGACGGTGAGGGCGAGCAGGCCGGACGGAGTTCCTGCCAGATGTATCACCGGTCCGTGGGCGGGGCTGAAGGGGTACGGTCATCACCACGGCATCCGTCCTGCGGAAGGGTGTCGAGAGTGAGTTCGATGCGCTCGCTGTTCTCGTTGAGTCGAACACCCGGGTAGCGGTGTTGAGTGCTTCGGTGTGGCGTGGAGAGTGGAAGTACAGGAGGCCGCCATTGAAGTCGGCGGCGTCGTCGACGAGGGCATCTTGGCAGGTCCCCAGCCAGACGTCGAGGTCCGTGAACTGCCACGGAACGATGTCGCAGCGGGGCCGCACACGTCGTTCGGCGAAGCTCGCCGCCGTCGTGCAGAACCCGCAGTCCCCGTCATAGACGAGCACAGGCCGAGAGCGCATACCTCCATCATGCCGTGCCGCGTCGCCGGGAACGCGCCAGGCCGGCGGTCCCCGGCCCTCGGGGTCTCTTCGGCCGAAGTGGCACGGCGCCGCACGTCTGCCAGGGTGGTAAAGGTGACGGCTGACGCGCGAAAGCCCGCCCGTACCCCCGATGGACGGTATGTGATCATCAACGGCCGACGCTGGCGGGCCACGGACCCCGATGTGCCCGAGGACGCCGCCGCACGGCTGCGGTCCCACCTCATGGCCGCGCGTCGTGCCGTGGCCACGCCACGACGCGCCCAGGACACGGCGGCCGAACGTGCCGCCCGGGCCCGGGTGCACGCGGCGAAGGTCGCTCTCGGGGAGCGCGGCACACCCTGGTGGGACCAGCAGGAGACCGAGCGCCGTGCCCGTTGGAGCGAGGGGCTGGCGGCACTCGACGGGCGCCCCGACGACAGGGACGCCCGCGGAGCATGAGCCAGGCCCCGCAGGAACGATCCGCCTGGATTCCGGCGCTCCGTCGGTCGTCGCTGCCCGCACCTGGCTGATCTCGCCGCCCCTGCCGCGCGCAGGAAGCGGAAGCCGTCGGCAGTGCGGAGAAACCGGCTTCCAGGGGGCTCCTCGTCACGGTGGAAGAAGGTCACTCGAAGATCGGTAACCTTTGCCCTGAGTTCGGGTGACTTTCATGGCCTCTTCCCTCTCTCCTCCTTCGATGCGTTCACGGGCGCATCGCAAGACGGTGCGTCAGAAGCCAAGAGACTGAGGAATCATGATGATTCACGCATCTGTGCCTGGTGGGCGCGGACGGCCGTGGTCCGAGCGAAGAGTCCGCTTCATAGCGAGCAGCCTCGTCTTGACCATGGCCATCACCTTGCTGGACGCCGGCAGCTCAGCAGTGGCTCAACCCCAGCAGGCACCCACGATCGAGCCGCGGCAGGAGGTGGCGACCCAGGCGGCCGACATCGTGTCGGCGCGCGTGGCCGCGAAGCTGTCCGGTACGAGGGTCGAGGTTCTCTCCGAGCGGACCGAGACGTCGACCACCTGGGCCAACAAGGACGGTTCCCTCACCACCGAACTGGCTGCCGGACCGGTGCGTTTCCAGGACTCCGCCACGGGTGACTGGCGCGACGTCGACGTCGACCTGGTCACCCGCACCGACGGCTCGGTCGCGGCCAAGGCACATCCCGAAGGTCTGACCCTGGCCGGGAAGACCGGCGTGCCCGCGCGTTCTCTGCGCGCGGCCCAGACCGCCGCCGCCACTGATCTGGTCACGCTCGGCCAGGGAGACGAGCAGATCACCCTGCAGTGGCGGGGCGGGCTGCCCGCGCCGCAGCTGGACGGCACGCGCGCCACCTACGTGAACGCGGTGCCCGGCGCCGATGTGGTGGTCGAGGCCACCCGTACGGGTTTCGAGCAGTTCGTCGAGCTCAAGCAGAGGCCCTCCACCGACGGCTTCTCCTACACGCTGCCGCTGAAGACCAAGGGTCTGAAGGTCGAGCAGCAGGCCGACGGCAGTGTGCTGTTCACGGACAAGAAGTCGGAGAAGACCGCGACGATGCCGGCCCCGGTGATGTGGGACGCCACCGTCGACAAGGTCTCCGGTGAGCACACCCACCGCTCCAAGGTCGCGATGAAGGTCGCCAAGACCAAGGGCGGCGTCGATCTGGTCATCACTCCGGACACGGCCTTCCTCGCCGACCCGGCCACCCGATACCCGGTCACCGTCGACCCTTCGACCTCGGCTCTGGGGAACCTGTTCGACACCTACGTCCAGCAGGGCGAGACCGTCGACTGGTCCAACGACGTCGAACTGGACCTCGGAAACCCGGGGACGAAGAACGGCGACGGCACCTACCGCATCGCCCAGTCGTACATCACCTGGAACACCGCGCCGGTCTCCGACGCCCTGGTCTCCAGCGCCACCCTGAGCCTGTGGAACTTCCACTCCGGCAACACCGACTGCACCGCCCAGCCGTGGGAGGTGTGGACGGCGAACAACGCCTCCACCGCCTCTCGCTGGACGAACCGGCCGGCCATGGTGACCAAGATGGCCACCTCCACCCAGACCAAGGGAAACGCGGGCTGCTCCACGCAGCCCGACGGGTGGATCAACGCCGACGTCACCGACCTGGTCCAGCACTGGGCGAACAACAAGTGGTCCCACGCCGGCATGGGACTGAAGGCCACGGACGAGAACGACATCAAGGAGTGGAAGCGGGTCAACTCCGCCAACGCCGCCTCGAACGTTCCGAAGCTGACCGTCACCTACAACTACCGGCCGCGCACCGGCACCAAGCAGGAAGCAGGCCCACCGTACTTCTCCTACAGCGGCGCCTACGTGGTCAACACGATCACCCCGACGCTGCGGGACACCTTCGTCGACGCCAACGGTGACAAGGTCAACGGCACCTTCCAGATCTTCGACTCCGCCACCAACGCGCAGGTCGGCGACGTCATCGTCTCCCCGTGGGTGAACTCCGGACAGGTCGCCTCCGTGACCGTGCCTGCCGGTGTGCTGACCAACGGCAAGACGTACAAGTTCCGCACCTCCCCGTACGACGGAGCCCACTACAACCTGGGCTGGTCGGCGTGGAAGACCTTCACGGTCGACACCTCCGCCCCCTCGGCCCCGACCGGCGTCACGTCGACCGACTACCCGTCTGCTGCCTGGGTCAAGGGCGCAGGGCAGGGGGGTACGTTCAGCGTGACGCCGCCTGCCGGCGACCACAACTGGCTCGAGTGGTCCCTGGACGGCGTGGCCTGGAACAAGATAGCCACCGGCGGCGTGAGCGGAGCCAAGACGATCTCCGTCACTCCGCCGAAGGACGGCACGCACACGCTGCAGGTCCGGTCCGTCGACAAGGCGGACAACAAGTCCGAGGCGATCGAGTACGACTTCCACGCCGGGCCCGGCGGGTTCGTCCAGCCCAGCGAAGGCGAGCGCACCGCACGCCGTCTGCCGCTGGTCGCCGAGGCCGACGGCGGCAAGTACGACAAGGTCTCCTTCTCCTGGCGGCGCTCCGAAGCCGACACCTGGGTGCGGATCCCCGCCGGACAGGTGACCTCCAGCGGCACACCACTGAGCGCATGGCCGGTCCCCATGACGGGTGGCAGGAACGCTCCCCTGGTCTGGAACGCCACCGAAACGGTCGACCCCGACGGCACCGTCCAGATCAAGGCCGACTTCACCGGCCCCGGCGGCTCCGGCTCGACCCAACCACTGTCCGTCATCGTCGACCGCGCGGCGAGCGGCGCGGCCACCGACGAGATCGGACCCGGTTCGGTCAACCTGCTGACAGGCGACTACACGCTGTCCGCCGAAGACGCGTCCGCCTTCGGCCTCTCGGTCTCCCGCACCGCTTCCTCCCGCACCCCTGGCAAGGGCGCCGAGCAGGAGGGCCAGGCGCCGATCTTCGGTAAGGAGTGGGTCTCCGGAACCGTCGCCGAGGCGACCCAGTCGGACTACTCCCACATCCGCCGGACCTCCGACACCGCCGTCGCCGTGGTCGACTCCGAGGGCGAGGAGACCTTCTTCACGGCGAACGCGGCAAGGACCGGATGGATTCCCGAGCCCGGCTCGGAGGACCTGACCCTGGCCGGCGCTGTGACCGGCTCCTTCACCCTCGCCGACACCGAGGGAACCGTCACCGCGTTCACGAAGCCCGACGCGGCCGCGACGACCTGGCAGGTCTCCTCCACGCTGCTGGACGGGCTCGCCGACTCCACCACGACCGTGGTCTCCGAAACGGTGACCTCGGACGGGAAGAAGCTGGCCCGCCCCAAGCGGATCATCGCGCCCTCGTCCGCCACAAGCGCCGCCGCCTGCACCGCGTCTCCGTCGACCAAGGGCTGCCGTGCACTGGAGTTCGTCTACGCCACCTCCACCACAGCCACGGACCTCGCCCCCGGTGACTTCGCCGGCCAGGTAAAAGAGATCCGCCTGTGGTCCACCGAGCCCGCTGCGGCATCGGCCAGCTCCAAGGCCGTGCAGACATACGCCTACGACGCGGCCGGCCGGCTGACTCAGGCGTGGAACCCTCAAATCAGCCCGGCGCTGAAGACCGGGTACGTCTACGACACGGCGGGCCGGGTCACCGCACTGACCCCGCCCGGTGAACTGCCGTGGTCCTTCACCTACGGCAAGGCCGGCAACGCGGCCACCGCCGGCGAGGGCATGCTGCTCAAGGCGACCCGCTCGGGGCTGCAACAGGGCACCAAGGACGTCGAGTCCGGTACGGCCGCCACCTCCGTGGTCTACGACGTGGCACTCACCGGGACCGCCGCCCCCCACAAGATGGGTACCGCGGACGTGAAGGCATGGGGCCAGTTGGACGCCCCGACCGACGCGACCGCCGTCTTCCCGGCTGATTCGGTTCCCGCCACCCACGACGGGGCGGGGCTGACCGCCGCCTCGTACGCGCGCGCCGACATCACGTACATGGGTGTCTCCGGACGGTCGGTCAACACGGCCGCTCCGGGCGGGCACATCTCCACCACCGAGTACGACCGCTTCGGCAACACCGTGCGAGAACTGACGGCCGGCAACCGCGCCCTCGCTCTCGGCATCACCCCCACCAACAAGGCGGCCCAGGCCGAACTCGGCATCGGCCAGCTCACCGGCGCAGAACGTGCCGACCTGCTCGCCACCCGCTCCCTCTACAACGAGACAGGCACTCGCGAGCTGGAGGAGTTCGGCCCGCTGCGCCGGATCGAACTGACCACAGATCTGAAGTCCGGAACCACCGTGCTGGTGCCTTCCGGCACGTCGGTGACCGCTCGCACGTGGACGGCCAACGAGTACGACACGGGCCGTCCCACGGACGGCACCGCCAAGGTCAGGGACCAGGTCACCAAGGTCACCACGGGCGCCCAGGTCCGTGAGCACCCGACCGTCCGGGGTGAGTCCCGGGTGACGCAGACGGTCTACGACTGGGCCAAGGGCCTGCCCACCCAGACCGTCAAGGACCCTGGTGGTCTCGCAATCACCGAGACCACCGATTACAACGCCCAGGGCCAGGTCGTCAAGCAGCGGCTGCCCGGGGCCACCGGCACCGACGCGGGCACCCGAGTGACCACGTACTGGTCCGCCACGGGCACGGGAGCCTGTCAGGGGCGCCCGGAATGGGCCGACCAGGTCTGCTCCACCGGGCCGGCGGGTACCGTCACCGGCGGCGGCTCCAACCCGGCACAGATGCCGACCGCCACCACCGAGTACAACTGGTGGGGCGGCCCGGCGAAGGTCTCCGAGACCGCGAACGGCGTCACCCGGACCACCACCACGACCTACGACCCCGCGGGCCGTGCCTCCAAGGTGACAGTCACCGGCGGCACCGGCCAGGCGGTCCCCGAGTCGAGCACCGAGTACGACCCGGCGACCGGCCGCGCGGTCAGGACGGTCTCCCCGACGGGCGGCACCCTGACCAAGGTCTTCGACAAGCTCGGCCGCCAGACCGGCTACACCGACGCCGACGGCGGCGTCACGACCACCGAGTACGACCTGCTGGACCGCCCGGTCAAGGTCACCGACAGCGTGCCGTCGACCGTCACCTATACCTACGACCACACCGTCGAGCCGCGCGGCCTGGCCACCAGGACCACCGACTCGATCGCCGGCACCTTCCAGGCCACGTACGACGCCAACGGCTCCGTCAGCTCGGAGAGGCTGCCGGGCGGCTACACCCTCATGCAGACCGAGGACACCACCGGCTCCGCGCTGAAGCGCACCTACACCCGCGACAGCGACGGAGTGGCCGTCTACTCCGACACGGTCACCGAGTCCGTCCACGGCCAGGTCGTCACCCACGCCAGCTGGTCCGACCAGAAGTACGGCTACGACGCGACCGGCCGCTTGACCACCGTCCAGGACACCGCCGACACCGTCTGCACCAGGCGGACCTACGTCTTCGACAACCGCACCAACCGCAAGAGCCTCACGAGCGAGACCGGCACGCCCGGTACCGACTGCCCTGCCGCCGGCGGCACCACCGTCAGCCACACCTACGACAGCGCCGACCGGCTCGTCGACACCGCATACGTCTACGACGCCTTCGGCAGGACCACGGCGGCCCCCGGCCACGGCACGATCAGCTACTACGCCAACGACCTGGCCTACCAGCAGACCGCGAACGGCCGCCGCCAGACGTGGCAGCTGGACGCCGCACACCGCTTCCGCTCGTTCAAAACCGAGACCGGCGGCGGCTCCACCTGGACCCAGACGGCGTCCAAAATCAACCACTACGACAGCGACGGCGACAACCCCCGCTGGATCGTCGAGGACACCGCCACCGGTGCGCTGACCCGGAACGTCGAGTCCGCCGGCGGCGATCTCGCCGCCACCACCACCAAGACCGGTGAGACGGTCCTTCAGCTCACCAGCATCCACGGTGACGTGGCCCTCCAGCTCCCGCTGGACACCTCCGAGGCCCCCGTCGCCCTGGACTTCGACGAGTACGGCAACCCCCGCCCCGATCAGGCAGCCACCCGCTACAACTGGCTCGGCGCCAAGCAGCGCTCCGCCGAGACCCTCACCGGTCTCACCCTCATGGGCGTTCGTCTCTACAACCCCACCACCGGCCGCTTCCTCTCCGTCGACCCGGTGTACGGCGGGAACGCCAACGCCTACGAGTACGTCACCGCCGACCCGCTCAACCGTTACGACCTCGACGGTAAGTGGGGCTGGTTCAAGAAGAAGTGGAGGAAGGTGCGCAACAGCCGGTTCGTACGCTGGGGCGGCTGGCGCACCGTCTGGAAGGTCGGTGCCATCGGCGTCACTGCGGCGGCGGCTCTGGGCTGCGGTGTGTCCATCGTCTGCGGACTAGCGGCCGGAGCGGCTGTCGGAGCCATGGGCTACTGGGGCACCTCGGGAAGAAAGACCTGGAGGGGCACCGCCACGGCAGCCGGATGGGGCGCCGCAGGAGGCTTCTTCGGCCGTACCTGGACCAACGCCATCAAGGTGGGCAGGTCGGGTAAGTTCTCCGGCTCGAGGTACTCGCGGATCAAGACGTACCGCGGCTGGCGTTCCTACAGGAACATGCGGCTCTGGCGGACCATGAACTGATTCCGTGCCGGAGGCAGGGACCGTGTGTCCCTGCCTCCCTTTCACCCCCGCAATCACTCCCGTAAGGAACCATCGTGAACAAATGGACGGCGTACGGAGCCATCGCGGCCGGTGTGGCGCTTCTCGCGCTCTACCTGGCCGACGTCATCACCACGGTGCCCTACTCGATCTTCGCCGTCATGGCCGGAACCGGTCTCGTCGTCGAAGGCGTCCGACGTGTCATCCACCTGAGGCGACCGCAGAATCACCCGACGCGATGACATGCCCGGAGGGGTCGGAGCTCGCCTTGGCGACCGCATCTACGGTTCCGTCCCGACGGGTCCTCAGAGGTCGTTTTCGTCCGATCTTTCATCCTGAGATCGGGTGTTCTGTGGTCTTTTTCGGCTCGCGCCAGGAGATGGTGTTCTCACTGGTGAGGCGGCGGGCCAGGAGGCCGGTCATGGCGAGGTGGGTCAGGGCTTCGGAGCGGGTGGACAGGGTTTCGTAGTCGCGTGCCAGACGGCGGTTCAGCATGAGCCAGCCGTAGGTCCGCTCCACCGCCCATCGCTTCGGGATCGGGGTGAATCCCCTGGTCCCGGGCTTTCGGGCGGTGATCTCCATGTCGATGCCGAGGGTGGCGGCATGCTCGACAAGGTGCTGGCGGTAACCGCCGTCGACCCGCACCTCGCGGACGCCGGGATGATCCACGGCGACCTGGTCGAGCAGCGCGGTGCCGGCGGCGGAGTCCTGCATGCTCGCCGCGGTGACCAGTACGGTAAGCAGGAGGCCGAGGGTGTCGGTGACGATGCTCCGCTTCCGACCAATGATCTTCTTTCCGGCGTCGATGCCCTGACTCGAGGCTGGAACACTGGTGGAGGTCTTGACGTTCTGCGCGTCGATCACACAAGCCGACGGCTCGCCGTTCCGGCCCTCCTTCTCACGCGGCAGCTGCCGCAGTAAGCCGCCTGGCTGGGCGAACACGCCCTCGTCGGCCCATGTGGCGAAGTAGCCGTAGACGGTGTTCCAGTGCGGGAAGTCGTGCGGGAGGTAGCGCCACGGAACCCCGGTCCGGTCGACGCACAAGATCGCGTCCATGATGTCGCGCAGATCGTGCTCGGGCGGCCGGCCGAAGTGCAGGGCCTTGCGCCGGCACTCGAGACGCCATGCGGACAGGACCGGCTCGATCAACTCCCAGCGGGCATCGGACAGATCACTCGGATACGGACGTCGTTTCGACATGCTTCCGGCGTGCCGTCGCGAACCGAATGTGCCCAGGCGCACGGAAACGGCAGTGGAAGCACACGCGACCATGAAGACCAGACATCCTGGGACGAGACAGGGTGACGTCGCTTTCCGCCCCACCCGCAACCTCACATGCCCCGCAGTGATTTTGTCGGATCATGCGATAGTCACTGCTTCGGTATGAACCAGAGTCGGGGATAGGCCGTTCGTGGCGGTGGTGTACTCGCCCGATGCGGGTGTTCTTCGGTGAGTTTGGGAGCCACTTCGGCGGGATCGGGAGCCACTGATCGGGTGACCGGACGGGGCCGGGCGGAGTGTCCGCCGGGACCGGGACCGGGGTGTCGATAACTTGGTTGTCGCGGGCCCGGGTCGCCTCCCTGACAAGTCGCGGCCAGGGCCTTGCCCCTGTCATGGCGGAGGGCTGGACCCTGTGGGTCCAGCCCTCCGCGTTGTTGGTGGCAGGAGCCAGGTTGGGCTTGCGGTCAGGCGTACTACCAGTGGTGCCAGACTTCTGCGGGGGCAATGTCCCAAGAGGTGCCCGCGATCTCTCCCGGATTGCAGAAGAGTGCCCAGGTCACCACAGTGTCGCCGGCACGCTGTGCGCCCAACTCAATCTCGAAGCCGTCGACGACCAGCTCGCCGCCTCCGGTCGACCGGAGCCCCACGTCGTGCCGGTCCGCATAGGACTCCATGTCCTCCAGAAGCTCCGACGGAACCCGGCCGATCAGACGGATCCCCTCGTGAGTGACCTGTGGACCGAGCCGTCCATCCACCAGCACGCACGTCAGTCCAGCGCCTTCGACGAAGTAGCACTTCACTGCTGGCCGACTCCAGGCCGGCTGCGGCTTGAAGAACTCGACTCGCCATTCCGTGCGGCCTGTCAGGTGCCAGCTCCCCATGTTGTGCTGCTTCGCAGTGAAGCCCTGCCCTGCCATGGCGGCTATGGCGTCCTCCTGACTCATTCCAAAGGCCAATGGCCCAATGGTCTGGAATGGGGCATACCGCCACTGGTCCCTCTCGGAGTCTTCGAGGACCGCCCAATAATCAGTGTTCACGCCCCAATGATCATCCATGTGGTTCTACTCGGCTCAACCGACCACGAGACTCGAAGGAGACTCCCTAGTCCGCGGTGGGGAAGAGGGATTCCTGGGTGGTCTGGTAGCGGTAGGACTCGGTGCCGGTCTGGATCAGCGTGCAGCGGAAGGTGATCCGGTCGGCGATGGCCGCGCAGAGGCGGCAGGGATCTCGGTTGAGATCGATGTCCTGACCAGGGACACTCGCGCGATGAGCCACAGCACATCGTCTGAACCGATCGAGCGAGGGTGGGACGAGCCCTGGTATCGGGTCCGTATGGAGGGTTTCGAGGCGTCGTTCCTGCCCAGCGACGGCGAGGACTTGGACGAGGTCTGCAACGTCGATGTCTTCGTGACTCTGGAGGATGGGTCTCGTTGGACCGCGACCGTGTTCACCGTCGCGGAAGTCGAGCGCCTGATGAAACTCTGGGCAGGGACCGACGAGGCCCTCGGGGGCCGGTACTTTTGGGTCTCGGACGGCCTGATCGTCAGGGATCCGGGCATCGACAGCATGACCGACGTGATCGCCGGACTGATCGAGAATGGCGAGTTCTCCGAGATCTTTCAGCCGGTGATCGACAAATGATCAAGTGTTCGGCCGCCGGAAGCGACGTGGGTTGTCAGGCCACGTCGTTCTCTCGCTCGATCGCCTTGAGGCGGTTCTTGAGCCGGTAGCTGGGGCCGTTGATGGAGATCACTTCGCAGTGGTGGAGGAGCCGGTCGAGGATGGCGGTGGCGAGGACCTCGTCGCCGAAGACCTGGCCCTATTTGCTGAAGGTCTTGTTCGAGGTCAGGATGATCGAGCCTTTCTCGTAGCGCTTGGAGATGACCTGGAAGACCAGGTTCGCCTCGGCTCGTTCGAGGGGCTGGTAGCCGACCTCGTCGACCACGAGGACGCTGGGCCGCAGGTAGGTGCCGAGCTTGTTCGTCAGACGGCCGGCGGCTTCGGCGGTTTTGAGGTTGCGGACCATGTCGTCGAGGCTGGTGAAGTAGATCGAGTAGCCGGCCCGGCAGGCCGCGACCGCGAGAGCGACGGCGATGTGCGTCTTGCCGACCCCGGGCGGCCCGAGCAGGGCGGCGTTCGCCTTGCCGTCGACGAACGAGAGGGTGGCCAGGTCCTTGACCTTGAGCGGGTCGAGGTCGGGCTGGAAGGAGAAGTCGTACTCGTCGAGTGTCTTGTGGTGTGGCAGCCGGGAGAGCCGCAGGCCCTGGCGGAAGCGGCGGTCGTCGCGGACGGCGGGTTCCTCGGAGAGGACCAAGTCGAGGAAGTCGAGGTAGCCCATCTTCCCCTCGTCGGCCCGCCGGGTGTACTCGTTGATCGTTTCGGCCAGGTGGGGCAGGCCGAGCTTGCCGGCCGTGTTGCGGATGCGGGTGGAGACCAGCTCGCTCAAGACGTTTCCCTCGTGCTCGGACGGGTGGTGAAGGGACGGGTGCCGGTCAGCTCGTCATAGACCGACAGCGGACGGCGGCCGACCTCGACGCGGGTGGCCGCGGCCCGGTTCAGCAGAGCCTGCAACGGCCCTGCCTCCTCGCCCAGTGGACGTTCATGGCGAGGTCGTGGCAGGACCTCGCCGGTGGTGGTGCGGCGTCCCTTGCCGGTGGGCAGACCGTCCCAGTGGGCCTCTCCGACGACGCGGACCCCGCGGCCGATCGCCTGCGGATGGGTGGCCAGCAGCGTCTCGCCGCTGCTGCCCGCGATGGTGGAGTGCAGCATGACCTGCGAATTCGTGGCCCTGATTTCCACCAGCTGACGCGGTCGGACCCTGCGGGCGGGCACCGAGTAGAGGTTGCCGCCGAAGGCGACCAGGCAGTCCTTGCCGACCGGCCGCAGGTGCCGCTCGGCCACCAGATACGGAGCCTCCGGCAGCGGTTTGAGGGCCATGTGGTCACGGGCCGCCCGCTCTCCGATGATCTGCTGGTGAGTCCTGTGGGCCTGAGCCCGTCGCTGGGGCACCCATGCGGCGAAGGCGGCGTCCATCTCCTCGACGGAGGAGAAGGACCGGCCGGACAGGACGTGGTCACGGACGATGAGGACCTGCCGTTCGACGCGTCCCTTGCCTGTGGGCCGGTAGGCGGCCAGGACGTCGATGTCGAAGTCGTAGTGGCCGGCGAACCCGACCGCTTCCGGGTGCAGCGGGACCGCCTCGCCCGGAGCGACGTGGCGGCGGACGACGGTCTTCGTGCGGTCGTAGACGATCGTCATCGGGACGCCGCCGAAGTGGGCGAAGGCCCGGCGGTGGCAGTCGAAGAACGTCTGGAGGTCCTGGCTGGTGGTGAAGCAGCAGAACGGGTCGCGCGAGTACGACAGCGTCATGTGGAAGGAGTAGACCTTCCCGATGCCCATGTGGGCGAGGATCTTGCCCTCGTCGCCCTAGTCGACCTGGGCCTGGGCGCCGGGGATGACCTCGAACCGGCGGTGCATGCCGGCGAGTTCCTTCAGCGTGATGCCGAGTTCCTCGGCGATCCGAGGCCGGGCTTCCTGAACGTAGAGCTTGACCCTCTGGTAGTTGCCGGTGAAACCGTACTCCGCGGTCAGCCGCCCGTGGATCACGGCGGCCTTCATCAGGATCTCCGCCCGGAGCATCGAATCGACCAGCGGCGCGAACTCGTCGATCACCCTCGCCTTCGACCGCCCGTTCGGCGACCGGCGCGGCGGGGTCGCCGGACCTGGTGCCGACAGATACTTGCGGACCGTCTTCCGGTCCAGCCCGGTCTCCCGGGCCACCTCCGAGAGGCTGATCGCCCCGGGCTCCAACAGACTCCGGAAGCGCCGCAGTTCCCACCATCGATGCGGATCCAGGACCATCGTCGACCGCCTTCCGCCGCCTCTCACCGACCAAGCAGCAGAGTGCCGAGCAGCAGGTCTCAACGCATCAACAACTGTCCCTTTTCATCCGTACGCGGGTGGGGACGTTCACGTGTACGCCGACACCTGGTCAGCCTTGGGTGGCGGGCGACGACCTTGCGCCCTTCGAACACCCACAACTCGTTCGCCCGCAGCTTGACGCGCACCTTCGTGCCGATGAATTTCGCCGGCACCGAGTAGTAGCACTGCCTCACCGTGATCCGGGAGTTCCGCGCGACCGTCGGCGTCAGGTCGATCCCGCAATCGTAGTCGTCCGCCGGCAGCGGCCGCAGCCGCTCGCGCTCGGCCTCGAAGTCGAACCCGATCGAGGTGGGCCGGCCATGGATGTGCCGGGCGTCCTCCGCGACGTCGATCGCGGCCAGCCGCTCGTTCAGCTCCGCCAAAGAGTCCACCTCAGGCGGCGGGACCAAGTGCTTGCGGCGGAACCGGCCGCCCTCGTGCTTCACCCCGCCCTTCTCATGGGCGCCGTCTTCGCCAGGCGCGCAGTAGAACGCCGAGAACTGATACCAGGACTTGAACGACGCCCACCTGGCCGACTCCAGCCGGGAACGTCCGAACAGCACTTGCTTGACCGCGGGCTTGAGGTTGTCGTAGCGGATGTGGACCGACGGCACCCCGCCCAGCACCGTGAACGCCTCCACGTGTCCTTCCAGGAACGCCTCCTGGGACGCGGTCGCGTAGACCCGGTGCACCGCCTTGCCCGAGTAGGACAGCCGCAGCGTGAACAGCACGCACTTGCGTCGCTGCCCGGCCAGGTCCAGCCAGAAGTCCGCGAAGTCGACCTCCGCCTCCTCGCCCGGCCTCTTTGCCTGCGGCACCATCCCGTCCAGGTGCCGGCGTCCCTCCAGAGCTTCCGCCCGGATCTGCGGCCGCCGCTTGGATACGTACTCCCAGACCGTGGTCTGGCGGGCCAGCTCGAAATCGTGCTCCGCCGCCAGACGCTCCATGATCCGCGGAATCGTGCGCTTCTGCTTCGCTGGCGCGTCCAGGTTCTCACGCAGCATCGCGTCGATGAAGCTCTTCACCGGCTCCAGTACGCTCGGCCGTGGCGGCGGGGACTTCCGTTTCGGCGGCACTGGCGACTCCAACGCCTTCCGCACCGTGTTCCGCGACACCTTGAACCGTACGGCGAGCTCCCGCCCCGACAGTTCCTGCTCGCGATGAGCTTGGCGGATCCTCTCGAACAGCCACTCACGTGACCTGTGCACCAGCGGTCTCCCTGACCTGGACCGTGATCAACAGGCACAGCGTGACGGCCAACCAGCGCAACCCACTGCGATTACTCCGAAAGCGGCATGTTCCACACCATCACACCAACTGGCTCCAGAACTCACCGAAGTCGTGGCTCTACTTCACCCCGATAAAAACACCCGCAGAGACCTCTGGCCTCCATGGCCTCACCCGCACCACCGTCCAGAGCCTCAAGAATCAACTCATACACGGATACTGCAGAAGAAAACGACCTCTGGGGACCCTGGTGGCCTTCACGACCTCGCGCACGGCCTCGAAGATGCGGTTCGGACGGGCGGAACGGGCCGGCTGACGGCGGAGGTAGGCCAGCAGCGACGGGTCGAAGGCCATGTCATGAAGGCCCAGCCCGCATGCGGCCTTCCATCGCAGATCGCACCGCAGTTCCTGCACCGTCTCGAAGTCCGACAGTCCGACAGTCCGACAGTCCGTGCAGGGCCTGCAAGGTGATCGCGGCGGCCAGGATCTGCGGCGGCATGCTCGGCCGTCCGTTCGCCGACGGATACACGTCCGCGAACATCACCGCCGGAAACAACTCGCCACGATGCTCGGCCAGGAACGCGAACACACTTCCTGCCGGGATCAGACCCCGGCAGGTCTCCCACACATCCGGCCCGATCGTCTCGCCGACCCACTCACCCATCGCCACATGACGAGTCTGGCCCTGCCGCTGACGCGGCAGGGCCAGAACCCAAGATCTTCATGAGTCTTCTAGGGCTTCGGGGTGTCCTGCTGGGCGAGCCAGGCCACGGCCTTCGCGCGGTCCGCCTCCGTCGGTGCGGGGCTCACCTGGTCCGGGTAGCGGATGAGGTAGTGCTCGCGGGCGACGCTCAGGCCGACGGCACGGGCCTCAGGGGAGAGGCCGGGGTGCTCGGCGACCTCCTGGGCGCGCCGCCACCAGCACACGCTTCTCGGGTCGACGGCGTAGTGCCACAGCGGCTGTTCGGGGTCCGCCACGCCGATCAGCACCCTGCGCAGCACGTACTCGCGGATGTCCGGGTTGCCGATCAGCCGGTCGGCGACGAGCAGCGGGTGCTCCCCGTCGAGGCGGGCCCGGACCAGCACCCAGGTCATCAGCTGGCCCACGTCGTGGGCGGGCGAGGTGACGAAGTCCCACAGTTCGGCGGCCTTGGCCTCGTCGGGGGCGCCGAGGTGGGTGAGGAGCCGCAGTTCGTCCTTCCACAGCGGCCGGGCCGCGTTCCACCAGGAGACCAGTTTCCCCGCGGCCGGGTGGTCCAGGTCGAGGGCGAGACAGGTCAGGGTGACGAGCGGGTGGCGCCATTCGGTGTACGTGGTCCGGTACTTCTTGGTGAGGTCCTTCAGCCGGCGCGGCAGCAGGGCCTCGACGTCGGACGCGGTGGCCAGACCGTGGGCGACGAGGAGTTCGAGGCAGAACCCGAGCCCCTGCAGGCCGGTCGTCGGGTCGGCCACCCGGTCCCGCAGCCAGCGCACGTCGACGTCGGTGAGCGTCCGGTACCGGTGCCACACGTCGGCGAGCTTGGTCTCGGAGCCGGTGAGTTCGGGGCCGGTACCGGACAGGAGTCCGCTCCGGGCGGCCTCGTAACGGTCCACGGCGGCCAGTACGTCGGCGGTGCCGACCCCGTCGAGGTCGGTCTGGTCGGGCCGGAGCGCCTCCTCCCGGATGTGCTCCACCTGTTCGCGGGCCGCGTCCGCGGCGAGGACGCGCAGCACCCGCGGCAGTCTGTCGTCGGTGGCGAAGCGGACCGCCGCGAGCCCGGCGTACGACCGGCCGGCGTGGTAGCCCGCCCCCGTCTCCCGGCGCCAGTCGGCGGTGACGGCCTCGATCAGCGCGCCGTACAGCCCGTGCAGCGAGGTCTCCGGCACGTCATGCGCGGCCAGTTCCGCCGCGAGGGCCGCCGCGGCCCGTACCGCGTCGGGCTCGCTGAGCGACCGGTGCAGCGCGAGCCAGGCGTGCACCGGGGCACGATGGCCCGCGAGCGCGGCCTCCCGCACGACGGCCAGGCCCCGCTCCGACGGCATGCGGGACACGACGGCGGCCACCCGGGGGTCGCCGACGCCGAGGGCGTCGACCGTCCCCCACGCCTCCGCGTGGCCGTGGCGCAGCAGCGCGTGGAGCAGCTCCGTCCAGGCGCCCCACGCCGTGAGCCGCCCTGCGTACTCCGCACGCCAGGCGCGCAGCAGCCGCTCCGTCTCGTCGGGCGTGAGCCCGTCCCTGCGCTCCAGCGAGACCGCGAACCGGGTCGCGGCGGCGAGGTCCTGGGGGTCGTCCAGCCGTTCGTGGAGCCAGGCGGCCTCGACCGGGGACAAGGGCCGGTACCGGAGCGGGGAAACGCTGCGGTCCACCGGCTCGTCGAGCGCGTCGAGGAACTGCCGTACGCCGTCAGGGTCAGCGGGATCGGGCAGTCCCGCCTCGTCCCGGTCGGTGATCCGGTCCAGCCGGAAGGCGCCCTGAGGACCGCCGTCCACGACCCGGAAACCGGCCGGCCCCTCACCGAGCCCGGCGGCGACGGTGGCGTGGTCGCCGCCCCAGTGCAGCAGCAGTTCGCCCTTCAGTGCGCTGGAACGGCCGAAGGCCCGCCCGTGGGACTGCCAGTGCCAGTACGCGAAGGAGACGGGGCCGGTGAGCCCGCGCTCCGCGTGGACCTCGGCGGCGTCCTCGTGGCCGTCGGACTGCGTGTAGCGGCCCCGGTTCGGCGGCGGGAGCACGAGGAACCCGTCGCCGCCGAGCCCCTGCCACCAGGCCGTGATCAGGGCGAGGTCCGAGGGCCGTCCGCGCGCCGCGCGGCGGCGGGCGGCGGGGGCGCCGGCGGTGTCGTTCACGTGCTGCTCCCTGGGTTCTCCGGGGTCTTCTCCGGGATCCGTCGAGGACGGCTCTCCCGCCTCGGGAACCACCGTGCCACAGGGGTCTGACACGCCCTCTCCGCCGGGAAGAGGCATTGTTCGCTTTCCATCGGGGCAGAGTGGTGACCTTGCCGCGTGTTGATCGTTCCACTGTGGGTGGCTGGTGCATGGGTCCGGCCACGGACTCGCTCACGCGCGCGTCATCCGCGGTGGAGTGGAGGCAGGGTCGGACTGCGCCCCTTGGGCTGGTCGCTCGCGGGGCGCCCGTCCCTCCCGCACAAGCAGCTGCCCGAGCCCGACCAGATGAAGGACCCCAGCTTCGTCCAGCAGTTCCAGCCCATCGCCGCGCGCCTGCGTACAGCACTGGCCACACGTCCCGCCGACAGGTACTGACCTGGGAGGCTGGCCCGCACCGCGTCCCCCGTGGGCCAGCCCTCCAGCTTCGCGGTCCTCTCGACCGGCTCTCTGTGCTGCGGGACGGTCGGTGCGCGCAACTATGCGCAACCACGTCGCAGGGGGGAGTGCCATGACGTTACGGTTCGTCGGGATCGACCCGAACACCGGAGGCGAGGGATCGCCCACGGTGTGGGTGGAAGAGGAGAGCGCGGACCTGGTCTTCCAGGGCGAGGAAGCCGAGGAGCTCCTGAAGGCCGTGGTCGGCTCCACCGAGTGGGTAGCCGGCCACAGGGCCGGGATTCCCCCGCACGAGCGGGTGATCCGGATTCCGGCTCGCATGGTGTCGATTCTGAGGGAGGCGTGCGATGCCGCTGAACGCGCAAGCGCTGAACACCGCGACGTTCGCTGAGCTGCTCGCCGATACCCCTCACACGGCGGTCCACCTGGAGATGCGCGACGTCTACGCGGTGGGCGACGAAGCCGACGACTTCGAGTCCTTCCTGCGGACCGGCGTCCCGAACCTCGACCCGGCCCGCTCGTGCTGGCCCCAGTGGATGCCGCTCGTCAAGGGCGCGGTCGCCCGTGGCGTGGTGATGCGCCGCGCGCGGATCGTGTCCGAGCCGGTCACCGACCACATCCGCTACGAGCACGCCATCACCCCGCTCAACCTACAGGCCGGAGAGGACGTGCGCTGGCTGCCCCGCCGCCAGGCGAGCGACATCCCGCTGCCCGGCAACGACTTCTGGCTCCTGGACGGGCGCATCGTGCAGTTCCACCACTTCACCGGCACCGGCGACTGGGCACCGGACGGCAAGGAGCGCACCACCGACCCGGCCGCGGCCGCGCTGTGCACAGCCGCGTTCGAGGCGGTGTGGGAGCGCGGCATCCCGCACGAGAAGTACACCGTCTAGGGCCTGTCCGATGGGTCGTGTGAGCTGGTCAGGGCGGTGGCCTAGTGTTTCGCTGCACGAAGGGGGGCGCATGTCACGCGACACAGCCGAAGCAGAGGCGGGGATGAAGGGAATCACGTTTCCTGCCTGGCACGGAAAGCACTACGTGACCCTGGCTGAGCTGCTGGTCCGCCTCGGCAGCTTCGGCCTGGACCTGACGTGGCGCGTCGAGTTCGACGAGGTCGTCGATCCTCGCTGTGTCGAGATGGAGAGAAGGTCCGCCGACGCAGGCATGGACACGTTGGCACTTCTGTCGTTGACGACCCCCTTTCTTCAGTTGATCGACGCCGAAGCACGTGGGTTCGCCGAGGACAAGCTGGTGGTCGTCCTGACCGAATTCGACAGCTCCTTGTGGGACGTCAGGGCTGTCGACGAGCGCGTACTCAGCGAACTTCGCCACCACTACCCGGGCGCCAAGGACCTCTGAACGGGGCGTTTCATGCCGGGCGGAGCCAGAGGCGGATCGCGGCCACGGTGACCGTCCCGTGGAAGACGTAGGCCCTCTTGTCGTAGCGCGTGGCGATGGCTCGGAAGTCCTTGAGCCGGTTGACGGTCAGGTAGGGGCACCCCCGACAGGGTGCCGCCCGCTCTGGATGATGGACTACGGGGCGGTCAGCCGCGCGAAGAGCCCGCTGATCGTCTCCTGGTCGGCCAGGATCGGAAGCGTGTCGAAGTACAACTCCCACGCACCGTCGGGCCCGAAGCGCTCCACGATCCCAAACGGAACGGCGACGCCCTTCTCCCCGGCGGAGGCCGACTGCTTCCTGGTGACCGTGCCGTACCACTCAACGTAGGTGGTGGTCCTGCCGAACCCAACCTGACCGGCCTTGAGTTCGAGATCGGCCCTATCGAAGAGGCGTCGGAGGTAGTCCCGCTTGCCAGCCTGCGTCGCCAGGGGCTCGGCCAGCCCCGGCCCGGCCAGCCGCGCGCCGCTCATCCGGCGCAGCAGTGCATCGGTGTTCCCCGTGTTCCAGGCGGCCAGGCGGTCCGGCAGCGCGGCCGTCGTCATGCTCGCGCGGCCCAGGCCGGGGGCGGGAGGCCTGCCGCTGTCCGCGATGCCGTCGAACAGGCCCCTGGGAGCGTCGGGCAGCGTGTCGCGTACCAGCACGTGACGGTCGTAGTAGCGACGGGCCTGGATGGTCTTGCCGTCGTCGCCCAGGACATTGCGTGCGATCTGCGGGTAGGCGACCTTGTGGCCCTTGACGGTGGCCGTGTTCCACTGGCCGAACATCACCACGCCGCCGTCGGCTACGACGTCGGTGCCGGTGTAGTGCAGGTCGGGGACCATGTTTAGGGAGCCGCCGATGGCGGCGCCGATAACGCGGTGATCGCTCTTGGGAGGGCCGCCCGCTTCCCAGAGGGTTGCGGCCGGGTCGAAGATGTCGAGGTAGGCCGCGACCCGGGGATGCTGCAGCGCCTTGTCCCCGGGCAGCGGCGGTTCGCCGGTCGGCATCGCGCCGAAGGCGAGTTGCCGCTGCAGGAAGGCGCAGACGTTGGGCGTGATACGTCCTTCGAGCCGCTCGATGCCGGCCCGCGCCTCCGGGCAGTCCGTCCCCGAGGCCTCCGCCGCCGCTGCGCCGGGCCAGGCCGTGGCCGAGACGGCCACCGCCACTCCGGCAGCCACCCACGAGATCCCCCACGCCCTGCGCCTGTGCGTGAACATCCACCCACCCCGCTCCGTCTTCTTCACGACGACCCCGTGCCGCCCTGATGCCCCCACCCTGACCGGACCCCCGACCGAGATCGATTACCTCGGGGGTAATGGCCACCGGATGCGCCCGGTGGCTACGGTCACCGCGTCGTCCCGCACGGGGACACGGACCGACCGGCAGAGGAACCCGATATGCCCGCTTACGGCTTCGCGCATCTGCGCGAGCGGCGCCACCACCCCGACATCCTGGAGTACCTGGAACGCATCCAGGCCACCCTTGACCCGTTCTGCGGCCGCTTCATCGTCCACGGTCCGCCCGCCGAGGTGGTGGAAGGGACCTGGCCCGGCAGCATGGTCCTGATCGAGTTCCCCGACCTGGCCGTCGCACGCGCCTGGTACCGGTCACCCGCATACCAGGAGATCCAGCACCTGCGGGCCGACCACATCGACGGGGACCTGCTGCTGATCGAAGGCGTCGGACCGGCATATGACCCGCGCCGAAGGGCGGCGGCCCTTCGGGCAGGAGAAGCACCGTCCACCGACGACACCGATCTCGACCTGGCCCAATAGGCGGGCCGGGAAGTCGTCAGCTCCCAGAACCGCGTAGAAGCGGAATCCGCACCGGCACCGTCCTGGCGAAGCTGGGCGAGACATGCCACTTCGCTCGTCGTGGAGCTGGGAGGTCAGGGAAGTGGATTCCCCTGGACATCGTGACCCCCGGGGCCTTCGTTTTGCCTTCTGGCACCAGACGCCGATGCACCAGGTGGTGCAACGGCGGTAAGTGCCGCACACCTCTCCGCTTTCCACGGCGCTCACGACCCCTCGCGGAATACCCCAGGGGGGTATACGGTTGCGGTGTGAGTCCGCGGGAGCGGGGTCACACTGGACGGGATTGGGGATGACGGTCATGGATCACAGCGCACACCACACCGACATCGCACCGGACCACACGGCGCACCAGGCGCACGCGGGTCACTCCGGGCATCAGATGGGCCCGGTGACCTGGGGGGCGGCCGCGAAGGCGACGCTGCACTGCCTGACCGGATGTGCGGTCGGCGAGATCCTCGGCATGGTCATCGGCACTGCCCTGATGTGGGGCAACGTCCAGACGATGGTCCTGGCCATCACCCTGGCGTTCGTCTTCGGCTACTCCTTCACCCTGTTCGCGGTCCGCCGGGCCGGCCTGGACTGGAAGAGCGCGATCAAGGTGGCGCTGGCCGCGGACACCGTCTCGATCGCGGTGATGGAGCTTGTCGACAACGGCATCATCGCCCTGACGCCCGGGGCGATGGACGCGCACCTGTCGGACGCGCTGTTCTGGACGGCGCTGCTGGGCGGCTTCGCCGTGGCCTTCGTGATCACGACACCGGTCAACAAGTGGATGATCGGCCGAGGCAAGGGCCACGCCGTCGTCCACGCCTACCACTGACCCCAGCCCCACGGTACGAGCGCGCCCGGCCGCACCGTGAAGGTGCGGCCGGGCTCGCTCGCTTGGAGAGGCTGACCGAGACGCTGAACACGGTTCAGCGCGGTTGGGGCATCTGCTCGCGCTGGCGGCGGCGTCCGTAGCGGGTCACCCCGCGCGGCTTGAACACCGACAGGGCGGTCGCCGTCAGGAGCACCAGCAGGGCGGCGGCCGCGTCCGCGATCAGCTGGAGTCGCATGCCCTGAAGCTCGCCGCCCGCGAGGGCAGCCCGGGCGGCCGCATCCGCGAGGTGGCCGACCGGTTGCATGTGGACCAGCAGCAGAAGCGTCGCGACCACGGTGATCAGCAGCTTCGCGATCACCCAGTAGTGCCGCAGCAGCCCCCACACCGTTCCCAGCGACTGCACCAGGCCGGTCAGCAGGCAGGCAACGCTGAATGGGACGATCACGTACCAGCCCACCACGTCCATGGCCAGATAGGCGCCCCGCACCGTCTGGGATGAGCTGCTGGTCAGGCCAGCGACGGCGAGGGCGAGGAAGGCGGTGACCGCGCCCAGCCAGCCGACCGAGGAGGTGA
Source organism: Streptomyces sp. NPDC058664 (assembly GCF_042716635.1). NCBI lineage: Bacteria > Bacillati > Actinomycetota > Actinomycetes > Kitasatosporales > Streptomycetaceae > Streptomyces > Streptomyces sp. NPDC058664. The sequence continues at coordinate 10,939 of NZ_JBHXRW010000062.1, read as the reverse complement.
CGTGCAGCGTGAGCGTCAGCTTGCGGAGCCGCGGCGGGAACGGGCTCACGGCGCGTGCCCCGCCATGCCGCCGCCGGCCAGGTGCACGATCACGAACACCACGACCAGAACGACAGCGACCGCCGCGGAGACCTTCACCCAGCGCGGCGCCCCCTCGCCGTCGTCGTGATGGTCCGGTGAGCCTGCCATGACACCTTCCCCCCATTTTTTCGAGACACTGTGTCTCTACCAGAAACCGAGTGTATGCCCTGTGGACGTCCGTATCCTGGGTGGGTGCCGAAGCTGTGGAACGAGACGATCGACGCGCACCGCGCCGCCGTGCGCGAGGCGATCCTGGACACCACCGCGAAGCTGGTGGCCCAGGGCGGTCTGCGGTCGGTGACCATGTCCCAGATCGCCGAGCAGACCGGGATCGGGCGGGCCACGCTCTACAAGTACTTCTCCGACGTCGAAGCGGTCCTGCTGGCCTGGCATGAGCGCCAGGTCGGCTCCCACCTCCAGCAGCTCGCGGGCCTCCGCGACCAGACCGGCAGCGCCGTGGAGCGCCTGAGGGCGATGCTGGAGGCGTTCGCGGGCATCGCCGGGCAGCGGCACGGCGGCGAACTCGCCGCGCTCCTGCACCAAGGCGAACACGTCACCCACGCCGAGCGGCACCTGACCGGCATGCTCCAGCACCTCCTCGCCGAAGCGGCCGACGCTGGTGACCTGCGCTCGGACGTCCCGCCGGCCGAACTCGCGCAGTACTGCCTCCACGCCCTGACCGCAGCGGCCGCCCTTACTTCCCAGACCGCGGTGGCCCGTCTGGTCGCCGTCACCCTCGACGGCCTGCGCCCGACTCACTGAACCGGACAGTGTCGGCGGCCTGCCGCCGCGGGCCTGGAGTTCCCGGCGTGGTGATGCGCCTGCACCCTGTGCGGCGTTTTACTGAGGTTTTCAGGGTGGGGTCGGTGGCGCGAGGGGCAGGCTGGTGGCGGTGAGGCAGCCGTCGATCAGGTGGGGTCGGAGCTGGATCTTGCGTAACTCTCTGCGGAGCTTGCGGTCGAGGTCCTCGGGAGTTTCGAAGGCGGTGTTGGCCATCGCCCTGCGGACGAGTGACCAGACGGCCTCGACGGGATTGAGGTCGGGTGCATACGGCGGGAGCCGGATGGTGGTGAGCCAGTCGTGCTCGGCCTCGTACCGCTTCAGCCCTGCGGCCAGATGAGTATTGAGATTGAGCCTTTTCCAACCTGGCATCCGCACTGTCGTTGATCGGCTACCCGAGTCCAGCACGGGCTCCTGGCCAGGTCTTCACCAGGTGACCGGCGCCTCCGGGGAGCTGCCGCGGGGTCCTCCGACTGGCAGGTGCTTCAGGTTGGAAAAGGCTCAATTAGAGGTTCTGGATCTCTGATGGGCCCGGGGCGGCCTTCACCACCACGGTCCAGTCCGGCTCAGGCGAGCACGGACCGGCCCCGACAGCCCGGTCCGCTCCCCGGTCACCGCCCGGAGCCATCCTGCTGCGCGGCCTGGCCCGGGACACCGCGTGCGCTCGCCCAAGACGTGCCCGGACATGCCGAAGGGCCCTGCTGGGAGGCGAGGCCGCTTCGGGGGGAGCTGGCTCAGTGCATCTCCGTGACGGTCGACCGCCGCGGAACCGCCGTCATGCCTACCGGTGGCAACCGCCACGACGTCACCCAACTCCGGCTGTGGCTGGACGCCGTGTGGCCGATCCGGGGCCTGCGGGAACACCCCGCCACAGTCCGGGAAAATCCTGCTCGGTGGCGGAATCACGTCCGTCTGATCGGATGATCTTTTCGCTTCTTGCGGCAGGCTGCCAGGAGGGCGCTGGCCCCCGGGGGCCCCTTCCAGCGGGGATGCCGCCAGCGATTTTCACTCCGAGCCGCAGGAGCGCCGCCACAACGACATCAGGCCACGCTAAGTGATGTCAAAATCGCTGAAAGTTACCCATGCGGGTTCGTCGAGAGAGGTCTCATGCGCATTTCGAAGAGGGCCCGGGTCGCTGCGGCCGCCCTGGGGGTGGTAGCCGGGACGCTGATGGCTTCGGCCGGCCCGGGGACGCCGGTCTCGCAAGCAGCGACACCCGCGGACGGTGCCACCACTGCGGCGTCGCGCATCTACGGCGTCGAGATCGTCAAGCAGGGCGGCGGGGTCAACGATCTGCAGACCCAGAGTGTCCGCTGCCCGCAGCGCAAGGTCCCGATCGGCGGAGGCGCCGAAGCCAGCTTCGGTCACACCCCCTGGGGCCACGACATCCAGCTCGTCAGCAGCGCCCCGCTGATCGAGGGCGGCCAGCCCGTCGGCTGGAGGGCGTCCGCTTACAAGACTGTCCCTCCCGGCATGACCCTGACCACCTACGCTGTCTGCGCCTACCCGCCCAACGGCTACCAGGTCATTCAGAGCGCCACCATGCCAGCCCCCAACGACAAGCGGACCACATTGTCGTGTCCGGCCGGGAAGGTAGCCCTGGGCGGAGGCGGCGAGGTCAACGATACCGACGCCTGGCTGAGCAAGTCGCATCCCACCCCGGTCAGCGGCACCGCCCAGCCCACCCAGTGGGCACTCGGCACCGCCGGATGGGAGACGGCCACCGCCGTGGTCCACGCGGTTTGCACCGACCCCGTCTACGCCCTGACCGTCACCCACTACAACACCACCTCCGAAAGTCCCTACGGTGGCCTGCTCAAGTGCCCCGCCGGGACCGTCGTCGCCGGTGGCGGTGCGTCGGCCAACGGGCCTGCGGCCAGCCTCATCTCCAGCCGCCCCGCCAAGGCGGCCGAGACCGGCTCGCGCGACGGCTGGTGGGCCCAGGGCAGCGACAACCTGCAGAGCTCCAACATCGACCTCTACGTCATGTGCACCGAGCCCGTCTAGGTACCGCTCTTCGCTGAACGCAGACGGTCGCTCGCCTGAGCCTTTGCGCAGGCGGGCGGCCACTTGATCGGCAGGGGGGACGACTTCGCTGACGCCAGCGGGTGGCGGCCCTGCCCCCCGGGCCGAGGGCGTGCGGCAGGTGCGGCTCCAGTTGCGCTTGGATGTTGTGCTCACGCCCCCCAGCCGTCCAGCATGGCAAAGGAGCGGCTGTCCGGATCTCGGGGACGGTTCGGCGAGACTGAGACCTCCCGCCAAGCCTCACGTGGCTGATCCCGCTGACGACCCCTTCCCAAGGGTCTCGTTCGGTTGGACTCGGGATGGCTACAGGGGGGTGGGCAGGTCGGGGGGCGGTGTCAGCGGAACTGGAAGTGGGCGAGGTCGCGGGGAAGGCGTGGCGCAGGCTCGGGCGCGATGAGTGGCAGACGCTGAGTGAGGCGTTGGACAACTGAACGGCGACCGGCTGTACGCGGTGCAGTGGCAGCGGTACCGGCGCCGGAAGGCGGAGCGGGAGGCGCGGCGGCCGGTGTGCAAGCGGAGCGGGAGGAAGTTCACCGACCGGCGCTGGGAGGAGACCACCGCGCACAGGACTGCCTGTACGGCCGGGGACCTGTCGGTGTGCGGCGCCTGCCACGCCGACGACGTCGCCTGCAAGGAAGCCGGCGCCGAGGCCGCCCGCGTCCAGGCCGCCGCACCGCCGGAGCCGGAGCACGACCACGGCCGGGAGCCGGGCAAGCTCCGCGGTCTGTTCCGCCGCCGCGGCTGACCCCACACGGCGACGCCGCCCCTCCCGCCGGACACGGGGAGAGGCGGCGTCGACGAGCAGCGGCCCGGATCAGGCCAAGGCGGCCTGCTTCGCCAGCGCGGCGAGCGGGGAGCGCCGGCCCTTCTCCACCGTGCGCAGCTGCTCCCGGTCGACCCTCGGGCGTTCGTCGGGCATCGCGTCGACGGGGCGGTGGTGTAGCAGCGCAGGCGCCTCTGTCTTGCGGGGCCGAGCCCCGAGGCACGGGTCGGTCCGCGCTGGTTGGATCTTGCCCGATTGGGAGCGAGGTGAGGGTGAGGAGGTTGTGACGGACCGATCTTGTCCGTCGTCCCGGAGGAGTGCTGTGGTGCGCAAAGGCATACCGACCACTGCCCAGAAGGATCTTTCCTCCGGTCGCAGGCCGGCCGGTGGTGTGGCCGATGTGGTGTGGGAGTGGTCGAAGACCGGCACCGGCACGCGGCGCGCAATCGGCTGCTCAGGCGCCTGTCGGGGTCAGCATGGATGCGGCGTACCGGTTCGGGTTGGTCGCGAGCGGGCGCACTACGCGTACGGGGTGCGTCGGGCCACCGAGCTCGCCGCCCGCTTGGGACATCAGGGCGTCACTGTGGTCGAGTTCGGGGTGGCCGGCGGCAACGGGCTCCTGGCCCTGGCCGAGCACGCCCGCTACTACAGCACGGCCACCGGTGTTGCGGTGCGGGTGGTCGGTTTCGACAGCGGCCTGGGCATGCCCCCGGCCAAGGACCCGCGCGATCTGCCCTACCTGTTCGGTGCCGGCTTCTACACCATGGACGAAGACCGCCTCAGAGCCCGTCTGGGCGCGGCGGAGCTGGTGGTCGGCGACCTCACCGAAACCCTGCCCCACTACCTCCACTCCCGCGCGGACCTGCTGCGTGAGCACCCGGTCGGCTTCGTCAGCCTCGACCTGGACTACTACTCTTCGACCGTGACCGCCCTCGACCTGTTCCGGGGACCGGAGCACGAGCGTCTGCTGCCGCGGGTCACCTGCTACCTCGACGACCTGCCGGGCACCATCGAGCAGATCGGCGAGGCCGCCGCGATCGCGGACTTCAACGCGGCTTATCCGGACCGGCCGACCGGCCGGGTCTTGGGCCTGCGGGCGTTCACGCCACTCGACCTGCCGTGGGCAGATCAGATCTACGTCCACCACCGCCTGGACCACCCCGACTACCCCTCTCTTGAGGTCGGCGCCACCGGCGACCAGCTCCCCCTGGAGGAGTGACGGGTCTGCGCGCATACGGCCAGGCCGCCACGTCCGGCAGATTCCGCATCGGCCGGGTGCGGCACGTCGACAGAGGCAGCAACGAGATCGCAATGGGGCAGTGCGCTCTCCAGGCCAGACAAACGTGCTCTGTACGCCAACGCGCTCGCAGCGGGCGACGGCGACGGAGGTTCCGCCTGCCGATGGCTTCCCGGCCGTCCGCTTACAGGCCGCTGCTTCTTCCGAGGACGCACAGGCCGGTGTGCGTGTCGATCCTCCCTGGGTGGGACACCGCTTCCGGCCGAGATTTGCATGGCCGAGCTGATCTCTCCGTTGCCATGCAAGGCAGTCAGGTACGCAAACACTGATTTATGACTTGTTCGCTATCAGAACAAGTATTCACCTGCTTTATCCACTCATCTCATTGGCGAGGATGGTGACACTGCTGGTTCGAGGAAGGGCTTTTGGCGTGGCGGATTGGGTGAAGGTCGCGGGCGGGCTGAGTGCGATCTCGGCGGGGTCCAGGACCACGGTGTGGGGTGTGAACGCGGCGAGCGCGATTTACCGCTACACCAACTACGACGGCAGCCCGTGGATCAACATCCCGGGAGGGCTGAGTGACATCGGTGCCGCCGCCGACGGCACGGTGTGGGGTGTCAACAGCGGCAACCAGATCTACCGGTACACCGGGGACCAGGGCTCGACGAACTGGGTGGGCATCAACGGGAGCCTGGTCCGCATCGACGCGGGCTCGCGGACGAACGTGTGGGGCGTGGACTCCGCCGGGGGCGTCTACCGGTACACCAACCACGACGCCAACCCCTGGATCAAGATCCCGGGAGGGCTGAGTGACATCGGGGCGGCGGCGGACGGCACGGTGTGGGGTGTCAACAGCAACAACCGGGTCTACCGGTACACCGGCGACCAGGACCCCTCGGACCCGTGGGCGGACGTCCCCGGCAGCCTGAAGCGGATCGCGGTGGGCTCCCGGACCAACGTGTGGGGCGTCGACCCCGCCGGCGGCATCTACCGGTACACCAACAACGACGCCAGCGGCACCAACCCGTGGATCAAGATCTCCGGCACCGCCTCCGACATCGCCGCCGGCGCCGACGGCACCGTGTGGCACGTCAACGCCGGCGGTGAGATCTTCCGCTACACCGGCGACCAGCCCAGCTGACCCCTGCCCGAACATCAGTGGGCCCCGGATCAGGGGAGGTCCGGGGCCCCATCGGTAGGAGACGAGCGCGAACACGCCCGTGCCGCGACGATGCGGCAGAACATCGGTCGGCGCACGGAACCTGCCCGCGGCAACTGTTCAGGGTCCTGCCGGTGCCGGGGTCATCGCGGGGCCTGCTCGGTGACGCAGCCGGCTTCGTAGGACCACAGGCACGCGTCGGAGGCGGCGTCGTAGTGGAGGCGGCCGGTGGGGCAGTTGTCGGGGTTGGGGTGGAAGTCGGCGCAGTTGCGTTCGTAGGCGTACTGCCCGGCGACGCAGCCCATGAACTTGGTGCAGTCGTAGGGGTGGATGTAGTTGCCGTCGGGCTTGCCGGTGCAGTCGTAGTCCTCGACCAGGCGGGATCCTGCGCGCTGCTCGCCGGCGATGGCGGGGGTTCGGCCGGCGAAGGTGACGCCCGCTGCCACGATCAGGCCCGCGCCGAGCTGGAGCAACCGCTTGCGGTCCACTCCCGCACCGGCGGGCGCACTCTGCTGGGGCTGGGGGTTCAGGCGCAGCCGCCCCAGCGCGCGCAGGACGCGGCTGGTGGAGCGCGGGCCGAGTCGGCGTACCAGCGGCCAGGCCATCGCCAGGCCGGTCCACGCACCTACGGACTCCTCCCCAGCACGGAGCAGGGTGGGGGCCCACGGAGCGGTGGCGCCCTGGCTCTGCTCGCGCCACTGCCGCACCTGGGGGTGGGTCAGCGGGAGGATTTCCAGCTTGCCCCCGCACGCCTCGCTGACCGCTTTCGACATCGTCGTGCACTTCCCGCACGAAGCGTCGAAGGCCAGTACCCAGCGCGCCGTCTGACCATCCCTCATGAAACCTCCCCAAGACCCACCCTCGAACACGGAGGGTTATGGATAATGGACAGGACGTAGCAGGGGTGGGTGGGAAAGCGGGAAAGGGAGTGACGAGCGATCCCTGGAACGCGTGGGCCCACGGTGCCGCTGCACCCACGTCGCCGGTCACCGCCCCGGTCGGCAGCATCCCGTTCCCCCCGACCGGCCTGACCGTGGGCGGAGGCGGCATCCGGACTGCGTACCTGGAGCTGTCACAGAAACAGGCAGAGCTTGAATTGATCGCCCCGGCGAGCCTGGTGGAGCTGGCTCGCCAGCTCGTCGTGGTGGTGGAGAACTTCATGGACCTTGCAGACGACCGCGCGCCGGCAGAACGAGTTCGCCGAAGATCGGCTCATATCGGGGCGGGTGGGGTCGGTAGGCAAGGGAGGGGGCTCGCGCGCGAGCCCGGACGTTTCGCCGGAGTGAACGGGCGGGCTTACATGCCGGCGGCTCCCGTCCCGTTGAAACAGGAGAGGAGCCGTCGGGGGCTGTGGGCGGCTGTTGCCTTCGGTGGGTTACGCGTGGCGGTGCGAGTGTCGGTTGCCGGTGACCAGGCGGTAGAGGGCGAGGAGGATGACGGAACCGACGATCGCGGCGATCCAGGTGGAAATCTCGAAGAAGCCGTCGACGGAGTCGACGCCGAAGATGACCTTGCCGAGCCAGCCGCCGAGCAGGCCGCCGGCGATGCCGATGAGCATCGTGATGATGATGCCGCCGGGGTCCTTGCCCGGCATCAGAGCCTTGGCGATGGCGCCGGCGATCAGACCGATGAGGATCCACGCGATGATGCCCATGATGCCTCTCCACTTCGTCACATAAAGACCGTGTCAGTCCAACGTCTGCGCCGATATCGTCCAGGCAAACGTCCCCTGCCGACACCGGAGACCTGCCTGTCCACGCTCCGAGAGCCATCCTGGGACGTCGCGAAGTCGGACAGCGCCCGCTACGACCTGCGGGGATCCCCCCGGGGAGCGGGAGGGCCACGCCTGCTGTCCGTTCTTCAGGCGGGCTGGAGCGAAGTGGATCACGGCCGGTTACCGGCCTGCCGTTACCTGGTGGGAGAGGTGTCGGCCAGATGTGATGACTGTGCTTGGGCGTGAAGGGTCACTAGGCCGCCTCCTTCGGATCATCTGATCGTTGGTTGATGTGTGTCGTTGACTGACACCAGCGGGCGAGGATCGAGCCGCTGCTGCCGGACCGGACACCGAAGGGGGGGCGGCCGGTGGCGTCATCACCGGCAGGTGATCGACGCGATCGCGTTCAAGTACCGCACCGGCACCCCGTGGATAAACCTTCCGGAGCACTTCGGTTCCTGAAAGGGCTCCCACAACCGGCTGCGGAAACGGGCCGCCGACGGCACGTGGGAGAAGGTCTTCACCGCGCTGCTCGCCCAGGCCGACGCCGAGGGAGACCTCGACCGGGTCGTCGCGGTCGGCTCCACCGTCGTCCGGGCTCACCAGCACGCCGTCGGCGCCCGTCAAAAGGGGCCCCGGCCGGCGAGCCGGACGTCCCTGCTCTCGGCCGGTCCCGCGGCGGACTGACCGCGAAGGTCCACCTCGCCGCAGACAGCCGCTGTCCGCCGCTCGCCTTCGTGCTCACGCCCGGCCAGGTCGCCAGCCGCAAACGGCGCAGCCGACTCGGCGGCCGTCCGCCGGCCTTCGGCCGCGAGGCATACAAGCAGCGCAACACCGTCGAACGGCGCATCGACATGCTCAAGCAGTGGCGCGGTCCGGCCACCCGATACGACAAGACCGCCACCCTCTACCCGGCCGGACTCCACATCGCCGCCATCTTCACCTGGTCCGCGAGATGACCTGAAGGAAACGTCCTGGGTCCTGTCTCTTCGGTCGGCGTCGGGTCCGGATGAGGATGCCCACGAAGTGGATGCGGCCTGGTGGGCGATAACGATTTCGGCTACTCCTGCCAGGTCATCCGCGTGGTCCAGCACGTCTCGGGCCTCGAGAACCCGGCCCACCCGTCCCCGGTGGTCTGACCTGGGTCTCGCTGTGCCGCACACCGCCCACGCAACCGCCCCGCCCTCGCTCCAGGGGCGGGGCAGTTTCCGCCACCCCGCGTCGACCCCCTACCTTGAACTCCGTTGGAAGTGGCAAGTGGCAGCAAAGGAAGGTGAGTTGGGATATGGCGGCAGATCCGGCGGATGCGGTGTCCGTCAGCGGGGTCGGGTTCGGGGACTACTACCGGGCGCATGCGGGGCCGCTCGTCGCCCTGTCGCTGCTGCGGGGCGCGGACCTGGTGGAGGCGGCGCGACTCGCCCAGGACTCGATGACAGTGGCCCGGCGGTGGATGGACCTGCTGGTCGCGAACGCGGTCGGGGCCGCGAAGGACACCAGGACCCCCGTGGTCACCGCGCAGGCGCTGCGGTCCTGGACGTGCCGGATGACCGTCGGTGGAGGTGTCGGAGCGCTCCGCCCAGCGCGCGGGACGGTGCCCGTCCTCCTGGGGAAGGGCAGCGCCGATGCCCTGGTGCAGGCCCGGACGGTGGTGGCGCTCGCCCCGCTGAGGGAGTTGAACGAGCGCCAACTCAACGTCATTGCGTTTCGGTTGGCCGGCTGTGCGCCGGGAGCGATCGGGTACGAGCTGGGCCTGCCGATGCCGAAGGTGCACCGCACCCTGCGCCACGTCGGCAAGCTGCTCGAAGCGGAGACGGGGGTACGGCAGGCCAGGGGTGCCGAGGCGCCGGGGGAGGCCGAGGGGACCGCGGAGGCAGACGTCAGGTTCGCGGAGCTGCTGGGCGAGCTGGCAGCCGCGCTGGATCCCGTACTCGACCTGCGGGCCGGACTGGACGAGGTGAGCGGCTCCATTGGCGCAGACGGAACCACCGCTCGCCGCGCCCCCGTACCGCCGCTGTGGAACCTCGGCCCTTCGCTCCCCGTGCCGCCCTTCGGCGCACCAGTGCTGCACTCGTTCGCCGAGCCCGCGCCATCCGGGGTACGGGCGTACGCGGCCGGCCTCGCCCGGCGCGACGCGCGGGGCCGCGAGGCTGCGCTCGGCGGGTTTCCCGCGGTCGAGCTGGCGGCCGTACGGCTCGGAGCGGTGCTCGCCCTTCAGGTGGAGCGATTCCGGCGGGAGGCCGAGAGGTCCGGGAGACGGGCCACCAGGGACGAGTTCCGGAGGGAGGACGCCCAGGCGTTCGCGGTCGCACTGGCACAGGACGCCGCGCTCGCCGCGCCGATGTTCGACGCGGTGAAGGACCTCGACGCGGTGAAGGACCTCGACGTCCCGCGCCGCGTCGGCTTCCTGGCGGCGGGCCTCGCCCATGACGACCCCTGGACGAACGAGGTCTCCTACGACGGGATCGAAGCGTCCCTCGCCCTGGTCCAGTTCCGGCGCGCGGCGGTGCGGGCGGCGCTGCGCGCGTCGCACCGGCCCGGCGCGGACACCTCCCCCCAGTCCGGCGGCTCGCTCGCCGAGGCCCTCACGCAGTCCCTGAGCGAAACCCACCGGATGATCCTCCAGCTCGACGAACTGAACAGCGACCTCTCGCGTGCCGAGTCGACCCTGCCGGACGGCTACTACGTCGACATGACCCGGGACTTCGACCTCCACCAAAGTTTCCACGCGGACCTGGCCTTCGGCATCGACGCCGTCCAGGAGGCCCTGTCACGGCCCTGGCTTGATCTCTGACCCGTAGGAGGTTTCGGTGCCGGGTCGCATACTGGTTCGATGAGCTCGGTCTCCGCGCACCACCGGTTCGGGGCCCTCGCAGCACGAAGGACGACTTCCTCACGTCGGTTCTCGTGTGCTGTCCTGGCTGCGAGAAGGTCGCGCACGTCGGTACGGCGCCAGATCCGTCCGGGACGCACGATCAAAGCCTCTTCGCATCAAGGCGTCTCGTTTGTCGGAGCTGCGGGATGACGAAGGAACGGAGCCGTGGCGGTGTGGCCTCGCACCGGGACCGGCACGCGCCGGCCACAGCCCCGTACTTCGATGTCCGTCTCCGGCTGCGGACCGAGACCCGGCACGGGTGGGTAGGGGCCTACGACCTGGAACAGCTGGACCTGATCAAACGATGC
>NZ_JBHXRW010000061.1:0-45092 GCF_042716635.1 Streptomyces sp. NPDC058664 | reverse complement strand
GACCCACACCCCCCCCCCCCACAATCATCACTCTAGGGTCGGTGGGGTTTTTTTTTTTTACTATCCCGGCGCGGGCGGGCGCCCCCGCCCCCCCCCCCCCCACCTCTCTCATTCTCTGGAGTCTCCCCGTCATGCAGAACGCGAACGCACCTGAGTCGTCGCTCATCGGGGAGGAGTACGAGGTCGAGGTCGGCCCGGTGGCCCACGGCGGCCACTGCATCGCCCGCACCGAGGAGGGCCGCGTCCTCTTCGTCCGCCACGCACTGCCCGGTGAGAAGGTCATCGCCCGCGTCACCGAGGGCGAGGAGACCTCCCGCTTCCTGCGCGCCGACGCGATCACGATCCTCGACCCCTCCAAGGACCGCGTCGAGGCGCCCTGCCCCTTCGCGGGACCCGGCAAGTGCGGCGGCTGCGACTGGCAGCACGCCAAGCCCGGCGCCCAGCGCCGCCTCAAGGGCGAGGTCATCGCGGAGCAGCTCCAGCGGCTCGCCGGCCTCACTCCCGAGGAGGCCGGCTGGGACGGCACCGTCATGCCCGCCGAGGGCGACAAGCTGCCGCCGGGCGAGGTCCCGCAGTGGCGCACCCGCGTCCAGTACGCCGTCGACGCCGAAGGCCACGCCGGCCTGCGCAAGCACCGCTCCCACGAGGTCGAGATCATCGACCACTGCATGATCGCCGCCCAGGGAGTCTCGGAGCTCGGCGTCGAGAAGCGCGACTGGGAGGGCATGGCGTCCGTCGAGGCCATCGCCGCCTCCGGCTCGAACGACCGCCAGGTCATCCTGACCCCGCGCCCCGGCGCCCGGCTCCCGCTCGTGGAACTGGACAAGCCGGTCTCCGTCCTGCGGGTCGACGAGAAGGACGGCGGAGTCCACCGCGTCCACGGCCGCTCCTTCGTCCGCGAGCGCGCCGACGAGCGCACCTACCGCGTCGGCAGCGGCGGCTTCTGGCAGGTCCACCCGAAGGCCGCCCAGACCCTCATGCTCGCCGTCATGCAGGGCCTGACCCCCCGCAAGGGCGACACGGCCCTCGACCTCTACTGCGGCGTCGGCCTCTTCGCGGGCGCCCTCGCCGACCGCGTCGGCGACCGGGGCGCGGTCCTCGGCATCGAGTCCGGCAAGCGCGCGGTGGAGGACGCCCGCCACAACCTCGCCGGCTTCCCCCGCGTCCGCATCGAACAGGGCAAGGTCGAATCGGTCCTCCCGCGCACGGGCATCACCGAGGTCGACCTGATCGTCCTGGACCCCCCGCGCGCCGGCGCCGGCAAGCAGACGGTCCACCACCTCGCAGGCCTCGGCGCCCGCCGCATCGCCTACGTGGCCTGCGACCCGGCAGCCCTGGCCCGCGACCTGGCGTACTTCGCGGAGCGGGGCTACAAGGTACGGACGCTGAGGGCGTTCGACCTGTTCCCGATGACGCACCACGTGGAGTGCGTCGCCATCCTGGAGCCGGTGAAGAAGGACGCCTGACCTGCTGTTTCTTCGAGTGTGCGTTATGGGCGTTACGTGTGTTACGTGCGATATCTTGACGCATATTCGACGCACGTGACGCACGGTTGACGCACGGACGGCACGATTTCTGATGGGTCGTCATGCAGGCTTGGCGACCACCGAGTGGAGCCCTCAGCTGTCTGGTCTGATACACGCTGAGGTGGCTGGGGCACTGGCCGCTGAGCTGTTGGCTGCCCCAGCCCCACCCGCTTCTCGGTAGTGACATTCCGTGAGGCTAGGTGAGGTCCGGTCCATGTTGAGTCAGGGGCCGTATGGGCTCCAGTGCCCGAGAAAGGGCCTGAGATCGTCGGCTCGTGGTTCGGGGATGTCGGGCAGTCGAGGCGGTGTGTTCAGCGGGTCGAGGTGCTCCACGCGTGTTGCCGCCCGGTCGATCCACGTTTCGGCTTCGGTCCTGGCCTGACCTGGGGCAGGACCCCGACCCGGGAGCGTAGGGCGCTCACGTACTCGGTCAGTCGGGTGGCGTGGCGCCATGCTGCTTCCTGCGCCTCGAAGTGCCTGACGCGGTACGCCTCGGCGTACTGGACGCGCGCTTCTGCCATGGCGGCTTCCCAGCGGACGCGTTTCTGACGCGCTGCTTCGATCTCGTCGAGACGCCTGCGTTCGGCGGCTTCACCGCGAAGCGTGACCTCCTGCGCGATCTCGGCGAGCTGATCTTCGAGGGAGCGTGCGGGGGTGTCGGACCATTCGCTCGTCCGGTGCGGCTGGCCGCCGCTGAGGGCGAAGCGGAGGCGTTCGGAGGGGGTGTGGTCAAAGCGGGGGATCCTGATCCAGGAGTTCTTCTTGGCCTCGGCGAGTTCCTTCTCGGTGGCGACGTGCTCGGTCCGGTCCTGCTCCTGGAGGACGAGGAACTCCACGGTCTGGCCCTGCGCGGTGATGGTGGAGTGGGGAGACGCCCTGCGGCGGCGACGGGGCGGGGCGAGGAGCCGGTCTGCCCTGCCCCACTGGAGTGTCCTGCGTTCTCGGTGGCGGTGATCAGCGCCTGGATAAGCCTGAGGGCGCGTCCTTGGACCGGTTTGGTCAGGCCCAGAGGCCGGGGTTCGTTCTGCGTGGCCCGTAGCACGCTGTGCGGCCGCGCGAGCCGCGAGGGGACAGGGAGGGGCTCGAGGACGGCAAGGCGCCAGGCGGGGATGTCGACGAGCTTGATCTCGTACCCGCCACGGCACCAACCCCCATACAGCTCCTTCGTCGCGGGGATCCTTCCGGATCCGCGCGCCGCGGCGACGAGGGAGGGCCACTTCTCCCACTCCGTACCGCTGCCGTTCTTGATGATCCGGCCGTCCGCCTCCGCGAGCTCTTGCAGCAGCTGTTCCGAGAACGTCACGCGCGGCTGTGGGAAAGGGTGCGGCTTTCGCCTGGCGGCGGGGATTTCCTGCGCTTGGGTGGGCGGGGGTTGCGGAGGGGCTCTTCTCGAGGAGGACTCGGTCCAGACCTCGCGCGTCCGCGCCGACCAGTACACGCACGTACTCGATGGTGTCTTCGTCGGGGCGGCCATGGGGGCAGGACGTGCACGGACCGCACGTTCGCGCCGGGCACCTTCTCGACGGCGACGGCGACGGCGACGGCGACGAGCCGCGGCGCGATCCAGCGCAGCTTCGTACCGTACGCAGGGGCGCCGGGGACGACGTCCAGGCGGCCGGTGTCCGCGCCGAACGCCATGGCCCGGACGTGCCCGGCCAACAGCGCACCGTCAGGGACGACGTCGGTCGCGGGGAACGCCCTGCGGGACAGCTCGCGCATTGCGGCGGTCCGCCGCTCCACCGCCTTCGCCGTCAGTACGACCGAGGCCAGCCGCGCGCCGTCCTACGCCCCAGCCAGCGCCGGGGACGACACCAGCGCACGCACCGCGGCGAGCAGCAGGGCCCGCATCGTCTTCGACAGTTGGAGCGGGTTGCCCAGCTTCAGCGGAACGACTGGACCGGCCTGGGCCGGGACCGACCGCAGCCGACGGCGCGATGCTCCGCCGGCGAACTCCCTACGAGGGCGCGGAAGCACGGCGGTCAGCGCCTCCACGCCGCTCACCGGCCCACCCGAAGGTACGAGAAAGAGATCATCCCGGCAGCCTCGCGCGGACCACCTGTGGACAGAGGCCAGGAACCGGCGAGACCTCCGATCCCTCCCGCCCGGCGAGCAGGAACTCCAGATCGTGTCCCGCTCCACGGGAGGGTGCTGCGATCAGGCGGCGGCGTTCCTGGACCACCTGCGGATCAGGCCGTACGCCGGCCCTGCACTCCGCTCGAGGAAGCCGGTGTCGACGGCTGCGTGGGGGGCGGCGGCTCCCTTGGCCCGCCGGAGCTGTTCGGGGACCATGGTGAGGCGCCCGGCCCCGGGCAGAGGACCCGTCTGCCCGCCCCGGGCAAGCGGCCCGTCTACACTGCGTCGTTGGGAAGTGTTTTTCCGCCCGTGCTGTGCCGGGGCCGTCGGCTTGATGTGAAGGAGTCCGAGCGTGGATGCCCCACATTCGGTGGGCGGGGCCGGAGCGGCGATGCCCGGGAGGGCCGCGTTGGAGGTGAGCCCGTTGCCCGGTCGTCCCGGGATACGTGCCCGCGGTGAGATCAGTGTTCTCACCCGTCCGTCCTGGGAGCAGGCCCTGTCGGAGCTGGCCCGGCGGCACACGGGCGTATCGTACGTGGAGCTGGGGGATGTGGCGTTCATCGACGTGGCCGGGGTGACGGCTCTCGCGGCCACCGCCATGAACCTGCCCGACGGAAGGGTCGTGGTCGAGCATCCCCCGCCGCAGCTGCCACGGGTCTTGGCGATGTTCTGGCCGGGTCTGGACCGGATCGAGGTGGCGTCGCGATGAGCACCGTCACCCCTGAGGCATTCGTGCACCCGGCCCTGTTCTACCGCACCCTTGAGCAGTACACCGAGCAGACGGTGGCGTTCCTGCGGGAGGGCCTGGCGAACGGCGAGCCGATGGCCGTCGCGGTGCCCGGCCCTAACCTGGAGCTGATCAAGACGGGGCTGGGCTCGGACGCCGGGGGCATCGTGTTCCTGGACATGACCGAGGCCGGCCGCAATCCGGGGCGGATCATCCCCAAGGTGCTGCGCGGGTTCGCCGACGCCCATCCGGTGGGGCGGGTGCGGATCATCGGCGAGCCGATCTGGGCGGGCCGGTCCGAGGTGGAGTATCCGGCGTGCGCGCAGCACGAGGCGCTGATCAACGCCGCGTTCGAGGGCAGGGCGGTGACGATCCTGTGCCCGTACGACGAGACGCGTCTGGACGAGACGGTGATCGCCGACGCGAAGGTGACCCATCCGACCCTCATCAGCGGCGACGGCCGCGAGTCGGTCAGTGACGCCTACGACTGGGAAGCGATCGTCGACCGGTACAACCAGGCGTTGGCGCCCGCCCCGGGGGCCTCGGTCTTCTCCTTCGGGGAGAAAGAGCTTCCCGCGGTACGCCTCTTCGCCGTCGATGAGGCCATGCGGCTGGGCCTGGCCGGGGAGCGGCTGATGGATGCGGAGCTGGCGGTCGCGGAGCTGACGACCAACAGCGTGGTGCACGGCGGCGGCCGCGGGACGCTGGCCGTCTGGGCCGAGCAGGGGCAGCTGGTGTGTGAGGTCCGCGATGCGGGCCGGCTGACCGACCCGCTGGCCGGCCGCCGCCCGCGGGAGCACACGCAGCTCGGCGGCCGGGGTCTGATGCTGGTCCATTACGTGTCCGACCTGGTGCGTACGCACACCGGCGAGACCGGTACGACGGTGCGCTTCTACCTCGACAGGTAACAGCATGCGAGGGCCACCCTCGTCCAGGACGGACGGGCGCCCTTCTGCTTTCATCCCGCAACGATTTACGATCCTGGTGCCGGGCACCCGCGCCGGCCGATGGGAGCGTGCAAAGTATGCCGCAGGCACGAAACGCGGCCAGGCGGGGTGACCTCCTTGGGCAGCGGCCACCGCGAGGCGTGGCGGACGAGACCGCCCGGCTGGAGGCGGTGCGCCGCTACGACATTCTCGACACTCCGCCCGACGGCGCGTTCGATCGCGTCGCGGCGATGGCCGCCCGGCTGTTCAAGGTGCCGGTGGCGAGTGTGACGATCGTGGACGAGGACCGGATCTGGTTCAAGGCCGCCCACGGCCTGGACGGCGTCAGCGAGATCAGCCGCGAGCCCGGACTGTGCGGCTCGACGATCCTCAACGACGACACCATGGTCATCCCCGACACCCTGACCGACCCGGCCGCCCGCACCAACGGCCTGGTCACCGGCCCGATGGGCGTGCGGTTCTACGCGGCCGCGCCGATCATCACCATCGACGGCCACCGGCTGGGCACCGTCAACATCCTCGACACCAAGCCCCGCTCGATCACCCGCGAGGACACCGCCACTCTCGCCGATCTCGCCGCGATTGTCCGGGACGAGCTGGAGATGCGGCTCTCGGCCCTGAACGCCGTGCGCACCGAGCAGGAACACCGCAAGGAGCAGGAGAAGGCCCTGGAGCAGGCCGAACGCGACAAGGCCGCTCTCGCCACGTTCGCCGCCACCCTGCAAAAGACCCTGCTGCCGCCCTCCCTGCCGGTGGTGCCGGGTCTGGAGCTGGCCTGCCACTACGCAGCGGCCTCCCCGCAGGACGTCGGGGGCGACTTCTACGACGTCTTCCCCCTCGGAGGCGGTCGGTGGGCATTCTTCCTGGGAGACGTGTGCGGCAAGGGCCCGGAGGCCGCCGCGGTGACCTCCCTGACCCGTTACACCCTGCGCGCCGCCGCCCTCATGGACTCCGACCCCGTGCCCGTCCTGCACGCGCTCAACAACTCGCTGCTGATGGATCCCGCGGTCGGCACCCGGTACTGCACCGCCATATTCGGCATCCTCGACCCCCAGCGGGACGGCTCCTTCACCGTCACCGTGGCCACCGGCGGCCATCCCCCGCTCTATCACCTGCGCGCGGACGGCACCGGCCGCCTGGCCGACCCCGTACACCCCAAGGGCGGCATGCTCATCGGCGCCCTGGCCGAGGCCCGCTTCGCCTCCCACACCTTCCGCCTCGCCCCCGGTGAGGCACTGCTGCTCTACACCGACGGGCTCATCGAAGCCCGCACCCCCGACGGCACGATGATCGGCGAGGAGGGCCTGGCCCGTTTCCTGACCAGCCGGACCCGGCCGGCCAGCGCCACCGCCCTGATCGAGGACACCGTCGACCTCATCGGCACCCTGCCCCAGGGCGCCGACGACGACGTCGCCCTCCTCGCCCTGTCCGTCCCCGCTCCCGACACCGCCGTGGACGGTGTCAGCGCCGTCGCCCGCACCATCGCCCCCGCCGACCCGCAGCCGAAGAGCCGCCCGTGAACCCCACCGCCCACCTGACCTGCCAGCACACCGACGGCGACCTCGCCGTGGCCACCGTGACCGGCGAACTCACCCACGGCACCGCGCCCGCTATACGCGACCAGGCCATCGCCCTGATCAGGCAAGGCCACCACCACCTGATCCTGGACATGCACCAGGTCACCTTCTGCGACTCCTCCGGCTTCAGCGCCCTGGTCGGCATCTGGCGCTACGCCCAGCAGGAAGAAGGGACCGTGGTCCTGGCCGCCGTCCCCGACCGGCTGAGCCGCATGCTGCGCTTCACCGGCCTGGAAGACCTCTTCCTCACCTACCCCACCGCCGACGAAGCCCTGGCCGCCCGCTCACCCTCCTGAAACGGGTGTGAGTAGTTGGGGTACAGGAAATCCCGGCGTACAAGCCGATGCGGAACAAGCCCGGCCGACCCAGGACGTGTCCGATGGGTCGAGTGACTCGCCGGAGGTTGGATCGTTCCGCTTGATGTGGGGCGGGGTGATCTTTCCGATGACGAGTGGGCTCAGCTGGAACCGCACCTGCCGACGCATGTCGGACGAGGCGGGCGTTGGCACTGTCACCGGCGCGTGATCAATGGAATTCTCTTCCGGTTGCGCACTGGCCTACCTTGGCGGGACCTGCCATCTCACTTCGGGAAGTGGCGGACGGTCTATGACCGGCATCGCAGGTGGTCCGCCGATGGTACGTGGGAGAGGATCTTGCGTGCCATCCTCGCCGACGCCGACGCCGACGCCGCGGGCCGGATCGACTGGAGTGTGGTGAGCGTGGACTCCACGGTGTGCCGAGCTCATCAGCATGCCGCCGGGGCTCGTCGCAGGCCAGCCCGAGTGCCAGGGCGACGCCGCCGCCCCGCCGAGCACCGATCTGACGACGCGGTCGGCCGTTCACGGGGTGGTCTCACGACGAAGATTCACCTGGCCAGTGACGGGAGCCGACGCCCACTGGCCGTCCTGATAACCCCAGGGCAGTGGGGCGACGCTCCGTAGTTGATCACGGTCTTGGATCGCATCCGAGTTCCGCGTCCAGCCGGTGGCCGCCCGCGTACGAGACCGGACCACGTATGTGGGGACAAGGCGTACAGCTCGCGTCGGAATCGCCAATGCCTGCGGCGACGGCAGATCCAGCACACGATCCCCGAGCGTCGTGACCAACGAGCCAACCGCTGGCGGCGCGGGAGCCGAGGCGGTCACCCTACTGCCTTCGACCGGGCCCGACATACCCGCAGAAACGAGGTCGAGCGGTGCATCAACGCGCTCAAGGGGTCCAGGGCTGTAGCGACTCGATATGACAAGAGGGCCTACGTTTTCCACGGCACGGTGACTCTGGCCGCACTTCGACTGTGGCTCCGTCCTTGATCTCTCAGGCGTCTTCCACAGCAGCCATGCCGACTCAGTCGTCGGCCGCGACGAGGAGCGTCTCCATCGACCTGTGACTGCGGACCCTCCACCACTACGGCCTGCACGTCAGCGAGTCCGAGATCCTGAGCGATCCGGATGACCGCGAGGACGAAGCCCTGGCCGAGCTCAGCATGCTCGCTGATGAACTCAAGAAGATCGATCCACCTGCCTTCGACGGCTATAACGGGTTCATCTGGGCCGAGTTCCTCGACCGCTGGCTCTGGTAGTTGCCCGCGATCGCCACGATCCCCAAGCGATCACTCACCGTGTCCGGCACGTCGAGGGGCTCGCGAATACGCGACACCGCAACATGCGAGCCCACCAGTCCGAGGCCGGGGCGCCAAGCGGGCGGGAGGGCGGCCCCGAAGAGGAAAGTCCGCGGGGGCTTGGACGCCCTCTCCGGACCGAACAGCCGTCGCTCCGACGGGGAATGGACCAGGCAGGCGACAGGCTGACAGAACGGCGCAAGCCATCTGGTCGGGGCGTCCGGCTACTTGCCGCCGTCAGGGAGCGGGGGGAGCTGGAGGGGCAGCCCCCTCGACTGCTGCCTGTGGGCCGTCCTTGATGAAGCCCGGGATGTCTGGGGTCCCTTGCCGTCGGCGGCGTGGGCGGGAGCAGCGAGGGCGCGCCGACGAGGGCGAGGCCGAGGGTTGCGAAGGGGAGGAGCAGGGGGCTCTGGGCGGCGGCAGCGGCCTGGGCGATGGTCTGGGTGACGGGCTCGATCCGCGGAGCGCGCCGAGGGGAGCGGGTGGCGGGCACAGCGTGTTCAGGGCGGCCGGGCCGAGCAGGTCGGTGAGCAGGCCGGTGTTGTCGACCGTGCGTCAGTGATCGCACGTAACGCCCATCGCGCACGTGATGCCCATTGATCTTGCGTCCGTTTTGCGTCTCGCCTGTCGCTGACCTGTGGTTTTCTTTGAGCTGTTTTGTGTGGACCTGTTTCTTGTGACGCGCCACGTGGAGTGCGTGGCGATCCTGGAGCCGGTCAAGAAGGACGCCTGACCTGCGGTTTCTCCGAGTGTGCGTGGTGGGCGTTACGTGCGTTAGGTGCGATATCTCGACGCACGTCTGACGCACGTCTGACGCACGAACGGCGCGTTTTCCGATGAGTCGTCACGTGTGATTGGCGACTGCCGGGCGGAGCCCTCAGGTGTGTCACGGTGGGCAGCTTGAAGTGGCTGGGGCGCTGGCTGCCGAGCCGTTGGCCGCCCCTGCCCCATCGGCTTCTCGGCAGTGACGTTCTGACGCTCGGTGGGGTGTCCGATGCGTGTTGCGTCAGGGGCCGTACGGGCTCCAGCGCCCGAGAATGGGCCTGAGATCGTCGGCTCGTGGTTCGTGGATGTCGTGTGGTCGGGATGGTGTGCTTCAACGGGTCGAGGCGCTCGACGGTGGCTGCCATCCAGTCGATCCGGGCCTCGCCTTCGGTTCGGCCCTGCCTCTGTGGCATGGTCTCGACTCGCATGCGTACGGCGCTCACGTACTCCGAGAATCGGTTGGCGTGACGCCATGCCGCTTCCTGTGCTTCGAAGTGTCTGACGAGGTGAGCGGTGATCCGGAGCGGCCAGGAGGCGTAGCCATCTGTCGAAGCACGCGTCACCCTGGTCCGAGGGAACGCGAGGGTGAGGCTGGGATTCGTCAGTGGCTGGGATCGGCGAACGTCGAGTCCAGGCCGTACTGGGCGAGTCGGGCGGAGATCCGGCTCCGCAGGCCGGGTGATCCGGTTACGGGGGGAAGGGTGACCGCGGTGCGACCGTCCGCGAGGACGCAGTGAATCTGCTCGTGACCGATGCCGGTGCCGAGGTCGGCCAGGGCGAGGGCCACGGCGCGGCGGGTGGCGTCGAGGCGTAGGGGGACCTTCGAGGGTTTGCCGACGTCGGTCAGCGGCAGTTCGGGCAGGACGACGACGTCCTTGGGGGTCGCCGCACGCTCGGGTACGTGCTGTGCGGCGAATGCGATCAGCTCCTCGGATCGGATGGCGCCGGTTCCCGGGGCGAGGGTGACGTAGGCGACGGGCACTTCTCCGGAGTGCGGGTCGGGGCGGCCGACGGCGCTCGCGCCGGTGACGGCCGGGTGCCCGAGGAGCGCGTCCTCGATGACGGCGGGGTCGATGTTGTGGCCGCCACGGATGATCAGGTCCTTTGCGCGGCCGAGCAGGGACACGAACCCGTCGGGATCCACCCGGGCGAGGTCGCCGGTGTTGAGCCAGCCGAGGCGGACGGAGCCGAGGGTGTCCAGATGTGGGCCTCGGGCGTCGCGGTCGACGACGTAGCCGGGGAAGACGGTGGGTCCGCTGACGGCGAGAACACCCGGCTCTCCGTGCGGCAGGTCGTGCCACTGGCCGTCGCCGTCAACGCGGATGGTCTTGACCCGCACGTAGGGCAGGCGCTGGCCGGCCGCTTCGGGCCGGCTGTGTTCGCCCAGGAAGCTCCGGGTGGTCCCGCAGGTGGCCTCGGTCAGTCCGTACCCCTGGCACAGGGGCACGCCCGTGTGGCGCTCGAACGCCTCGCGCACGGTGGTGGGGAGGGGGGAGGCTCCGACGACGGCGAAGCGGAGGGAGCTGATGTCGGCGTCGACCGGTATCCGGGCGAGTGCTGCGTAGACGGTCGGCACCGCGGACAGGGTGGCGATGTGGAAGTGTTCGACGATCTTCCAGAAGTGCCGGAAGAGCGCCGGCTCGCGGTATCCGAGCGGCCCGGCCCACACACTGTGCCGGCCACGCAGCAGGGGCGCGAGAAGGGTGACGACCAAGGCGTTGACGTGGAACAGCGGAAGGCCGGCGAACACGACGGAGTCGGGGGCCAGCATGCTGTTCGCCGCGATCATCCAGGCGTCGGTCACCTCGTTCGCGTGGGTGTGCGCTGCCAGCTTGGGGGCGCCCGTGGTGCCCCCGGTGTGGAAGTAGGCGGCCAGGTCACCGGCCCGGGGAGGCACCACGCCTGGATGGAGCTCGGCCGGCCGGTCAGCGGCCGCGAGGTGTAGATAGCCGACCTCGACCCCGTCGACCGGTTCGAGGGCGGGCGCGGCACCGGGCGCCCCGACGGGACGCAGCGCGAACAGGGCGGTGCAGCGGAGCGACGCGGCGACGGTCCGAGCCGACCGCCATGCGGCGGGGTCGAGTTCCGGTCCGGCCGCGACCAGGATCCGTGCCCCGCTCAGGCGCAGGAGCCGTTCGACGTGCCCGGTGGTGAGAGCCGGGTTGACGGGTGCCGCGACACCTGTCAGTTGGGCGGCCAGGAGTGCGGCGGGCAGCAGAGCGGTGTGGGGCGTGAGAAGGCCCACCGCGGTGGTGCGGCGGACGCCATACGCGTGGAAGAGGTTGGCGACGCGGTGCACCTGGTCACGCAGCTGGGCGAAGGTGGTGGCTTCGCCGTGCGACCAGCGTTCCGCGTCGGGCAGGGCGGTGAGAGCGGGCCGGTCCGGCCACAGGGCGGCGGCGCGGACCAGGACTTGGTAGGTGGTGCCGGGCAGGCCGCGGTCCTGGAGCGGGACGGACTCGATCCTCTTCAGGTCGTCCGGCTCGTCGTATGCCGGCCAGAGCGGATCGGTCTCAGGGGTGTTCACGGGAAGCTGCCTTCCGGAGGGACTGACGGGGCGGGAAGTACGTGGCAGGTGCGCCGGTGGTGGCCGGCCGAGGCGATCGGCGGACCGGGATGAGGGGCCGGTGCCCGGGCGTGGGGCCTGACGGGTGAGACGGGCCGAGGTGGAAGTCAGGTGCCCGGGCCGCGGTCGCGGAGTTCAGTGGGTGAGGCGGGTGAGGGCCGCGGCCACCATGGCCTGGACGCCCGGGACGATCACGGCCGGATCGGGGGCGAAGAGCGGGCTGTGGTTGCCGGGGACGTTCCCGAACTTCTCCACGAGGTCCGCTCCCGGTGCGTCGGCCCAGAGGCCGTCCGGGGTCGCCGGTACGTGCCAGAAGTCGTACGGAACCCCGTCGGGCGCGAGCAGGGAGAAGTCCTCGCTGCCCATCGCCGGGCCGAAGTCGAGGACGCTGCCCGCGCCGAACAGCTCGGTGTGGACGGCGGCCACCTCCCGGTCGAGTGCCGCGTCGTTGACGGTGACCGGGAACTCGCCGCCGACGGTGATGTCCGGTGGCTTCGCGCAGCCCGCCGCCGCACACTCGCCCGCCACGATGCGCCGGATGCCCGCCACCAGCTGCTCCTGCACCCGGGGAGACTGGCTGCGCAGGGTGAGGCCGAGACGGGCCTCGGCGGGGATGATGTTGTTCTTGCTGCCCGCGTGTATCCGGCCGACCGTCAGGACGGCCGACTCCTTGGCCGGGATCTCCCGGGCGACGACGGTCTGGAGTCGGGCGACGACGTAAGCGGCCGTCACGATCGGGTCGACGGTGGCCTCGGGACGTGAGCCGTGGCCGCCGGTGCCGTGGATGACGATGTCGACCTCGGCGCATGCGGACATGATCAGGCCGGGGGTGTGCGCGTAGAGGCCCGCCGGGCCGGGGGCCACGTGCTGTCCGAAGACCGCGTCGGGACGCGGGAAGCGGGTGTGCAGTCCGTCCGTGACCATGGCCCGCGCGCCTTCGCCGGTCTCCTCGCCGGGCTGGCCCACGATCACGAGCGTTCCCGCCCAGGTGTCGCGCCCGGCGGCGAGCGTCTCGGCTGCGCCCACGAGCCAGGTGACGTGCAGATCGTGTCCGCAGGCGTGCATGACACCGTCGTATTCGGAGGCGTACGCCAAGCCGGTGGCTTCCCGTACCGGTAGGGCGTCCATGTCGCCGCGCAGCATGACGGTGGGGCCGTCGCCGTTGCGCAGGACGCCGACGACGCCCGTCCCTCCGACCCCCTCGGTCGTCTCGAAGCCCGCGGCGCGCAGCCGTGCGGCGAGCCTCTCAGCGGTGCGGTGTTCCCGCATGGACAGTTCGGGGTGGCGGTGCAGGTCGCGGTAGAAGTCCTCCAGTTCGGCCGCCTTGAGGCCGGCGGTGAGGTCGCGGGTGAGGGGGGCTGCGGTCATGTGGCACTCTCCTGGCCGGCGTCGGTCGGGCTCGGCACGCTCGTGAGCAGCCGGCGTGTGTACGGGTGGGACGGGGCGCGGTAGACCTCGCGGCACGGGCCCTGCTCGACGAGTTCGCCGTGCCGCAGCACGGCCACCTCGTCGCTGACGTGTCGGACGACGGCCAGGTCGTGCGAGATGAACACCATGGTGAGATCGAGGGTCCGCCTCAACTCGGCCAGGAGGTTGAGGACTTCGGCCTGGACCGAGCAGTCGAGCGCGGAGGTGATCTCGTCCGCGATGACGACTTCGGGTTCGACGGCGAGGGCGCGGGCGACGGCGATGCGCTGCCGCTGGCCGCCGGAGAACTCGTGCGGGTAGCGGTCCGCGGTGGAGGCGTCCAGCGCCACCGTCTCCAGCCAGCGCGCCACGGTGCCCGCGTGTCTCCTCGCGTCGGCGCGCACCGGGTCGACGGCCTCCGCGATCGCCTGGCCCACCGTCATGCGCGGGTTGAGGGAGGCGTACGGGTCCTGCGAGACGAGCTGGATCCGGCGGCGCACGGCCGTGAGGTCCCGCCCCTTGAGCCCAGCGAGGTCCCGGCCGTCGAGCGTGATCCGGCCCGTGCGGGGTCGGTTGATGCCGACGATCGTCTTGGCGACGGTGGACTTCCCCGACCCGGACTCACCGACCAGGCCGAGCGTTTGCCCGGCCCGGACGCCCACCGACACCCGGTCGAGGACGGTCCTTGCGCGCGAGCCGTGTCCGAAGACCACGGTCAGGTCCTCGACCGCGAGCTTGTACGTCATGCGGGGGTCACCTCCAGGTGTGTGGGGCACGGCGGTCACGCGTCGTCCCGCGCGCTCGCGGCCAGGGTGCTGGACGCGACGGCATGGCAGGCCACGCCGTCGCGCGTCACCGGGAGTTCGTGGGTGCATCTCTGGTGGACGAGAGGGCAGCGGGTGGCGAACGCGCAGCCCGCCGGGCGCTCGGCCGCGGCCGGGGGCCGACCCGCGATGGTGGCGAGCGGTCGGCGTCGGCCTGCCTCGTCCAGGGCGTCGTCCTCGTGGTCGGCGAGGCGGGGGGCGGCTGCCAACAGGGCCTTGGTGTAGGGGTGCCGGGCCTGCCCGGCCCGCAGGTCGCGTGCCGAGAGCTCTTCCACCACCCGGCCGGCGTACATCACGACGATCCGGTGGCACAGGGTGCTCACGACGCCGATGTCGTGGGAGATGAACAGCATGCCGGTACCACGGTGTCGGTTGGTTTCGCGCAGCAGGTCCAGGACTTCGGCCTGGACCGTCACGTCGAGTGCCGTGGTCGGCTCGTCGGCCACGATCAGCTTCGGGCCCGGCAGGACGGCGGAGGCGATCATCGCGCGCTGCCGCATTCCGCCGGACAGTTCGTGCGGGTACTGCCGTGCCACGACCTCCGGGTTCAGGATGCGCACCTTCTCCAGCGCCTCGATCGCCTTGGCCCGCGCGTGTGCCCTGCTCACTCCCTGGTGGGTGCGGAGCACCTCGGTGAGCTGGCCGCCGATGCGCAGGGCCGGATTGAAGGACGCCGACGGGTCCTGGAAGACGATGCCGACCTCGGTGGCCAGGCGTGCCGCGTCGACGCGGCACGCGTCCAGGTCCAGGTCGTCCAGGACGAGACGGGCGGCGTGGGAGGTGAGTCCGTCCGGCAGCAAACGGGCCACCGTCATCGCGGTGAGGGACTTGCCGGAACCGGACTCGCCGACCAGGCCGACGATCTCGCCGGGCATGACGTGGAAGGAGACTCCGTCCACGAGCCGGGTCCCGTCGGGACGTTCGACGCTCAGTCCGTCCACGGTGAGCAGTGCGTTATCCGGCGCGCGCCCGGACGGTTCGGGGCGCTCGGCGGGCCGCGCGGCCGCCGTGGCCACCGGGCCGCCGCGGGGGTCGGACCCGGCGGCGAGCCCGTCGCCCACGAAGGAGGCGAGGACGCCCGTCACCGTGATCGCGACGGCGGGGCCGATCGCCTCCGCCGGGTTGGTGTACAGCGCCTCCAGTCCGGTACTCAGCAGCGCGCCCCAGTCGTACTCCGGTGACTGCACACCGAGCCCCAGGAACGACAGCCCGGACAAGGCGGTCAGGACCTGGGCGAACGCCACCGACAGCAGGACGAGCAGGGGACCCGCGATGTTCGGCAGCAGGTGCCGCGCCAGTACCCGGTGGGGCGGTACGCCCATCAGCCGCGCCGTCGAGACGAAGTCCCGCTGGGCCACCGAGGCGGCCATGTTGGCGGTGAGCCGGGCGAAGGCCGGGCAGCCGCCGAGGCCGATCGAGACGACGGCCGCCGTCGGGCCCGCGCCGAGCACGGCCGAGACGACCAACGCCAGGATCAGCGCGGGATAGGACACCATCACGTCGATGAGACGCAGCCCGAACTCGCGTACCCGCGGCCCCGACACCCACACCACCGTGCCGAGCAGGATGCCTGCGGCGCCCGCGATCGCGGTGGCGGCCAGGGTCATCAGCAGGGTGAGCCGGGTGGCGACGAGGGTGCGGGCGAGGACGTCGCGGCCGAGGGCGTCGGTGCCGAGCCAGTGCTCGGCGCTGACGCCCTCACGGGCGGCACCGGACAGTGCGGTCGCCGTGTCGTTCCAGACCAGGGGACCGATCACCCCCAGCACGGTGATCAGGGCCAGGCCGGTCACCCCGGCCCACAGGGCCGGGTTCCGGCGCGGGGAGCGCGGGGAGCGGGGGGAGCGGGGGGACGCGGGGCTCGGGGATGCCGTACGCATCAGTGACCACCCTTTCCGGCCAGAGTGCGTGGGTCGAGCAGCGCGAGCACCACGTCGACCACGAGGTTGAGAAGGGCCGCGAGCAACCCGAGGACGAGCACGCAGCCCTGGATGACCGGGTAGTCGCGGGCCAGGATCGCCTCGACGACGCGCTGGCCCATGCCCGGCCAGGCGAAGACGGACTCGACGATCACGGTGCCGCCGAGGAGGGAGGCGAGGATGAGTCCGCCGAGGGTCAGGGTGGCGGTGAGCAGATTGGGCAGGGCGTGCCGGGTGTACAGCGTGAGCGGCGGCAGCCGGCGTCCGCGCGCGGTACGCATGTAGTCCTGGGCGAGTACGGAGGCGGCCTCGCGGCGCACGATACGCGCCATCACACAGCTTCCGGGCAGGGCTATCGCCGCCACGGGCAGGACCAGGGACGTCAGCGTCTCGGCGCCCGCTGCGGGAAAGGCACCCAGGGTGACCGCGAGGACGAGCACCAGCAGGGTGCCGATGACGTACTCGGGGGTCGCACCCATCAGCGAGGTGGCGAACGTGAACGCGCCGTCCGTACGGCGGCTTCCGCGCACGGCGATCGCCAGGCCCAGCGGAACGGCGACGAGCAGTACCACCACGATGGCGAGGACGGCGAGTTCGGCGGTGAAGGGCAACCGGGTGGCGATGATGTCGGCGACCGGTTCACGCGTCTGGAACGACAGGCCGAGGTCGCCGTGGAGGAGTCCGCCCGCGTAGTCCGCGAACCGGGTGGACAGAGTCTGATCGAGTCCCAGTCGGCCGCGCAGCCGCTCGATGTCCGCGGGCGAGGCGTCGGCGCCGGCCAGCACGCGGGCCGGGTCGCCGGGAATGAGCTGGACGATCAGGAACGTGACGACGACCAGGGTGGCCGCGACGGCGACGAGACCGGCCAGCCTCCGCAGCAGGAAGGTGCCCCACGGGCCGGGAGCGAGGCCACGGCGAGGCGCGGACCGCTGCGGCCCCGCGCCCTTTCCGGCCGCTGGTGCAGGGGCGTGCGCCGGTGCCGCCGTCACTCGGCGATCCGCAGCGTGACGGGGTCGAAGGCGCCTGCCGGGGTGGCGGCAGAGACGCCCGCGCGGAAGACGTAGTGGACGTTGACGGTGGCGAGCGGCACCACGTCGTTCGCCTGAAGGAGGGCCTTCTGTGCCTTCTGCCATGCGGCGCACTTGGCCTTCTGGTCGACGGTGGTGGTCGCCGCCCCGTACCCGGCGAGAAACGCCTTGTTGTCGACGGCACCGAAGTTGCGGCCCTCGGCCGGTTCGGCGCCGATGAAGTGGACGCCGCCGCGCGCCAGCTGTCCATAGATCATCGGGAAGACCGTGAGGTCCCAGTCGCCCTGGTTGCCGGTGACCTGTGTGGACCAGGTGCCGTTGTCGGCGTTCATGAGCTTCACGTCGGCACCGGCGGCGCGCAGCGCCTCCTGGACGTAGGTGTTGCCGGCGCCCTGGCCGACGGCGTTGGAGCCGACCAGCTTGATCTTCACGCCGCTGAGGGCCTTCTTCGCGGCGGCCGGGTCCGTCTTCGTGAGGAGGGACGGGTCGGTGGAGACACAGGGCGCCTTGGCGTCCACGTACGAGGTCATGACCTGGCCCGTGCCGCCGAAGACCTTGTTGAACGCGTTCGCGTCGATCGCCTGCGCCACCGCCCTGCGGAGCTCCGGGTCAGCGCCCGGATGGCCCTCGCGCTGGTTGAAGGCGACGAAGTTGCGGATGAGGGGAGCCGCCTCGATCGTGAAGCCGTCCTTGCCGAAGCGGGCCGCGTCGGGTCCGGTGAACGCCCCGAAGTCGACGGCCCCCGTCTGGAGCTGGTTGGCGAGCGTCGACTCGTTCCTCACGACCGACACCTTCAAGGTGCCCGCCGGCCTGCCCGGGGGCATCGCCGCGTACTGAGGCCAGGCGTCGTAACCCTTTCGCAGCTTCAGCTCGTACGCCGATCCGCGCTCGGCCCCCACCAGCTCGTACGGACCGGTGCCCGCACCCGCCACGGCACCTGTGCCGAGCCGGTCCCCGGCGGTGAGACCCGGGGAGCAGACGACACCAGTGGTGCTGTTCGCCAGGCCCGGGAGGAGCTCGCCCCACGGAACGGCCAGTTCGATGCCGACGGTGCCGGCCTTGTCGTCGCCGGTGATCGTGGTCCCCTCGCCGGTGTTGCCCGGACCGAAGGTCATCGCGGCGCCGGCCGAGGTCGTCCGGTACCGGGTGAGCGAGGCGGCGACCTGCGACGCGGTCAGCGGCTTGCCGTCCGAGCAGGTCACACCCTTCTTCAGGGTGAAGGTCACGCCGGTCGGGGACTGCTCCCACGTCCGGGCGAGCCGGGGCACGATGGCACCGCCGTCGTCCTGGCCGACCAGAGTCTCGTACATCAGGCGACCCACGACGAAGTCGCTCGCCGCCTGCTGCCTGATCGGATCGAACGTCGTCACGTCCGACGTGAGAGCGAGCCTGACGGTCCCCCCGCCCTGGGCGCCGACCGCGCTGCCGCCTTCCGCGGAGGGACTGGATCCGGTCGTACAGGCGGAGGTCAACAGCGAGGCGGTGGCGACCGCGATGGCGCCACTCAGGAACGGGGGACGGTGCATGACGAGACTCCGGGGAGGAGGAGGCGGTGTGAGGTGGGCTACAGGATCAGCCCCCTTCCGGCGACACCCCGGAATTGCAAGAATCCGTCTCCGGAGGTGGATCTGATGCGGGAATGCGCAACAAGCGTGCCTTGGGCGACGACCGCGACCGCCCTCGGTTCAACACTGGATGAACTCGACCTGGAACTCATCACCGCCCTTCAGGTGGCGCCCCGCGCTCCCTGGTCCCAGCTCGCCGGCCCTCTCGGCGTGGACGCGGCGACCCTCTCGCGACGCTGGGCCAGACTGCGGGATTCCGGGACGGCGTGGGTCACCTGCTACACCGGCGCGTCCCAGGTGGCGTACGGCGCTCTGGCGTTGATCGAAGTCAGCTGCCTGCCGCAGGACCGCGAGGCCCTCGCCGCCGAGTGCGCCCGGCATCCACAGGCGCTCAGCGTGGAGATGGTGGCCGGCTCCAGCGACCTGCTGCTGACCGTCGCCACCCGTCACAGGGCCGCGATGGCCGACTACGTCCTCGCCCTCGGCAAGATCCTTGGGGTGACCGGCACCCGCACCCACCTCGTGCAGCACCTGTACCGCGAGGCCAGTCGGTGGCGGTTCGACTCGCTCTCCCGAGACCAGCAGCGTGGCCTGCCCGGCTCCGGGGCCTGGCCTCGACCCGACCCCGGTCCCATCACCCCGGAGGAACGCCGTCTGATCCTCGCGCTCGCTCCCGACGGGCGCCGCTCCCTCGTCTCGCTCGCCGCCGAGCTCGGCCGGCCCGAGGCGACGGTGCGGCGCATGCTGGCCGGGGTCCTGGGCAGCGGCAAGGCGGTACTGCGCTGCGAGGCCGCTCAGCCGCACACCGGCTGGCACACCAGCTTCACCGTGTGGATGAGTGTTCCTCCCGCCGAACTCGCCAGAGCCGCTGAGGAACTGGCGGCCCTGCGCGACACCCGCCTGTCCGCGTCCACGGCCACCGAGGCCAATCTGCTCGCCGCGGTGTGGGCCCACGGAACCAACGACATCGCTCGCTATGAGGCCCGCCTCGCCGAGACCGTCCCGGGCCTGCGCGTCCTCAACCGGGCCGTCACCCTTCGCTGGGTCAAGCGCATGGGCCGCATGATGGGCCCCGACGGCCGCAGCCAGGGGTGCGTGCCGATGGACCTCTGGGCGGACGCACACGCATAGGCCGTGCACGCGGGGCAGGGTCGGGCCGCGGCCTGTCCGACCCGGCCGCGGCCAGGTCCCGGTTGACGGTGCGCTGGGTGAGGGTGAGCTCGCCGCTTGGCGGGCGTTCGAGTCTGGTGGCGCCCCAGGGGCCGGCGCCCTGGTAGGCGCGCGGTCGGAGAGGATGGGGATGCCCTGGCGTTCGCAGTGGGCGGGGGCCCGTCCCGCGTCAGTGCGGGCTGCCGGGCATGCCGTAGGCGTCGGCGATCAGCTCGGTGGAGCGCAGCCGGGCCTGGATGGAGTGGCCGACGCTGCCGATCATGAGTTCGTCGGCGCCGGAGGCGCGTTGGACCTGGTCCAGGTGGGCGGTGACCTGCTCGGGGGTGCCGTACGGGACGTGGGTGAGCCAGCTGTCGACGGCCTGGCGTTCCTGGGCGTCGTAGGTGCAGGCGTCCCCTTCCTCGGGGGACGGCATCAGGTGGGACTTGCGCTGGAACATGCGGAGCATGGCGTGCGCGAGAGTGCCGGCCTGGCGGCGGGCCTCACGCTCGTCGTCGGATGCCGCGACGGTGAAACTGACCAGCGCGTACGGCTCGGCCAGGGCCTCGGACGGGGTGAACCGCTCGCGGTACAGGCGCAGGGCTGACACGACATCGCGCGGGTTGAAGTGCGCGGCGAAGGCGAACGGCAGGCCGAGCCGGGCGGCGAGCTGCGCGGAGTAGCCGGACGAGCCGAGCAGCCACACCGGCGGCAGGCGGCCGGGGGGGGGTGACGCCGTTGAGCCGGTCCTGGGCGGGCCCCGGCACGGCGTACACGCGGTCGGCGCAGGGGTGGCCGGCCGGGAAGTCGTCGCCGAGGAAGTGCAGCAGCTCGGCCACCTGCTGGGGGAAGTCCTCGGCGCCGCACCGCCGGCCCGGCAGGGCCTTGGGGCCCACAGGGCGGATAGGCCCACAGGGCGGATAGGGCCAGGGTGAGGGCGGCGAGGGCGTCCGGGGCGGGCGGTGGCCGAAGGCGGCCCGGCTGCCGTCGGGGGTCTCGGCGAGGTGGACGTGCTGGAGGCCGGCGTCGGTGAAGGCGTCGGCGACCCGCCGGCCTTGCGGCATTCCTCGGACGGGTACTGGTGGGGGCGACGGAGGGGGCGTCGACGAGCTTGATCCCGTACCCGCCCCGACACAAGCCCCCGTACGGCTCCTTCGCCTCCGGGTCTTTCCCGACCTGCGCACAGCGGCGAAAGGAGGGCTTGGCTTTCGCGCGGTGTCCGGAGTTTCCTGTGCTCCGATGGAAGGGAGCTGCGGCGCGCCCGTCCGGCTCTTCCGCGGGCGCGATCCGCGGGGAGGGTACGTGCGGTGCGCCAGGTGGTGTCGGCCGGTGCTCGTCAGGACGACACTCCACTGCCCGCCCTTCCGGGAGACCGCAACCAAACCCCGGCTCTGCAGTGCCTGGCGGGGGGCCTGGAGGAACTGGTCTCCCGGAGGCCGGCAGGGGACCCGGCTGCCACCCACTCGAGTACCGCAAGCCGACGTTCATTGACCGGCCGTTCCATTGGTCTGCCCTCGACTTATGGCCGGCATGACGGGCGGGTGCTGTGTGAAGGGTTCGCCCGGAGGAGCAGCCGGTGTCGCCTTGCGTTTGGCCATGCCAGGCCAGGGGGCGAGGCGGAGGAACGGCCGCTCCGGGGCTTTCACGATGGCACCGATCTACGCGGTCGATTCTCCCCGGACGCTCCCCGGAGCCGCTCGTACTCCCCGGGCGCTCCCCAGCGAGAGACCGCGACCGGGGATCCGGTAAGGCCCGCTCGACTCGGCAGGCGCCTCGCAGGTGTCGCGGAGAGCGGTCGAGTCGCTTACCGGGCGTCTGCGGGGGTGCGGCGTCGTTGCGATCCCCGGTCGCCCCGTAGGGGGACCGCGACCGGAGCCGTGTCCGCCCGGTCGGCGAGCTCCTGGGGCGCGATCGAGCGGCGTGGACCCAGCCGTCCGCGAGCATGACTGGTTGCTGACGCAACCTTGATAGCGCATCCCGTGGACAACTGTCCCCAATGGCCCGGCGCCCCCTAACTCGCCGCTATAGAGCCGATTTAGGACACTATCTCCCATTCATGGGTAACGTGATGCTGTCGACCGGTCACTCAAGATGAGGTAAAACGTGTGACCTCGCTCACATCGAACTCACGATCGACGATGAAGATTTGCAATATCGAACGCTCCGTCCTCGGGTGCGACACAAGCTTCGACCTCCGTCAGTTCGCCGTTGGCGGTGCCGTCCAGGCACAGCCGCCCTCCTTTGTCGCGGAGGTCGATGGCGAACTTCGTGACGGCGGCGGACTGCTTCAGGCCGTGGATGCGCTCGTCGATGTAGCCGAGGTCGTTCAGCGCCTTCCTGACCTGGGCGGGATCGGGCCGCTTGAGCTGCAGGAGCGCCTCGGCCACGCGCTGTTCGTGCTGGACGCCGGCGCACCAGTCGCGGGCGTCCAGCTCCACTTCCGGGCCTGCCGTGGGGGCGACGGGCTCGATCGCACCGCCCGGCGGCGGCTCCACCGTGGTGCCGGGCGGCGCCTCCACCGGAGCGGTCGGCGCCTCGCCCTCCGGGGAGGCCGGCGACTCCCTCTTCGTGCCTGGCGGGGGGCACTCCCGTGCCACCTCGTCCAGCGTCTTGATGAAGGCCGCGTCGTTCCTGGCCGAGACGGCATCGGCGGACTTGCCCCGCTCCCCCTGGGGACCCGGCTGCTCGGAGCCGCAGGCGGCCAGGGTCAGAGCGGTGAGAGCCGTCACCGCGAGGGTGCGCCGACAGCGGCGCTTTTCGGTGCCAACTGCCCTGATCGGGGCTTGGGTTCGCTTCATGTACCCAGTCTTGGACCGGGCCGCACGCACCACATGAGTACGCGTACTCAACCTCGGGCGGCGGCCGGGCGATCTTCACTGCTGCAAGGAAGCGGAATCAACTACCCCTTTTTGTAAGCCACTTGTGGTCGTGATCGGCGTCGGTCTACCGTCCGCAGCGATCAAGCAGCACACCTACGACACGAGGGGGGAACTCGTGCGCAAGACAGCTCTGCCTGTCATGGCCGCACTCTCCATGGCGCTGATGCTCCCGCAGCAGCCCGCCGGAGCCGCTGTCATCGAGCAGCCGCAGGCCGCGGCCGCCACTGTCGAACCGCCACTGGCCGACGGGGAGATCCAGCAGGTCGGTCCCGGCCTGTACTCCACCGCGGAGAAGTCCTTCGAGCTGTACGAGACCGATGTGGCCGAGGGCCTCATGGGCCGTACCCACACGGTGACCGAAGGCGCGGACGGAGTCGCCAGGCCGGAGTCGGCGCCCGCGACCCGTCCGGACCAGGGCGTCTTCGGCCCCGGCTGGGAAGCCGGGTTCCTGGGGGGCCAGCTCAACCGCAAGCTGGAGCAGAAGGCCGACTCCGTCGTGGTCACCGACCTCGACGCGAAGGTCTCCGTCTCGTACGCCCTGAAGAGCAGCGTCGACTACCCGAGCGGCGGCGGCGTCAAGAAGTACGAGACCGCCACCGGCGACAAGCTCACCGAGACCACCACGTACAACGAGGCGACCGGCACGCTGGTGACCACCGCGGTCGAGACCCTCGCTCCGGCCACCGGCACCCCGGACACCGACGTGACCGGCGACGAGGACGCCGGCGCGGCCATCGGGGTCGCCAACCTCACGGCGACCTACAACTGGAAGCAGGTCGCTCCGGGCACCGACAAGTGGCGTGTGACCAGCCTGGGCAACCTGGCCGACGGCCCCACCGCCACGGTCTCCTACGACACCAAGGGCCGGGTCGCCACGGTCAGCGAGCCCGCCACCGCCGACGCTCCGGCGCAGTCGCTGGCGGTCAAGTACTCGACCGCCACGACTGCCACCGGCACGGCGCTCGGTGAGTACACGGGCCGCGCGAAGGAGATCACCCTCACGTCGGGTGCCACCACGCAGACGCTGGCGCGCTACTCCTACGACGCCTCGGGTCTGCTGCGCAACGTGGCCAACCCGGTCGAGGGCACCGCCCCGGTCTCGTCGTACGCCTACGACTCGACGGGGCGCGTCTCCGACGTCGCCTCGCCGACCAACGGTGAGTGGGACCTGACGTTCCCGGCCGGCTCGGCCGACTCGGCCGCCCCGAACGCCGCGCCCGTCGGCACCGACCTGCCGTCCGCCACCGAGCCCCTGCAGGGTCCGGCCGGCGACGGAACCGCGACCACGCCTCCGGCCGGGGACTTCACCACCGGTGAGGTCAACGACCCGCAGGCCTACCCGCGCTACTGCAACCGCGCCACCGAGTGGATGTGGTACCTCAACCGCGGCTGCGTCGCGTGGGCCGCGCACTACGGCTGGCACTGGCCGAAGTTCCGGTACACGCCGACCGGCTTCCGCGTGGCGGGCATCCTCTACGACGGCTGCAGCACCCCCGGCCCGAACGTCAGCCGCCCGGGCGGCTTCAACTTCCGGGCCGCGTGTGACACCCACGACTACGGCTACGGCCTGATCGGCAACACGTACAAGGGCTACAAGTACTACCTGGACCGCAGCAAGAAGTCGAACGTCGACAACGCCTTCTACTCCACGATGAAGACGCACAGCTGCAAGGCGTACAACATCTTCGTCCGCTGGAAGTGCAACTCCTACGCGTACGTCTACCTCAAGGCCGTGGCCTGGAAGGGCCACCCGAAGAACGGTGCCAACAAGACCTGATCACGGGTCCGCGCACCTTCTGACGACACGCAGCACGACCTCCTGACGGAGCACGCTCCTCGGGCGTGAACGGGCCGGGTGGCGGAGACCTCTCGCCCCCCGGCCCGTTCCGCCAGGACCTTTCACCC
This sequence comes from Streptomyces sp. NPDC058664, assembly GCF_042716635.1. Taxonomy (NCBI): domain Bacteria; kingdom Bacillati; phylum Actinomycetota; class Actinomycetes; order Kitasatosporales; family Streptomycetaceae; genus Streptomyces; species Streptomyces sp. NPDC058664. Next base: position 20,620 of record NZ_JBHXRW010000061.1, on the reverse strand, counting down.
CATCGCTCCCCACATCTCCCCGGGCTGTGCCATGTCTGCTTCCCCACAGGCCTAGTCATGACGCGCCCCCTGCTCACCGAGGCAATAGTGAAGAGAACGATCTGGGCGACGGTCGTCACCGCGATGACGGCCGTGACCCTAGGCGCCGCGATACCGGCCCACGCCGTCACACCGCCGAGCACCGCGACAGCGGCCGAAGCCGCGACCGACCCGGTCGACCCGCCGCTCTACGACCAGACCGCGGGCGGCGGCAAGGTCCGCGTCAACGTCGTCACGGAGACTCTCGCGGACGTCGCCGACGCGGCGACCGCCGGCGAGACGAAGCAGGAATTCGAGACCGTGCCGGTGGTCACCCTCAAGGTGGACCGGACCGGCCTCGACCGACTCGCCGCGAAGCCGGGCGTGGTCAGCGTCACCGAGGACAAGGTGGAGCCGCCGACCCTGGACCAGAGCATCCCGCTCATCGGCGGTGACGACGCCGTCGCGGCCGGCAAGACCGGTACGGGACAGACGATCGCCGTCCTGGACACCGGTGTCGAGGTCGGCCACCCGTTCCTGAAGAACCGGGTCGTGGCCGAGGCCTGCTTCTCGCCGAGCGATGCCGAGAGCGGCATCGTCAGTCTGTGCCCGAACGGCGCCGACACGCAGGAGGGCACCGGTGCCGCCAACACCGCGGCCGGCGCCTGCGCGACCATGACCGCCTGCGACCACGGCACCCACGTGGCCGGCATCGCCGCGGGCAACGGCACCGGCATCACGGGCGCTCCCAAGAACGGTGTGGCGCCCGGCGCCAACATCGTCGCCATCCAGGTCTTCAGCCAGTTCACCACCGAGGAGTTCTGCGGTGGCGCCGTCCCCTGCGTGGGCAGCTACCAGAGCGCCCAGCTCAAGGGCCTTGAGCACGTGCTGAAGCTCAAGCAGGCCGGTACGCCGATCGTCGCGGCCAACCTGAGCCTCGGCAACGGCCGTTACGCCACCGCCTGCGACAGTGATCTGCGCAAGCCGGTCGTGGACGGCCTGCTGAGTGCCGGCGTGGCCACCGTGATCGCGGCCGGCAACAACGGCCACACCGACGCGGTGAGCATGCCCGGCTGCATCTCCTCCGCCGTCACGGTCGGCTCGACCACCGACGACGACGAGCTGTCCGCCTTCACCAACAGGGGCCCGCTGCTCGACCTGTTCGCCCCCGGCACGGGCATCGTCTCCGCCGTGCCCGGCGGCACCTACGCCTCCAAGAACGGCACCTCGATGGCCGCGCCGCATGTGGCCGGTGCGTACGCGGTGCTCAAGCAGGCCTTCCCCACCAAGAGCATCGCCGACCTGACGGCCCTGCTGAAGAGCGGCGGCCGGGGCATCATCTACACCGGTGCCACCACTCCGCGGATCGACCTCGGTACCGCTCTCGGCGGCGGGGGCACCACCCCGAAGCCGGCCGGGATGACCGACTTCAACGGTGACGGCGCGGAGGACATCGCGATCTCCGACCCCCAGGCCACGGTCGGCACGGACGCGAAGGCCGGCCTGATCCGCGTCGTGTACGGCAGCGGCAAGGGCACCGCGGAGATCAGCCAGGACCTGGACTGGGTGCCCGGCGGTTCCGAGGCGGACGACTACTTCGGCGAGACCTTGGCCACCGTCGACTGGAACAAGGACGGCTTCACCGACCTGGTCGCCGGAACCCCGAGCGAGACCGTCGGCACCGCCACCGACGCGGGCTTCGTCGACATCCTGTACGGCGCGGCCGGCGGCCTCGGCGCCGGCACCCTGAAGGCCACGCACCTCGAACAGGGCGCCGGTACCAGCGGGATCGCGGCTTCGACGTCCGAGGCGGGCGACCGCATGGGCCACCGGATCGCGGCCGCGGTGAACGACGCCGGGCGACCGTACCTGATCATCAGCCTGCCTGGCGAAACCATCGGCACGGCCACGCAGGCGGGCGGCTTCTTCTACGTGTACGGCACCACCAGCCTGGCGGTGAACCAGTCCTCTGCCGGTGTTCCCGGTGACCCCGAGTCGGGAGACCTCTTCGGCTGGTCCGTGGCCGCCGACCAGAACTACATCGCCATCGGCGCCCCCAACGAGGCCATCGGCACCACGGCGAAGGCCGGCGGCGTCGTGATCCTCGACGCCAACCGCTTCGACTCCTCCGGCCGCCCCTTGCCGCTTGCCGGACTCGACCAGGACAACGCGGCGATCTCCGGCGGCTCCGAGGCGGGTGACCAGTTCGGGTACGCGGTGGCCATGGCCCCGTTCCGGGCCAGCGGCACCGCAGCCGCCACCGAGTCGATCCTGGCGATCGGTTCGCCCGGTGAGAGCGTGACGGTCGGCACCGAGGACCGCGCCAACGCGGGTCGGGTGGTGCAGATCCGCATCAAGCCCGACGGCACCTGGAGCTATCTGCGCGAGCTCAAGCAGGGCACGGCGGAGGACGATGTGTCCGGCACCTCCGAGACCAGTGACCGCATGGGCGAGTACCTCTCCGCAGTCAACACCGCTCCCGGTTCGGTGAGCACCGTGGCGTCCATGCGGCTCGCCGTGGGAACGCCCGGTGAGGACATCGGCACCGTGGCCAACGCGGGCGCGGTCCACACGTTCTCGCTGGCCGGATCGGCCGGTCCGAACGACCGCTGGATCGAGGCCGGCGACGGCGACGGCATTCCCGGCCCCCCCGGCGCCAACCAGTACATGGGCAGGAGCATCCACTTCACGGCGACCAAGCTGTACGTGGGCATGCCCTCCGGGCCCTTGGCCACCGGCGCGCTCTACACGCTGCCGATGTCCAACGTGACACAGGGCGGCACGGTCGCTCCCGCCACCACGTACAGGCCCGGTTCCGGCGGGCTCCCGGCCAACGGCGTGGCCTTCGGCTACTCGGCACGGTAGACGTCAGCCTGTGTGAGCAGCCCCCGAAGGCACCGGCCTTCGGGGGCTGCTCGTCTGCTCGGAAGAACGTGCCCCGCTCCGGATCCCCGATCTGCTTCACCGCGCGCACCGGAGGCGACCCCGGCGCCGGTCACCTCTTGCCCTGCCCGTACGCGGGCCACGACCAGGGGGTGGGGGAAGGTGGCGCAGAAGCCGATCAGGAAGAGCTTGACGTGGAGATCGTGTCCCGGCGCATCGGCGAGCCACCGTCATGACGCATCGTCCCCATCGCTTCGACGTGCGTCTGGCCGCCGACGCTGACCAGGGCGACAAGGCCGGGAACCTTCTTGGACTCGACGTGCCGTGCCAGCACCTCGCGCAGTCGGCGCAGCCCTGCCTCGGAGAAGCCGCTGTCGCGTGTCCCCATGATGAATCTCCTGTGCGCGGTGTGAGTTCCCACGGCGCCCTGGTGGCTGCCTGGCCCTTCGACCGGCCGTAGGGAGAGCCTGCATCCTTGCCCCAAGGTCAAGGTCAACCCTCCACAGTGATCAAGGAGTGACCGGCACCGATCGCGGGTGTCCCGGCCCTTTGGCGGCAGGGGCCGGAACTGGTGCGCGCTATCCTCGCTCCTGTGATCGTCCGGACTTCCCGGCCGTCGCCGACGCGGTTCGCGAGACCGTAGCCGTCCACGATCTGGAGGTGCGCCGAGTCGATGGCAGACGGGCTCACGATCGGTCAGGCGGCGGCGTTCGTCGGTGTCACGATCAAGACCGTGCGGCACTATCACCGGCTCGGCCTGGTCGCCGAGCCGGATCGTGACGGTTCCGGCTACCGCCGTTACCGATCGGGCGAGCTGTTCCGGCTGGTCCGGGTCCGGACCCTGGCCGCGGCCGGCGTGCCGCTGGCCGAGATCGGTGACCTGCTCGACGCCGATCCCAAGACGTTCGCCGCCACCCTGGACAACGTCCACCACCGGCTCACCGAACGGATCGACGACCTGATCGCGCGCCGCGACAGGTTGCACCGTCTCGACCACGGCGACCGGGCCCTGCTGCCCGACCGGGCCTGCGCGGTCTTGGGCCGACTCGCCGAACTCGGCTTCAGCCCCGACTACGTGGCTGGTCGACGGGAGGCTCTGGTGCTGTCCCAGGCGCTGGTCCCAGAGATCTTCGACAGCTTCCTGACCGGCTCGAACAATCGCTTGACGATCCCGAGTCCGTCGAGCTGACCAAGCGCGGTTGGGATGCGAGGACCTGGGATCCGGACGACCCGCGGGTCGAGGAGCTGGCGTCCACGCTGACCGACAAGCTGCTCTCCCACCGCGCGCTGCTGGCGATCCCGGCCGGGTTTCGGAACCGGTCCGACGCCGCCTCCCGGTACGGAATGGTCAACCACCACCGGGAGGACCAGTCACCGTCCATCGCCCGGTTGAACACGCTGATCGAGGCGAACCTGCGCGCAGCCGGCATCGCCGTTCCGAATCAGTGACGGCCGCCGTACCAATCTTTCACCTGGACCGGCACGAGCAGGCTGGTGACTTCGGCGATCGCGTCCGGGCCCGCCCGTAGGAGGGATGCGCGAGTCCGGCGTCCGGGTAGATCGAGCAGGTGTACGGCGAACTGCCGCTGGAGCCCTGGCTGCTCCCGCCGCGGCCGGGATCAGCTTCACCACCGCCGACGGCCTCGAAGCCGTCACGGACATCTCCGTCTCCGATCCGGCTCCGACCGCAGGCGACACTCTGGGCATCGAGTACGCCGCCGGCCCGCCGTCCGCGGTGCGGATCCCGGGCGAACTTGCTGCCGCACGGCCACGACCTCCCGGACACTGCGACGCGTGCTTCGCGCGGCCCGGTCACCATACGCCCGGACCTTCGACTACCTGGTCCTGCCCGACGGCCCCCGCAAGGAGTCTCCGGCCTGCACGGGACCACCAAGAGCGCCTGGTTAGCAGCCATCGTCGATGGCCGCCCCGTCCGGCCGCTCCGCACCCTGATCGACCTCGCCGACGAAGAGGAGACGGAGAACCTCCTGGAGTACCGGCGCGGCAGCGCCGATGCCCTCCACAACGCCCTCGTGAGGACACGAGTCCTCACCGCAGGTCATTCATCGTCGGTCCAGTAGGCCGACACCGGGTAGCGCGGTCCTCCGGGTAGCGCGGTCCTCCGGGTAGCGCGGTCCTCCGGGTATGGACTCGTCGAACTGCCGGACCAGGGGAGTGATCTTGGAGAAGAGGTCGGGAAGGACCGGGATCACGCAGCCGCCGCGGCCGACGAGCACTCGGCCCGCTCCGTGGGCCTCGACGCCGACGACCTCGTCGAACGGGATCGCGTGCACGTCGCCGTCAGGGGCGCGCCTCGCTGTCGCACTGTCGCCGAGCACCAGGAGCGTTCGCCGTGCTCCCGCTCTGATCAGCCGCTGCGGAGGGCTGGCCCGGAAGACCCTGCCGTGCGGGAGTTCGTGGGAGCGGACGCATCCACCAGCCGGAAGGGGGGACCCGTCCGGCAGCGCGAGGTGGGGTTCGGCGCCCTCGGGCCCGGCCGACAACGCCGTGTCCGTACCCGTCAGATCGACGTCCTCGCCGTAGGACAGGTCGGAGTTCGCCGAGCTGCAGCAGTTGTCCGAGGGGTCCTGCTGCCATGGCTCAACCGCGTGGTTCGGTCTCGAGGGTGTGCCGGGCCGACATCAGGCGCCCCAGGGGCGCCGTCCTGGGGAGGAAGGGGTGCGGCTCAGTGGCTGCGGCGGTACCGGTCGGCGATCACGGAGATCGTGAGCATCGCGGTGATGGCACCGACGGCCAGCGTCAGGGTGCCGGCCTTGCCGCCGCCCATGGCCCAGCCGTTGCCGATCAGGAGGGTGGTGCCGGCGATGCGGGAGGCGATGGCGTAGCCGCGGTGACCGATGCGGCCGAAGTGACGGCCCAGTACGTAGCAGGCGGCGATCAGCGAGGTGAAGGTGACCGACCCTGCGGCGAAGTGGGCGTAGCTGTGCCAGGTGAGCGCGGCGGCCTCCGCGTCGGGGGCGCCTGTGGGGAAGCCGTCGACCGGGTCCATCACGAACAGTCCTGCGGCGATCATGCCGATGCCGCCGATCCGGACCAGCCGAGGGGCCCAGGTGCTGCCGGGGGTGCCGTGCAGGGCCCTGCGCAGTCCGGTCGCGCCGATGGCGAGCAGGACTCCGGCGATGAGGAAGTTGGCGATCTGGAGCCAGCCGAGCGAGCCGTTGCTCAGGGCGCTCAACGGGTGGCGGGTGATGTCGAAGCCGTCGCGGCCGGCGGCCTGGGCCAGCGAGAGGGCCGCCCACAGCGGAGAGGCCACGACCACGCAGGTGAGCAGGGAGCGGGTGGTGGCACGGGCGGGGGTTCCGGTCGCGGCGGCGGCGGTGGTGGTGGCGGGCCGGGTGGTCATGATGTCTGCCTCTCGGGTTCGAAGTGCGGTGCTTGTGCTGACACGTCGATCCGGCGATGTGACAGGGAATGCACGCGTTCCCTGTCACATGCTTTTGTTCGTCGTATGGGCAGAAGCGGTCGAGAACCGCACGACGAGATGAGGGAACCCATGCGCTACCTGATGACGACCAGGCCTTCCGACACCGCCCCCGACGAGAAGCTGTACGCCGAGATGAGCAGGTTCGTCGAGGAGTTGACGGCGGCCGGTGTGCTGCTGGCCACGGGGGGCCTGGAGCCGGGCGGCGTCCTTGTGAGGTCTGCCGGCGAGGAGATCACGGTGACGGACGGGCCGTTCACCGAGGCCAAGGAGGCCGTGGCCGGCTTCGCGCTCATCGAGGTCCGCTCGAAGGAGGAGGCGGTCGAGCTGGCCCGCCGCTTCCGAAGGATCGTCGGTGACGGAGAGAGCGTGGTCCAGCAGGTCTTCGGCCCCTGAGCCTTCGGCGGGACACACCGTGAACGGCGACGTGCACCTGCCCAGGCTTGCGTACGAGTCGGGGCAGGTGCTGTCATCGTGCCCGTGCTGGATATCCGTCGCACGGTGGCCGCGGTCTGGAAGCTCGAGTCGGCCATGATCGTGGCAGCGCTCACGCGAATGGTGCACGACGTCGGCCTCGCCGAGGAGCTCGCCCAGGACGCGCTCGTCGCCGCGCTCGAGCAGTGGCCGAGCACAGGCGTCCCGGACAACCCCGGCGCCTGGCTGACGACCACCGCCAAGCGGCGGGCCGTCGACCACATCCGGCGCTCCCAGCGCCTGACGCGCAAGCAGGAACAACTCGCCCACCAGCTGGAACAGCAACCGGCCGAGTCGGAGCCCGGACAGGACGACGTCCTGCGACTGATGCTCATCTCCTGCCACCCCGTCCTGGCGACCGAGACCCGAGCCGCTCTGACTCTCCGGTTACTGGGCGGTCTGACGGCCGAGGAGATCGCGCGGGCCTTCCTCGTGACCGGGACGGTGATCACCCAGCGCATCGCAAAGGCCAAGCGGACGCTGGCCGAGGAGCAGGTGCCGTTCGACCTGCCGGACGGCGCGGAACTGAGCGAACGTCTCTCGTCCGTGCTGGAGGTCATCTACCTGATCTTCAACGAGGGCTACTCGGCCACTTCCGGCGACGACCTGATGCGGCCCGGGCTCTGTCTCGAAGCACTGCGACTGGGGCGGCTGCTGGCCGAGCTGGCACCTCAGGAGGCCGAGGTGCACGCACTGGTGGCGCTGATGGAGATCCAGGCCTCCCGCTCGGCCGCGCGCACCGGCCCGTCGGGCGAGCCGGTCCAGCTGCACGAGCAGAACCGGGGACGCTGGGACCAACTGCTCATCCGGCGCGGCTTCACCGCGATGCTGCGGGCACGGGAAGCAGGCGGACCGCCCGGACCGTATCTGCTGCAGGCCGCCATCGCCGTGTGCCATGCGCGGGCACATGACGCGGAGGACACCGACTGGGCCCAGATCGGATCCCTGTACGGGGCGTTGGCGCAGCTCGTACCGACACCGATCGTCCATCTCAACCGGGCGGTGGCGCTCGGGATGGCGTACGGGCCACAGGAAGGCCTCGACCTGGCCGATGCGCTGGCCGACGATCCCAGCTTGCGCGACTACCACCTCCTGCCCAGCGTCAGGGGCGACCTACTGGCCCGGCTGGGCCGGCACCGGGAAGCGCGGCTGGAGTTCTACCGGGCGGCCTCCCTCACCAGGAACGCCGCCGAGCGTGCTTTTCTGCACCGACGGGCGGAAGCGATCGAGGCCGTCGGCCCGCCCGGACCCACACTCGGGCGGGCCGCCCACGACTTCCTGAGCCGCGACGATCTGGACGCGGCCACGATCCACTCCTACGGACAGACCCTGAGGCGCCTGTGCCTGGCTCTCGGCGACCAGTTGCCGCTGGCCTCCCTGACGGCCGAGGAGGTGGCGCGGGTGTTCGCGACAGCGTGGGGCGAAACCGCGGCCGCGACGTGGAACCGGCACCGCTCGGCCGTCAGGTCCTTCAGTGCGTGGGCGTCCCTGGGCGACCTCGCGGCCGGCCTGGACCGTCGCGCCGTGACCCGCCCCCGGACGCCGGCGCTCAGCTCCGCACAGCTCGACGCGCTCTGGAGCCGCCCGCACCTGCCGATGCGTGAACACACGCTGTGGCGGCTCCTGCACGAATCGGCGGCCGGAGTGAAAGCCGTCCTGTCCCTGAACGTCGAGGACCTGGACCTGGAAGAGCGCAGGGCCCGTACGGGCGGCACCTGGGTGACCTGGCGCTCCGGGACCGCTCGGCTCCTGCCCCAGCTGCTGGCCGGCCGGACCCGGGGTCCGGTGTTCCTCTCCGACCGGCGCCCCGGCCCCGCCCGGACACCCGCACCGACCGATCTGTGCCCGGACACGGGCCGCCGCCGCCTCTCCTACGAGCGGGCCGAATACCTCTTCAAAGAGACCACCAAGCACCTCGATCCCGCAGCGGGCGGGTACACCCTGCGTCGGCTCGGATCCCGCCCTTGACCCCCCGGCCGCACAGTCCGGGACTCGCGGCCGATACGGACGGCTCCGTGGACGATGCGCCTCATGCCCGCGAACAGGCTCGTTGTCCGACTCGGCCCGCCACACCGGCACCGCGCAAGGGCGCGCCGTGCAGGTGCAGTCTTGCACCGAGCAAGATGAGCGACATGGTCAACAGCGCTGATTAGCGAGCAGCTTGCCATGCCTCTCTCCGCCGTGGACACTTCAGCGCTTACGCGGGGCGAGTGGCGCCAGATTCGCTCCTACGGCATCACCACACTGGGCGGAGTGCTCTTCAACTCGTGGGCTTGATGACCGAGCTGAGTCGTTGACCGACCAGCTCACAGCGCCATCGTGCCGAGTTCGTGGGCGGTGCGGACGAAGGCCCGGACGAGCGGGCTGTCGTTGTCCGACCGCCATACCAGGCCCCATCGCAAGAAAGGTGTGTCGCGAACGGGGAGGTAGGTGATGTCGGGGCGGGCGTAGAAGCGGGTGACCTGATCGCCCAGGAGGTGGATGACTTCGCCCGCGGCCACGAGCGTGTACAGCTGGTCCAGCGTGGTGACGGGGAATCTCCGTTCGATGGCTCGGCCGCTGGGCGCGGAGAACGGGACGAAGGCGTTTTCGAAGTAGTCGGGCTGAGGGCCGTCCGGCCCCACGACGCCGTGGTCGGCGAACGCTTCCAGGGTCACTGACGAGCGGCCGGCCAGGCGGTGGTCGGTGGCCACCAGCGCGACCCTGGGTTCGGTGAAGAGCACCGGCCCCACGGTGAGATCGGGTTCTTCCACCGGAAGCCAGGTCAACAGCAGGTCGATCTCGCCGGCTCGCAGCGGGGCGAACGGGTCGATGTAGCCGTTGTGGCTCAGCCGCAGGCCCCAGTCCGGATGCCGCGAACGGAAGGCGTCCCAGAAGGGCCGTAGTTCATGGCCGTTGGTGACCATCAGGCCGACCCGCAGGATGTCTGTCTTGCCTCGGGCGGTGAGCCGTGCCCGCTCGACGCTCGCCTTCAGGCTCTGAAACACCGGTCGCAGATCACTGAGCAGCTGCTCGCCGACCGGTGTGAGCCGCACCTGGCGGCTGGTCCGCTCGAAGAGCTCCGCCCCGATCGAGCGTTCCTGCTTCTTGATCGCCTGACTGACTCGCGCCGCCGACACGTGCAGCCGCTCCGCCGTCCGTCCGAAGTGCAGCTCCTCCGACAACGTCAGGAAGATCTCGATGTCGCGCAGCTCCACGCGCCCCCACGCCCCCGCATGTTCGTTAACCCCTGGCTTAACCGGCGTTGCATGATCAGTCGTTGATCATCATCTTGTCCAACCCGGATGCTCAGTGCATGAACGTCGTCGCTACGAAGGTGTCGCTGACAGTGGAGGACGTGGGCGCTTCCAGCCGGTTCTTCGCCACCCATCTGGGCTTTCGGGAGGTCGAGTCGGCGGAGGGATACGTCTGCCTCCGCCGGGACGACACCTCCGCCGAGATCGCCCTGTCCGAGCGCGACCCCGAGCTGCCGCCGCGGGTCTGGCGGGGTCAGGGGCTGGCCGATCTCGCCGTGACCCTGACCGTCATGGATGTCGAGGCCGAGTACGACCGGCTGTGCCAAGAGGGAGCGGTCGTACTCGGCCGGATCCGCCAGGAACCGTGGGGTGAGCAACTGTTCGAGCTCACCGACCCCAATGGCGTCGTGGTCCAGCTCACCCAATGGGTGCCGCCCGCCGGCGCCCCCGAGACGCGATGAGTCGAAAGGTTCAGCTTTCGTGCTCCGGCGCGACCCGCTCCCGTCGGCGGACGCGGCGTTCGGTGGCACATGAGCCGGGTCGGCGCAGTGGGCGGGGTCGACGCCGCGCACCGCGTGATCGGTGAGCCGGTCTCCTGGCATCGCGATCCCTCAACGCTCCCCGGTACCACGGCTCGGCCATTCACCTTCAAGTCATTGCAACGATCAGGTGTCCGTTATTGCATTAAGCGGCAAGGTCACTGCAACGATTCGATGGTTCTGGCCTGCGTTTATAGCGATTTGGCGCAACCGGGATGTTGCGAAGGTGGGAAATGCAACGTAGCTTTCCATTGCGAGAAACAACGAGCCCAAGGAGAGCGTCATGCAGAAGTTCGACACCCCCGGCACCATCTCCGCCGTCGTGGACATCCCCGCGGGACGCATCCGGCTCGTCGCCGCCGACCGGGCCGACACCGCGGTGGAGGTCCTGCCCGCGGACGCCTCCAAGGGCCGCGACGCGCGGGCCGCGGAGCAGACCACCGTCGCATACGACGCTGGTGTGCTGCGGATCAAGGCTCCGGAGGCGAAGAACCAGGTCTTGGGAGCCTCCGGATCCGTTGCGGTGACCGTCCAGCTGCCGACCGGTTCACGCATCGAGGTGAAGACGGCGAGCGCGGAGTTCCAGAGCGTCGGACGGCTCGGCGACGTCGCCTTCGAGGGCGCGCAGGCAACCGTCGAGCTCGACGAGACCGCGAGCGCCCACCTGACCGTCCAGTCCGGCGACGTCTCGGTCGGCCGCCTGGGCGGCCCCGCCCGCATCAGCACTCAGAAGGGCGACCTCCGCATCACCGAGGCCACGACCGGCACGGTCACCCTGAGCACCGAGCACGGCGAGATCTCCGTCGGTGCCGCCCGTGGAGTCTCCGCCTCCCTGGACGCCGGCACCTCCTACGGCCGGATTCACAACTCGCTCAACAGCACCGCCGGTTCCGCCGCCGGCCTGCGTATCCACGCGACCACCTCCTACGGCGACATCACCGCCCGCAGCCTCTGAACCCCGTAGCCCCGAAGGAGCACACCCATGACGAACACGGCCGGCAGGATCACCGAAAGCCGTGACGAGGCCAGGGTGGACACCTCTGCCAGTGCGAGCGTGCCGAAGGCCGCTGCGGGGCAGGACCGCCCGGAGCTGCGGAAGGCCATCGAGGAGATGGTCGAGGCCGGGTTCATCGGCGTGACGTTGCGCGTGAACGACGAGCGGGGCGAGTGGGTCGGCAGCGCCGGAGCGCGCAGGCTGGGCGAGAGCGCGAAGCCGCCGACGGACGGGCACGTCCGGATAGGCAGCGTCACCAAGACCTTCACCGCGGCCGTGATGCTGCGACTGGTGGCCGAGGGCAAGGTCGGGCTCGACGTCCCGGTGGCCGACCACCTGCCCGAGTTCGCGCCGGACCGGCGGATCACGGTCCGGATGCTGCTCCAGCACACCAGCGGGGTGTTCAACTTCACCGGCGAGTACTACGACGACGGGACGTTCGCGCCCGGCATCCCCGCCACCACCGCGGGCCGGGAGTGGGTGGACAACCGGTTCAGGACCTACCGGCCGGAGGAGCTGGTCCGCCTGGCGCTGTCCAAGCCGGCGCGGTTCGAGCCGGGGAGCGACTGGAGCTACTCCAACACCAACTACGTGCTGGCCCGGCTGCTGATCGAGAAGGTCACCGGTCACCCGCTCGCCGAGGAGGTGCAGCGGCTGATCCTGGGGCCGCTCGGGCTGTCGGGCACCCTGGTGCCGGACACCAGCCCGGAGATCCCCGAACCGCACGCCCACGCCTACTACCGGTACGAGGACGGCGACCGGCAGGAGACGGTCGACGTCACCCGCCAGAACCCCTCCTGGATCGCCACCGGTGGTGACATGATCTCGACCACCCAGGACCTCCACACCTTCATCTCCGCCCTGGTGAGCGGCAAGCTCCTGCCCGCGCCGCTGCTCGCCGAGATGCGCGCGACGCACCCCAAGGCCGGTTACGGCCTGGGGGTGATGGTGCAGGACGTCGGGGAGGGCGGCGGCACCGTCATCACCCACAACGGCGGCATGGCGGGCCACGCGGCGCTGATGTACAGCACGCCCGACGGCAGCAGGACCCTGACCGCCGCGGTGAACTACGTGGACGACGCCGCACCGTCCATGGCGACGGTGTTCCAGCGGGCGACGCAGAAGCTCGTCGACGTGGTGTTCGGCGGCGGGCAGGCCGGCTCGGCCGACGCGGCGGCCGAGCCGGCTCACTAGACAGCGCCGAGCGGCGTTCACCACACGCACCCGGCCGACTCGTCCCGCCCTGGCCGACACCCGCCGACGTGGACGACCACGTCCCCCGCCCAGCCGCTGCGACAGACCGACGCCGAAGCACGACCCCGACCCGAATCGGCCGTCATGGGAGCGGGGCCTCGCAGCACCCGGCAACTCAAAGCCACCCGCCCGTTCACCGAAGGAGCGCACAACCGTGACCATCACCCCCGCCGACCAGCACAACCGCTTCTCCAGGACAGGGCTGCGAAGAGTCCGCGACGTGCTCGCACGGCATGTCGAGACCGGGAGGATTCCCGGGCTCGTGGCGCTGTTCAGCCGCGGCGGTGAGACGCACGTCGAAACGATCGGGACGATGCGTCACGACGGCGGTCCGTCGATGCGCCGGGACACGATCTTCCGGATGGCCTCGACGTCCAAGCCGGTCGCGGTCTCTGCGGCGATGATCCTGCTCGACGAATGCAGGCTGCGCCTCGACGACCCCGTGGATCCCTGGCTGCCCGAACTCGCCGACCGGCAGGTGCTGAGGCGGACCGACGGCCCGCTGGACGACACCGTGCCGGCGCGGCGGCCGATCACCGTACGAGATGTGCTGACCTCCACGTTCGGGCTCGGCATGGATATGACGGCCCTGGGCACCCCGATCATGAACACGATCTTCGAGCAGGGGCTCACGCCCAACCTGCCGACGCCCATGCCCGAGGCGGACGAGTGGATGCGCCGCCTCGGCGAGCTTCCGCTGATGCACCAGCCCGGAGAGCGCTGGCAGTACCACATCAGCCACGACCTGCTCGGCGTGCTCGTCGCCAGGGTCACGGGCCAGTCGTACGAAACGTTCCTGCGTGAACGCGTCCTCGACCCCCTCGGCATGAAGGACACCGGCTTCCACGTGCCCGCCGACAAGATCGACCGGCTGCCGCCGCTGTACGCCCCCGACCCGCAGACCGGCCAGTTCCACGTGTGGGACGAGGCCAAGGGGGGACGACACAGCACGCCGCCGGCGTTCCAGGGCGGAGGCGGCGGACTGACCTCCACCGCAGACGACTACCACGCCTATTTCCAGATGCTGCTCAACGGCGGGAGGCACGGGAGCGAACGGATTCTCTCCCGGGCCGCCGTCGAGCTGATGACCACCAACCGCCTCGCGCCCGAGCAGCAAGCCGCACGGCATGCCATGGCCGTCGACAACGTCCATGTCTCCTTCGGCCAAGGGCAGCACGGAGGCTGGGGCTTCGGGATGGCGGTACGCACCTACCGCGGCGACTACGCGCCCATCGGCCAGTTCGGCTGGGACGGCGGAAGCGGCACCTCGACCTACGCCGACCCGGAACATCAGGTCACCGGAATCCTCCTCACCCAGGTCGGGACGTCCGTCCCGGACCCGGCGCGGCTCTTCCACGACTTCTGGACGACGGTCTACCAGGCGATCGACGACTGACGCCGAACCGGGGCCGCGACCATCCGGTCCCGGTCGGACGGTCTGGGAAGGTGAGCAGCGCATCGATCACCGTGCACCGCGCCTTCAGCCTGCCTGCGACGTGCCAGTCCCCGCGGACTATCTCCGAGGGGACTGGCACATCGCCCGTCCGTTGCCGTCCCAGGGGTGCAGGCCGGGCACGAAGGCATCCAGGACGAACCGGCGGAAGCGCCGGCCGGGTTGGGGTGAGGCGCTGGAGGGCGACGGTGCGGCAAGGGCGCTCGTCGTGCCCAGTGGTGTCTGTTGGGTGTCGTCCAGGTCGGGATGCGAGGGCTGCCGGAGAGCGATGACACGCGCACCGTGCCGAACGCCTCGCCGACGTGCTCGTGGGCCAGCCAGGTCAGGGCGCGCCCGTTGGCCGCACCGCCGGGCTCGAACGCGTCCGCGGAATGAGGACGGTGGTGACGAAGCTGGAGGCCAGCAGGTAGACGTTCATGATGAGGGCCGCGACGGTCAGCAGCTTGCGGGTGTTGCGGATCCGCGACCGCAGCCGTTCCTTGTCGTCGGCGCCGTCTGCGGCCACCAGGGGCATCACGCTCGCTCCGGTCTCGAAGCCGGACAGACCCAGCACGAGCAGCGGGAACGCGAGGAGCGCGGGCGTCATCAGGTCGCCGAAGCCGGCGCCGCCTTCGACGAGCGCGTCCGTCCAGGCCGAGAATGCCCCGGGGGTGGTGAAGACATGGACCAGGCCGACACCGATGACGACCGCGTTCAGCACCAGGAGGATCGCGACCAGCGGGATGGCCACGCTCACGGCTTCACCGAACCCGAGGAGTGGAGAGGCGTGGGGGGGGCGCCCAGGGACAGAGCGGGCTACGGCCGACGGAACACTTCGATCGCGAAAGCGGCCATGAGTAACCGCGCTTTGATTCCTGGCGCGTTCTTAACGCCGATGCGGTGCCGCTCGCCCTTCCAGGACGGCACTAGCTCGGGCCCGAAACGTTGAAGACGGAGCGGGTGGTCTCCGCGTCGACGCGCGAGGACAGCTTGGCGAGACTCGCCCCGCCGTGATCGAGGACGCCGCGTTCCCGGGCGGTCCGCCTGTCGGCTTCGAGCCGCAGCCACAGGGCAGGGTTGGTGATGAGCACGCGCAGGTCCACCTCGGCCCGTACGCCGTCCGTGTCCGTCAGGACCAGGCGCTGCGCGATGCCGACAGGCCACTCGGCCGCCGAGAGCCGATCGGTCCGGACCGTCCTGGTGACCCACAGTTCCTGGACCGACAGCCGGCCCGGCCCGGCGCTGACACGCGCGGGCAGCAGAACCACCAGCAGGGTGGACGCCGGGATGATCCAGCCCGTCGTCCGGAGCAGGGGCAGACCGTGGGCGCCGGCGTCGACGATCAGTGACGTTCCGGGCAGGAGGGCCGCGCACCCGATCGCGTACCGAGCCTCGTCACGCCATCCCACGTCGTACAGGGTGTCGTGGGGAGCCCCCGACGGGGGACACGGAGAGGGGAGTGGCTGCATGGAGGCGACGCTAAAGCTCTCCGCCCACCCGGCGAGGGCGCGGCTACGCGGTGTTTACGCCGCCGTCCGCAGAATTGACACGCTGCTGACGGGAACAGATCCCGCCGTGTGATGGACGTACTCCCGGGCGAGGCGAAAGCCGGCCGTCCAGGCGGGGAGGCGGCCGCGAGCGTGCGTGGTCGCCTGCCGCTCCGACTCACCAGGAGGACGAACTGCTGGTGTGTCGCCGGGTGCGGCAGGTGACGGTGTCTCGCCTCACGGCACGGGACCGGTCAGGCGTAGTGGCGGTAGACGGCCTGGGCGACGCAAGCCGGCTTGTCGCTGCCGTCGACCTCGACCGTGAACGTCAGCGGCATCTGAACGCCGTTGCCCTTGACCTCCTCCACCGTGCCGACGGCACCATGGAGGCGGATCTTCGCGCCGACGGGGACGGGACTGGGGAAACGGACCTTGTCCAGGCCGTAGTTGACGCTCATCCTGGTGCCGGTGATGCCGAGCAGCTCTCCGAAGAGCGGAATGATGAGGGAGAGGGTCAGGTAGCCGTGGGCTATGGGGCCGCCGAAGGGGCCGTCCTCTGCCTTCTCCGGGTCGGTGTGAATCCACTGGTGGTCGTCGGTGGCGTCGGCGAAGGTGTTCACCCGCTGCTGGGTGATGTCGAGCCATTCGGTGCGGCCGAGGTCGGCTCCGCTGAGGGCCTTGAGACCGTCGAGGCCGTTGGCGGTGGTGGGCATGGAGGTTCCTTTCGATGGTGTGAGCAACGGTGAGCGCGACCCGTGAACCGACTCTGACCGGACGTCTCTCACGGGTGGGGACGATCGGCGGGACCGGTCGCGTAGGTGTCACGCACGGCGGGCTTGATGACCTTCCCGGAGGCCGTGCGGGGCAGCGCTTCGGTCACGACGAGGGACTTGGGGACCTTGTACTTGGCGAGCCGGCCGTGGAGGTGGCCGAGGATGTCGTCCTCGTCGGCCCGGGCGCCGGGTCCGAGGACGACGACGGCTCGGCCGACCTCGCCCCAGACCGGGTCCGGCACACCGATGACCGCGCATTCGGCGACGGCGGGATGGGAGAGGAGCACGTCCTCCACCTCGGCCGGGTAGACGTTCTCCCCGCCCGAGACGAACATGTCCTTCACCCGGTCGACGATGTAGGTATAGCCGTCGGCGTCGGTTCGGGCGACGTCGCCGGTGCGCAGCCAACGGCCGTCGGCGAAGGCGGCCCCGGTGTCCTCGGGCCGTCCCCAGTAGCCGGCCATGACGTTGGGGCCGTGGACGAGGATCTCGCCGCGCTCGCCGGGTTCGGCGTCGCTGCCGTCCGGCAGGACCACGCGGGTGTCGGTGAAGAAGTGCGGCACGCCGGCGGAGCCCGCCCTGGCCGAGGTCTGCTCCCGGTCCAGGAAGAGGACGCCCGGGGACGCCTCTGTCATGCCGTAGCCCTGGCTGAAGGCCAGACCGCGGTCGAGGTACGCGGCGATGGTGCGGGCGGGCACGGGGGCGCCGCCGCAGTTGAGGGTGCGCAGGCTGGACAGATCCGTGGTCTCCCAGCGCGGCCGGGCCGCCATGGCGTCGTACATGGTGGGGACGCCGAACATGTACGTCACCCGCAGGTCCTCGATGAGCTCCAGGACGCGCTCGGCGTCGAAGGTGCCGAGGAGGATCACCCGGCCGCCCTTGAGGAGGGTCGGCAGGCAGGTCATGTTGAGGCCGGCGGTGTGGAACAGCGGGGCCACGACGAGGGTGACCTCGTCGCCGGTCAGGTCGGTGTCGACGAGGACGTTGACGCTGTTCCAGGTGATGTTGGCGTGGGAGAGGACGGCGCCCTTGGGGCGGCCCGTGGTTCCGGAGGTGTACATGATCATGCACGGGTCCTCGGGCGCCACGGCCTCGTCCAGCGGACCGGTCCCGGCGCCGGCGAGCAGCTCCTCGTAACCGAGGACGCCGTCCTGGTCGGGACCGGCCGGCGCGATCCGGTGCCGTACGTCCGCCGCGGCCGCCGCGGCCCTGGCCGTCCCGTCCTGCTCGGGCCCGTGGACGAGGACGGTGCTGCCCGAGTCGCCGAGGTTGTACGCGAGTTCCGGTGCCGCGAGCCGGGTGTTGAGGGGGACGAAGACCGCCCCCAGCGTTCCGGCGGCGAACAGGGTCTCCAGGAAAGCCGGGTGGTTGGGGCCGAGGTAGGCGATCCGGTCGCCCCGCGCCACGCCAAGGGCGCGCAGGGCGTGGGCGAGGCGCAGGACGCGCTGGTGCAGCTCGCGGTAGGTCAGGGCGCGGTCCTCGTGGACGACGGCCACCCGGTCGGGGGTCTTGCGGGCCCGGCGCGCCGGCCAGGAACCGATGCCTTGGTTCAACACGACGTCTCCTTCAGCCCGTGGTCAGACCGAGCAGGCGGGCGGCGTTCTCCTTGAGGATCTTCGGTCGGACCTCGGGCTTGATGTCGAGCTTCCCGAAGTCGGCGAGCCAGCGGTCGGGGGTGATGACGGGGTAGTCGGAGCCGAAGAGCACCTTGTCCTGGAGCAGCGTGTTCGCGTAGCGGACGAGCTGCGGCGGAAAGTACTTCGGGGACCAGCCGGACAGGTCGATGTACACGTGCGGCTTGTGGGTGGCGACCGCCAGGGCCTCGTCCTGCCAGGGGAAGGACGGGTGGGCCAGGATGATCCGAAGTTCGGGGAAGTCGACGGCCACGTCGTCGACCAGCATCGGGTTCGAGTACTTCAGCCGGATGCCGCCGCCGCCCGGGACGCCGGCGCCGATGCCGGTCTGGCCGGTGTGGAACAGGGCGGGCACGCCCAGCTCCTCGATCGCCTCGTACAGCGGGCGGGCGAGCGGGTCGTTCGGGGAGAAGGCCTGGATGCTCGGATGGAACTTGAACCCGCGCACGCCGTACTCCTCGACCAGCCGCCGTGCCTCGCGCACGCCCGCGCGGCCCTTGTGCGGGTCGACGCTGGCGAAGGGGATGAGCACGTCGGCGTGGGCGGCACAGCTCTCGGCGATCTCCTCGTTGGCGATCCGCGGGTGGCCGGTGGCGTGTTCGGCGTCGACGGTGAACACCACCGCGGCCATGCGGCGCTCGCGGTAGTGCGCGGCCATCTCGTCGATGGTCGGCTGCCGGTGGCCGTGAGCCTTGAAGTACGCCTCGGAGGCGCCGAACAGCTCCGGGCTCAGGGCCCCGTGGCCGTCCTTGGAGATCTCGGCGTGCGTGTGCACGTCGATGGCGGTGAGCCGGTCGAGGCCGAGCGCGAGGTCGCCCATGCTCACGCCTCCGGGGCCTGGGACGCGGGGATGCCGTAGGTCTCGGGCTCGGCGCCGACGCCGTCCGCCCACCCGGCGGCGATGGCGTCGGCGCTCCAGCCGCCGTCGGCGAAGACGACCGCCTTCTCCTTCGGGTGCGCCCACAGGGCGAGCCGGTCCCCGCCGATGCCGATGGCCTGACCGGTGACTCCGTCGGAGTCGTCCGAGGCCAGGAAGGTGATCACGGAGGCGACGTCCTCGACGGTGCCGAGGCCCTCGTCCTTGCGCAGCCAGTCCGGCAGCGGCTTTCCGGTGCGCTCGGACTCCTCGATGACCGGGGCGAACGCCGGGATGGTCTTGGTCATCTCGGTGGCGGCGACGGGAACGACGGCGTTGACGGTGATGCCGGCGCGGCCCAGTTCCATGGCCCAGGTGCGGGCCATGGCGACGATGCCCGCCTTGGCGGCGGCGTAGTTGGTCTGGCCGAAGTTGCCGCGCTGGCCGGCCGGGGAGGAGATGAGGATCAGTCGGCCGCCGGTGCCCTGCTCGCGCATGCGGACGGCGGCGGCCCTGGCGCAGGTGAACGTGCCGCGCAGGTGGACGCGGACCACGTCGTCGAAGTCCTCGTCGGTCATCTTCCACAGGACGCGGTCGCGCAGAATGCCGGCGTTGGTGACGAGCACGTCCAGACGGCCGAACTCCTCGACCGCCGCGTCGACCAGCCGCTGCGCCGACTCGCTGTCACCCACCGCCGCGACGACACCGGTCGCCCTGCCGCCCTCTGACGTGATCGAGGCGACGGCGGCGTCGACGACGACCTGGTCGACGTCATTGACGACGACGGCGGCTCCCGCCGCGGCGAGGGCCTGCGCGTAGGCCAGTCCGAGACCGCGTCCACTGCCGGTGACGAGGGCGACCTTGCCCTGAAGATCCATGAGAGGTGCCTCTCGTAGAAGGGGGAAGAGGGATGCCGAAAGCGCCGGCACAAGCCGGGATCGACAGGAATCCTGATGAACATCAGTCTGTGCATCAACAGGATTCCTGTCAATGTTTTAGGGTGAGAGGCGCCGCCGTCCGGCGGCAGCGGCATGACCCGCCCCGCGCGGACGATCACCACGGGAGGACGAACGTGAGCACCTCGCTGCTCTACCTGCTCAAGAGGACGGAGCTGGCGGTGCGCGCCCGCCTGGAGGAGCTGCTCAAGCCCGCCGGGATCACCGCGTTGCAGTACACCGCTCTGACGGTGCTGGAGCGGCACGACGGCATCTCCGCCGCGCAGCTCGCCCGCGACTCCTTCGTCACCGCCCAGACCATGGCCGACATGGTCCGCGCGCTGGAGGGCCGGGGTCTGATCCGCCGCGAGCCCAATCCCGCCAACCGCCGCGAACGCCTCATCCTGCTCGACGCCCCGGGGCGGCGACTGCTCGCCGAGTACGCCGGGCCGGCCCGCGCGCTGGAGGAGCGCATGGTCGCCGACCTGAGCGCCGAGGAGATCGGCGTGCTCCGGGTAGCCCTGGTCGCGGCGTGGCGGTCGCTGTCCTAGCCGGGTCGCGGTGGCTGCGCCGTGGGCCCCCCGGGTGGCGCGCGGGCCCCCGCCGCGCCCCCACAAGAGTGGCGACAAGGGGGAGGACAACCCCAACAAGCCCGCCCGGGGC
>NZ_JBHXRW010000060.1:0-45105 GCF_042716635.1 Streptomyces sp. NPDC058664 | reverse complement strand
GCGGTTCGACGGGGACACTGTCCCCGGGTGCCGCCATGTGACCAATGAGCGCCCTGGGGTCAAGCCGACCCCGCATCTCGATCGGAGGCAGAAGCGGAGGCACGTCCCCCGGAGCGTCCTTCAGGGGCGCCATGATCTGCGCCCATGCTCCGGACTTGGACCAGCGGTTCCACCGCTGGCGGATGCTGGCGGGCTTGCCGTATCGCTCGGGCAGGTCCTCCCACCGCATTCCGGTGCGGGCCTTCAGGAGGATGGCCTCCAGAACATCCCGCTTCGGGAGCTGCTTCGGGCCACGGCCCGAATCGAGTGCCATCAGTACGGGCTCGACAGCCGCCCATTCCATGTCGGTGAGGGCGGGAATCCGTACCCGGTTCTCCAGGAACCAGGCTCCGGGGGAGCCTGTCGGCGGGGCCTTGGGTGTAGGGCCCGTCACCTCCAGCTCCGCGCCGAGGAGCGCCAGGACCTCCGCCTGATGGGTCGGGGACAGCTCGGCCAGGTGCAGCCTTGCGACCGAGGCGAGACGCTGGAGGTCCATGAGCTGCTGCTCGCTGGCGTCCGCCTCCGCCTGCCATTCGGCCACCTGTGACAGCTCCTTTCGGAGCCGCTCCAGCTCGGCTTCGAGCGGCTTTACCGCCCGCTCCGCGGCGGCCTTGGCCTCCGCTTTGGAGAGACCTTGGCGCAGGGCCCGGCTGACCTTCATCGACGCGGTGACGTCGATCAGGTCGTCCTGCTCCGCAATCTGTTCCTTCAGCTCCTTGATCCGGTCGCCGAAGTTGACCCGGTTCCGGGCCGCAAGCTGACTCCAGTCCTTCGCCATCGCGTTGAGCTGCTGGGGGTCACCCAGCAGAGCGCACACCCGACGCCATACGGCTTTCTCGATCAGGTCGGCGTCGATCTGCGAGCAGTCGCAGCCGCGACCGTTACAGCGGTACATCCGGTAGTCGTTCCGGCTCTTGCGGCGGTAGCCGGTGTAGCTGCCCCCGCAGAGGCTCTTGAGCCGTCCGGAGACCGGGTACACAGCCGATTCCCGCTGTACCGACTGGGAGCCGGCGAGGAACTTCTGTGCTGACTCCAGCTCCTCGATCTCCTCGGGGGAGAACAGCTCGGGGAGCTGGATGACGACGCTCGTTCCGTGTAGGGGATTGCCGTCCTCGTCCAGCTTGGCGGTCCGCTGCTTACGGGTAACCACAGTATTGGTGAGCAGGGCGGCGGAGGTGAGGATCCAGCGAACATTCCGCTCGTCCCATGTACCCCCGTCGCGCCTCACCCGGTGTTCGGCGTTGAGTACGGCAGCGATCTGGCTGTAGCTCTTGCGCCTGACACGCAGTTCCCGCATGCGCCGGGCGGTGTCGGCCTCAGCCTCCAGGACCGCAGCCCTGGACTCGCCCTTGCGGCCCTGGCTCTCGATGTACCAGCCGTACGGCGGCACGCCGCCGGGCCAGCCGCCGGCCTGAGCCTTCTTCTGGATACCCCGCTGGGTCCGAGTGCGAATGCGCGTGTACTCCTTGAAGGCGTAGTTCGCCTCTTCGCGCATGGACGCCTTGCCGTCTTCGGTGGTGTTGTCGATGCCCTTGTCGGCCACCGCAACGAAGACGCCGAGGTCTTCCATCTCCCACACCCAGCGCCAGAAGACGCGCTCCTCGCGGCCGATGGCCCGGGTCTCCGGGACGACGACCACATCGAAGGGGCGTGGACTCTGGCGGGCCATCGACATCAGCCGGGGGAGTACATCCCGCTCCTGCCAGGGCAGGGCGCCTGGGACACCTTCGTCCTTGAAGGTGTCAACGTGCTCCCAGCCCTCGTCTTCGATGTAGTCAAGGGCCACCTCTTCGCCGGCTGCGATGCCGTACCCCTTGAGCTGCTCCTCGGTGGAGACGCGTACGTACGCGACAGCGCGCAGCGTCCGTGTGGCTGCTGTGAGAGTCTTGCTCATGTCAGTCCCTTCGCGACTGGCCGGACCCCGGAACGTGGCTGCGTTGCCGGGGTCACCCATGCGGCGGATTATGCCGCGAGATCGCCCGGCCTGGGCGTGAAGAGGATTTCCAACAGCCGTTCGTAGGCGCCCCGGTCGGGCGCCGCGGAGGCGTCCCAGGCGAAGCTGATACTGATCTCCGGCGCCGGGTCATCGGCGAAGTGCTCCCTGAGCCAGGCGCTCGCCTCTTCGCCGCCTATGGATCCGTCCTGCATGGTTCCTCCGTTCCGCGCCCCGCCGGCGCGGTCAGGCCGCTCTTTTGCAGCGGTGGATCTCCGCCTCCGGCTCATGCAGGGGGCAGTGATGCTCGTACGCCCTGCTGCAGAAGCGGCAGGCCGGGATGTGCTTGAGTCCGCACAGGCACGCTGGAGTGATGCTCCGGGGCAGCGCCGCTACGGCGGCCACAACCTCTTCGGCCACGGTGTCGCCGCGGTAGAAGTCCCAGGCATCGCGAGCCTTGCTGAACATGGGCGCCAGCATGAAGCGGCCCTGACCGACCTTCCTGGTCGGGTCCCATGCGAGCCCCCGGCCCTGCTCCCGGGTGTCCGTGCAGGGCTTCTCGAGGACGGCCCGGAGCTTGTCCGGGGTATCCAGGAGTAGGGGGGACGAGAAAGGCCCCAGGATGACCGTGTGGGTCTCCTCCTGGGGCCCGTACCGGATCTGGCCAACTACGGCCAAGCGGTGCGTCCGTGACCGGATGTCATCCAGCGCCTGTATGCACAGGGCGGCCACTTCCTCGGCCGTCCGGCCTTCATTCTCCGGGTCGGCCAGCACCGCTTCCAAGACGGCGATTTCTCGCTTCTTCACCCTGTTGCCTCCACTTGCTCACCACCGACTGGGAGACGCCCAGCCGGGTGGCGATCTCGGATGTAGTGAGGCCCTGGTCGACGGCAAGCGCGATGCGGATCTTCTCTCGCTCCTCGGCGTCGATGGCCTCGCGGTGGACGAGCAGCAGGTCGTCCAGGACTGCGCTTCTCACGTGGTCGGGCAAGTCAACTCTCCTGCGCGGTGGCACGGGCATCCCCTCAGTAGGCATGGTCGGTGGCAGCATGGACAGTGTGGTGCAGGCGCTGTGGTGCGTCGGCGTTCAGGGGCTGTCTTGCCGAAAACTTAACCGAACGTGTCCGAGAG
This sequence comes from Streptomyces sp. NPDC058664, assembly GCF_042716635.1. Classification (NCBI taxonomy): domain Bacteria; kingdom Bacillati; phylum Actinomycetota; class Actinomycetes; order Kitasatosporales; family Streptomycetaceae; genus Streptomyces; species Streptomyces sp. NPDC058664. The sequence continues at coordinate 42,002 of NZ_JBHXRW010000060.1, read as the reverse complement.
ACGGAACCGTGGATCAGTACTGGTCACCGCAGGTCACCGCGCCTGTACCCCGTATCACGGGATGGTCTTTCGGCGGTGCCTGCCACGCGGACGCTGGGTGACCAGCGCCCTTGGCATCGTGCACATGCTCCCTCGCTGACGGCCACCGCTGTTTGCGGTGACCACGAGTCGTACGGTGTGGGGGGTGGGGGTCTTAACGACCCTGGCGTAGGTCGGGCTACTCCAGCCCTTGCGGGCCGGCAGTAACACGAGCGCGCCGCGCTTCGGTCTCACGGCCGATGTCGCTCCTTATCCACTGTGCTCCCTCTCCTGGATATGGGAGCGGCCCCCCTGGGTAGGCGGGGGCCGCGTGGCCACTTGGTTTGGGTTCAGGCTGACCAAGCCCTTACGGCTGCTCCTGAGGTGCGGTTGCAGCGAAACTCACCAGCCCCTGTTTCCGTCTCCGAGTAGTACGCGTGTGACCGCGACGAATCTCGGCTGGACGTCCCTCATGAAGGCTGTGGACGAGAGGGGGTTCGAACCCCGGCGGAGGCCCGTCGCCGAAGGGTTGCGCCCCTTCAGGTCCAGACACCCCCGTCCTTCCTCCTGTCTCGCCCTGGCGGCATCGTTTCGCGTCACCGGCGATGCCAGACCGGTTGCTCGTCCCCTGCGGCAACAGGGCGACGCAAGAAAGCCCCTACCGCCGGGAACCCGGTAGGGGCTGTGATCCGTGCTGGGCTATATGGCCGGGCGGCCACGCTCCCAGAGCTCTTCGGCGTGCTCCGCGAAGCGGTCGAACATGCCGTGATCGGCACGCTTGCGCAGGTGCATCATCGGCGAATCGTGCCCCACTCCTGTTGCCAGGTGAGGCGTCACCAGAGCATCGCCGTCCATGCGGAAGACGGACAAGCCGACATGATTCATGGCGTCCGAGGGGGCGCTGAAACGCGCCTCCAGGCCCGGCACATCGCCCAGGCGGGCGAGGTTCTCCAGCGTGATGTGGATGCGCGCGGAGAGCTTGAACGTCGTGTCCTCGATCTCCTCGCGCTGACGCGTGACGTCGCCCTCCGGGTCGCCCAGGAGAAAGCGGACCTTCACGCCGGAGGCGGTGAGGGTCTTCAGGGTCCGATCGAAGCCGGGCTGCTGGGTCCAGAAGAAGTAGTTGGTGTAGCCGGCAAGGATGACGTCCCTTTTCGCCTGAGTGACCAGCTGGCCCCACACGTTGGTGGGGCACGCCGACCTGTACGGGTACACCGCAAGGACCTCTCGGTCCGGGCCGGTCTTGATGACGCTTGCGGAACTGGGCCACAGCATGTCTTCGGGCACCCCCAGATGATTCGCGACCTTCTCTCGCGTCCGAGCATGCGGCACGCGGGAGGCGTCGGCCAGCCATCTCTCCACCGTCGGGTGCGAGACGTTCACGACATTCGCAAGGTGGGCAGCCTTCAGCCCCTTGGTCGCCATAGCATCTCGTAACGCCCTGTTCAAGTGCTCCCCCTAAGACGTTTTAAACGTTTGGAACGTAGCGCGGAAGTGTGCGAGGTGTCTCGCAAACGTGGGTTGTTGCAGGTCGGAGTCAGTCCGATGCTCTCCGTATGACACACATCACGGAGAGGGAGTGTGCCGAATGTCTGAGACTGAAGCGGGAAGCCGCGAAAGCGGTGGAGGAGTACGACCGGAGTCGAGAAGTCGATGCTCGTGTGCTTCTCCGGAGGCACATGCGCCAGGCGCACGGTCAGGACCTGCCGCTCAGGTGGTGAGCGAGGAGCCCGACTACTCGGCCATGCGAGTGCCTAAGCCCTACGGGCTCGCCGGCATGACCCCCTGATCGCCCGTCCCGGTCGGGTCACCCCTCAACAAGGTGGCAGCAGCCCGATCGGGGCGGGTCCCCGTCCCCCGTTCGAGTGGGACGAGCAAGTTCGCACCACGCACCACGGCCACCAGTGCCATGTTGAGCGTGATCCCAAGGAGAAGACATGGTGCTCAGGCCTCCGTCATGCCCTCAGTGCTCCGACAAGCCGATGCTCTGGAAAGACACCACGCGCATGACTCCGGCCAGGCCGGACTCGTGGAACTGGTACTGCACCGGCTGTTCCGGAACCTGGCGGCCCACCACACAGCATGTGGAGGAGTACCCCTATGGGACACCAGCAGGATCACCGCATACCGTGCGGCCGGCAGATGCCGGCGCCGCTCCCCGGTAACCCGAACAACACCCAGACGTGCTCGGGCACGAAAAGCGTCATCTACGTCTACGACGACAACGGCAACTGCGTCTCGCAGACCGCATGGCCGTGCAACAGCTGCGGTAACGGCTGACCGCTGACCAGAGAAGCCCCCGGTGTGAACCGGGGGCTTCTTGCTGTCTGCCCCAGCCCACCGGCCCGGATAGTGCCGCGGACCGGCAGGGGGGAGCGTTGGTGGCCATGCCACCGCAGGCCCGTACGTCCAGGGGAGAGGTCCCAGACGTACGGACTTGTGGCTGCACGGACAGAGTGGAGAGAGGCCCCCCGTGGGGGTTCGAGGGGCCTCTCAGACCCGGCCGTCCCCACGGCCGGGGGTCTTGGATCAGGCGCTCTTCGCGGGAAGGATCGCCACGATCGCGTCGGGGAACTCCTCGCGGAGTTCATGCGCGAACAGTTCGGCGCCTCGCGGGTCGAGCCCGACGCCGATGGTGGCGACCTCGCACAGCGTGCGACCGTCCTGGAATGCCTTGACGACGTACCTCACGCGCTCTCCTCCATCTCTTCCGCCGCCACATGCAGCAGCCACTTCATGTGCGCGATGGCGCTGCGCACGCCGTAGACGACGTGGTCGTCGCTGAAGTGGTACGCGCCGGGGCCGCTGTCCGTCTGGTCGACATAGAGGAACGCGTTGTGTCCCGTGATCTGCTCGTACTGCATGTCCAGTTCGATCAGGTCGAGCCTCAGCCTGTCTTGCATCACGACTCCTCACCGCCCCATGACCGCGTCGAAATCCACCGGGAGTTCGCCGTGGCGACTGAGCGCCTTGTCTCGGACGACGCCGAACACGAGACGAGCGCTGAACTCGTCCTCGTACTCGACCAGCTGCGGCATGGCGCTGAACGGCCGCGCATAGGAGTGGAAGACGGCCGCGCGGCCGTCCGGGGACACCAGGAGCGACGTGCGGTCACCTCCCGGCATGTCGATGTGCGCGGCAACGCGCCACTCGACACCGAGCTTCATGTTCATGATCAGTTCCTCTCCGTTGACTGATCGGCTGCTCACCAGGCCGGCAGGGCCTCTCTGGGGATCAATCCGGTTACCTCCCTGCCGACTTGACGAGTGACAGCCACGCCTTCCCGGCGCTGGGTGGTCAGTTCGGTCCTGACCGGGATACCGCGGGCCCCTTGTGCCCGTCCCGCGTTATCGCCCAGCAGAGGGGGCTGGGCGTCCCTTTGTGCGCCATAAGGCGCGGCTGTCGTCGCCATGCATTGCTTCTGTGTGGCCCGTACGGCCACGTGCGCAGCATCTCGGTTGCTGCGGTACCGCTCACCCTTATTCCAGGTCAGGGGAGTCCACCTATGCGGCCCTGAGGGCCCTTGAAAGGCCCTCGCGGGGCGTAGCCCTCGCGTCCGCATCACTCGCTATCGGCACGATCGCCTGAGGCTCGAAACGAGCCTTGGAGTGGATCAACTGTTCAGTTTTCAAGCTACGGGCGCTCTCTTCGTACTGACCCTTGCGGGGGTTCCTCCACGGCGCTGTGAGGACTGTGAACTACCCGTGAAATTGGGCGCGTTCGAGTCGCTCGAACGTCGCCGGTTCTTCCCGTTTGGGCTTCCCCGGTGGCGATGAGCAAACTCTCCTCCTCAACCACGACCGTGGTCAAGCCGTTCGGTGGAACTTTCTTCAAGATTTTCTGTTCACCTAGTCTGACCTGCACTGATGAGGGTTGCCTCACCCGGACGGACTTTCTGTTGAACCCTGGATAGCACTACGAACGTGGTACCGGAATGGTGGACCACCGCGTGTGAGGGATGTGTGTACCCGCTTTGATGTGCGGCCGAAACGTACGGGCGTACGGGGGCGCACACGGGGTGTGAACCAGGGAGTGCGCTGGTCAGGCATGGCGCGCACGGCATATGCCATCGACGTGCACACGTCACGAATGGATAACGCGCGTGCCTGATGGTGCGCTTGAACGTGGACGTGCGTTCGGCGCGTCGCCCGGAAGTGGAATGCCGACGGGGCGTCAGCGCATCGCTAAGGCGCAATACAGCTGGTCAGGCACGGTGCGCCCAGCACGTGCGGCGCCAGCTCGAGCGCATAGGCGGTGTCGCACCGTCGACACCGCACCGTCCACCGGACGGCCTGAGACAGGCTCACACGGCCGCCTGAAGGCGGCCTGTGAGATAGCGGCGAGGCAGGAGCGTGCGTTCTCGCACGCGTACACACATAGGTGCTGCCGCACCGCCGGCAGCACACACGGGTGCACCGCACCCGTGCACGTGGCCATCGGCCGCGTGTGTGGTCACCGACCACCACTGGTCCACACCGAAGGGTGTGGACACATGGGCCCTTGCATATAAGGGGTGTCGCCGACACCCCTATGTGATGGGGGACATGGAGCCTGAGGCGTAGCTCGGGCGGAGTGTCCGCCTCCGTAGCTCGCGCTCGGCCCCCTTGTGGGGCCTCGTAGCGCCCTGTGTGCCTCCACCGGAGGCACTATGTGTCACTTGACCCCCCGGTGTTAAACCGGGGGCCGAGCGCGAGCGATGGTGTACACCCATCGCTTCGCGGAAAACCCCCTAGTGGGCCGTCCGGAGGGCCGGCCCCTATATATGGGGCCTAGCTATGCAGAAGGCCCGACCGTGTAGGCCGGGCCTCAAGTATGGCCGCTACCAGCGGCGTTGTGCGGCCGGTGGCCGCATGCTACGAGACCGGAGGTGCTTTTCCTTCGGTCGAGCTTCGCTGGGTCGAGCTTAGCTGACGGAACCCCAGAAAAGTCAAGAGGGTGCCCTTTTTGTCGGGTAAAGACTTGGCAAAGAAAGGTAAAGGGAGGGTCAAGTCCCGCTGGCAGCGGAATTTCATTGCCGGATGTACCTTTCGCCCCTGGTCGGGCCCCTGACGGGCCCCCAGGACTGGGGAGCTGGGATGGAGCACGAGGACGAGGGGAGCGGCTCTTACGAGCCGGTCATGGCCATCGTGCTGGCGAAGTCCAACGGTGGCCCCTTCGAGGATGCCGCCGTGGTGGCCGGCATGACCTGCGGGGCCCTGGACCAGGAGTTGGCCGTTCTCGCCGCCCTGCACACGCTTCCGCGGGAGCGGTACATCGACGGGCCTCTCCTGCCGCAGGCGGACCTGCTCGCCATGAAGCACGGCTACATCCTGATTCAAGGCGAGTTGGACGAGCCCTCGGGCTACCGCAAGGTCGCCTTCGACTGGACCGCCTGATGGTCAAACTCATCGCCGACCCTGCCAAGCTGCCGCCCCTGAAGCCCAGGGACCGCCGCAACTCCACGCTCAGCTCCGCCGAGAAGAAGCAGACCATCATCGCGACCGTCCGCATGGGCGGCACGATCGAGGAGGGCTGCCGCCAGGCCGGCTGCTCGCGCAAAACCCACGAATACTACAGAAAAAGCGATCCGGACTACCGGGACCTGATCGACCGGGCCTTGCAGGCCAAGGCCGAGGGGGCGGAGGCCGCCCGCAAGGACGTGCCGGACTTCCCGGAGTTCTGCGCGAAGTACCTGGACACGCAGCTGGCCGCGCACCACCTCCAGTGGTACGACCTCCTCGAAGGCCGCGAGCCGCGGGATCTGCACCCCGCGCAGCGGTACATCAAGGGCGACCCAGACACGATCCTGGTCAACACTCCCCCGGAGCACGCCAAGTCGACGGTCATCACCACGAACTACGTGTGCTGGAGAATCTGCCAGGATCCCTCGATCCGCATTCTGATCATCTCCAAGACGCAGGCCCTGGCCGCGAAGTTCCTCTTCGCCATCAAGCAGCGCCTCGCCGAGTCGAAGGCGTACGCCGACCTCCAGCGGGACTTCGGGCCGCCCGGCGGCTGGGCCGAGGGCGCCAGCACCTGGACGAACACGCAGATCCGTGTGGCCGGGGTGGACTCCGGCGAGAAGGACTACACCGTGGAGGCTGTGGGCCTCGGGGGCCAGATCTACGGCACCCGTACCGACCTGGTCATCATGGACGACTGCGTCGACAACACGAACCACCAGCAGTTCGAGGCGCAGATCGACTGGATCCAGAACATCGTGGGATCCCGCGTTGCCGACATGGGCGGCCGGATGCTGCTCGTCGGCACCCGCATGGCGACGGTGGACCTGTACTCCGAGATCCTCCAGCCGAAGTACTACTCCGACGGCGCCTCGCCGTGGACGTACCTGACCCAGCCGGCCGTACTGTCCTTCGCCGATGACCCGAAGGACTGGGTCACGCTGTGGCCACGGACGAACCGTCCGCCCGTTTCCAAGGCGGCCCGGAACCAGGCCATCGCCGAAGGCTGGCCGATCGACGGCATGTGGCCGGCATGGCCTGGCCCCGCGCTCGCGCGCAAGCGCAGCCGTATGGCGCCGCGGAACTGGTCCATGGTCTACATGCAGGATCAGGTGGCCGATGACGCGGTCTTTCGGCAGGAGGACGTGCAGGGCTGCGTGGACCGCGCCCGGTACCCGGGCAGGATGTTCGACGGCCAGTCGGACCACCGCAAGTACGGCATGGACGGGCTGCTCGTCATAGCCGGGCTCGACCCGGCCGCCGCCGGCTGCACGGCCATGGTGGTGATGGGCCTTGACCGCCGCACGGGCCAGCGCTGGGTGCTGGACGTCGTCAACGAACGCGGCATGCCGCCGCACGTCATGCGGCAGAAGATCAAGGATCTGACCGAGCGCTACGGCATCTCCGAGTGGCGGATCGAGAAGAACGCCTACCAGGCGTCCATCACGCAGGACGCCGAGATCCGTACGTACCTGAACGCCCGCGGCTGCCTGTTGACGCCGCACCACACGAACTCTAACAAGTGGGACTCGGACTTCGGCGTGGCCTCCATGGCGACGCTCTTCACCGGCTGGCGCGAGGGGCAGAACATGATCCGCCTCCCCAGCCAGACCCAGTCCGAGGGCGTACGCGCCCTGATTGAGCAGCTCTGCTCCTGGTTCCCGGAGACGAAGGGCTTGACCGACACGGTCATGGCCCTCTGGTTCGCCGAGATCCGCTGCCGGGAGCTGATGGTCTCCGACTATTCGGGCTGGCACGTGAACAACGGCGAGTTCACCTCGGAGCGCGATCGCTCCGGGCAGCTCGTCGTGGATGTGGACTTTGCCCTGCAACAGCAGGGCGCCGGAGCCTGGGACGGCTCCATGACTGGATGGTGAGGGACCCAAGATGAAGGGCAGTTGCGGCATTGAGAACGTGCCTGTGGGCGCGGTCACCCTCATGACCGACGGAGGGGATCTGGTGGTGACCGTCGAGCATGACGGCACGCACTACGAAGCAATTCGCACCGTCTGGCCCTCCGGACCCGACGACGGGAGCATCTATCACTCCATGACGGCGAACGGCCTGGACGCCATCTTCTCGGGCAAGGCCGCCTGATGGCCTGGTATCCCGGCGCAGTCCGGATGGAGCTACAGCCGGAGAGCGACCAGCAGCCGGCCATCCGGCCGACGCAGTTCATCATGCACAGCATCGCCGCACCCTGGACGGCGCGCCGCATGTACGAGTACTGGCGCGACTCGACCAACCTGGACAGCACGTTCGGTCTCGGCTACGCCGGGGACCTCGGTCAGTACATCGGTACCGAGACCAGGGCCGACGCCAACTACAAGGCCAACCGTCGGGCCGACGGCACAGGCGCGGTCTCTATCGAGACCGCCTCGAACTTGCAGCACACGGACCCGTGGACCGACGCGCAGATGGAGGAGCTGGCCAAGCTCGGCGTCTGGCTCCACGAGGAGCACGCTCTTCCGCTGAGGATCTGCCGTGCATGGGATGACCCCGGATACGGCTACCACTCCCTGCACCCCGAGTGGGCCGTCTCGGGCACTGCATGTCCGGGCGCGGCCCGGATCCAGCAGTTTCGCGCCGAGCTGTTCCCCGAGATCGTCAAGCGCGCCAACGAAGTGGAGACACCCGACATGACCCCCGAGCAGGCGAAGCAGCTCGCCGACACCGTCGCCGCCGTCAAGCGCATCGAGGCCTCCATGGCCGTCAAGCCCTGGACCTACAAGCAGCCCGGCATCGCGGACCCGCGCGATATGAACCAGATCCTCCGCGACACGGAGCGGGCCGTGAAGAGCCTGAGCGCCACCGGGCTGACCGACGCGCAGTCGACCGTGCTTGCAAAGAAGGTCGCCGATCTCCTCGCCGCACGCCTCCAGGCGTAGCTAGCGGCGCTAGTTTCGTACAGAACGTACACTTCGCCGCCGGGAGGTGGTCATGAGGGATATCAGGCAGATCGCGCAGCGCGTGGAAGCTCTGCGCCGCGACGCCTTCGAGCGCGACACGCGTCACCAGACGGTCTACGACGCCCGCGCCCAGAAGATCAACAACATCATGCCCGGCTCCCTCCCGGAGGCCTGGCCCCGGCCGGTGGTGGCGAACGCCATCGACACCGCGGCCCGGCAGCTCGCTGAGAACCTGGCACCGCTCCCGTCGATCAACTGCGCCACGGGCGTCATGACTTCGGAGCGGTCGAAGAAGTTCGTCGCCAAGAAGACAAAGATCGCGTACTCGTACGTGGCGGACTCGAAGCTCCGTAAGTCCATGCCGACGGGGTGCGACTGGTACCTGATGTACGGCGGCCTGGTCTTCGTGGTCGAGCCGGACTTCAAGGACGGCAAGCCGCGCATTCGGCTGGAGAGCCCGATGAAGTCGTACATCGAGTACGACCTCGCGGGTCATGTCCGCTCATACACGAAGGTGTGGCGCGAGCCCGCGCGCCAGCTGGCGACGAAGTTCCCGGAGTACGCGTCTCAGATCCTCGGTAAGACGCAGTACGGCGAGGCCGGCAGCGGCGACGCGGAGCTTGAGGTGATCAAGTTCTGCGACAAGGACTCGTACATCCTCTACATGCCGGAGCGGTCGAACCTCAAGCTCATGGAGGCGGACAACACCTTCGGCAAGGTGCCCGTCGCCGTCGCCGAGAAGCCCAAGTGGGATGAGACGATGCGCGGCCAGTTCGACGACGTCGTCTGGCCGATGCTCGCCCGCAACAGGATGGCCATGCTGGGCCTCCAGGCCACACAGCAGACCGTCCGGGCGCCGCTGGCGATCCCGACGGACGTACAGCGCATCCCGATGGGTGACGACGCCGTCATCCGTACGAACAGCCCGGAGAAGATCCGCCGGGTCGGCACGGACATGCCGCAGGCCGCCTGGCAGCAGGAGGCCATGCTGGAGCGCGAGGTGGCACGGGGTACCCGTACGCCGGCCAGCGCGACCGGCGACGTGGACGCCTCGATCATCACCGGCCGCGGTGTCGACGCCCTCAACGGGGGCTATGACATCCAGATCGCCACCGGCCAGGCGATGATCGGTGACGCGCTGGAGCGCGCGATCGAGCTGTGCTTCGAGATGGACGAGAAGTACTGGCCCGACGCCAAGAAGACCATCTCCGGCACGGTGAACGGCACGCCGTTCGAGGAGAGCTACACCCCCTCGAAGGACATCAAGGGCAACTACACCGTCTCGGTGTCGTACGGCTTCGCCTCCGGGATGAACCCGAACCAGGCCCTGGTCTTCCTTCTCCAGCTCCGCGGCGACCAGCTCGTCAGCCGCGACTTCGTCCAGCGGCAGCTGCCCTTCGAGATCGACGTAACCGCCCTTCAGGCGGAGGTCGACAAGGAGCAGGTGACCGACGCTCTCAAGCAGGGCATCTTCGCCATGCTCAGCAGTGCCGGGATCATGGCCCAGCAAGGCATGGACCCCACCATGGTTCTCGCCCAGGCGGCTTCCATTATCGAGATGCGCGAGAAGGGCGTCCCGATGCACGAGGCCGTACTGAAGGCGTTCCAGCCGGAGCCGGCGCCCCCCACGCCTATGGCTCCGCCCGGGGCCCCCGGCGCCGAAGAGGGCGGCGCCGGGGTGCCCTTCGGGATGAACCCGACCACGGGCATGCCGGGCGGTATCGCCCCGGGCCAGGCCCAGATGGGCGCCGGCGGCAAGCCGGACCTCATGTCCATGCTCGCCGGCCTTACCGCGGGCGGGAAGCCCTCCCTGTCCACCTCCGTCAAGAGGAGCGTCCCGGCATGAGCTGCCAGACCTGCGGCCATGAGGCCGAGGGCGACATCCAACCGCACAACTTCGGCTGCGCCGAGTCGTTCGCGGCCCGCCAGCGACGCGAAGCCGCCGTGCTCGCGAAGGTCGTGGAGGCTGACGCGAAGAAGCGCCCCGAGGACATCGAGGAGTACTACAGCCTCGAAGAGTGCGCCAAGGATGGCTGCGCGGAGCCCCGTGCAGTGAGCAGGGGCCCCCGGCCCGCGAAGTACTGCGACGAGCACAAGAGCGTGAGGAGCAAGTGATGCATGACGACGACTTCCACTCGGGCAGCAAGCCCCAGGACAGCCTCAAGGGCGGCATGGAAATGCCGCACACCCAGATGCCGATGACCTCGGAGGCGCAGACCAACCCGCGTTCCGCGGGTGCCGACAACGTCGGCCAGTCCTGGGACTCGACCTCCCTGAAGCCGGGCCACACCACCCTGAACCCGGCGAACAGCATCAAGAACCACTGACCAGCCTGCAAGCCCTCCCCTAAAGGGAGACTCAAAGGAGGAGCCCATGGCGAGCGGTGGATACCGTCAGCCGAGTTCCCCCGCCCCGGTCTCCGGGCCGGGGGCTCTGAGCAAGCGAACGGACGGCGGTCCGGGCCAGCCCGTACGCGCGCCTTCGGGTGGCGCGTACGGCGAGCGCCAGAATCTGGAGCAGCTCCAGCAGGCGGCGCCGCTCTCGGCGTCCCCCGGCGGGGAGGCCGAGAGCGCGCAGGACGTGACGGCCGACCTGGTCGGCTTCGGCGCCCCTACGCAGATGCCCGATGAGCCGGTTACTGCTGGCGCGGCGCTGGGGGCCGGTCCCGGCCTCGAAGCTCTCGGGCTGCCGAACCAGCCAGGCGAGGACATGCGCAACCTGATCATGTATCTCCCGGTGCTGGAGCACATGGCGAACCAACCGGGCGCCTCCAAGGCGGCCCGGAATCTCGTGCGTCAGCTGAAGGGCATGGCCTGATGGACTGGTTCAACGCCCTGGGCAACATGGCCGCGCTCTTCCCCGCTGCCCCAGCCCTGGCCTTCGACATGGCGCTGAACGGCGCCCACCCCGACATGGCCGGCTACGGCCTGGCGTACGGCCTCCAGGCGACGCCTACCCCCATCGACGTGTACCCCCCGCAGGACCCTTTCGCGATGGAGGCCTGAATGGGAGTCGGAGACTGGCTCCAGGGCATGCTGGACGGCGCCGCGAATGCCGCCAGTACGGTGGACAGCTACATCAACCCCTTCCATGTGGACGCAGAGTGGGAGGACGGCAAGAACGTCGGCGATCCATCCAAGGACGCGCCGCTGGCGAAGGTCGTCATGCCGCCGGTCAACGACTCGCTCGTCTCGGCGATGCAGGCGCTCAGCTGGGTGTACGACAACGGCATCAGCCAGCCCATCTCCACGTTCCTGCTGGTCACCGGTAACAACGAGACCGGATTCGGGGCCAAGTTCTCGCCCAGCGAGTACTCGCGCGCATGGCATGCGGCGGAGCACATCAGCCCCGGGCAGGCCTTCTTCATATCCGGCCCGGACCCCGGCGCCCTCTACGGCACGGAGGACAAGGGGCAGGTCGAGCGGGCGATCAACGCCCCGGCGGTGTACGCGAAGCCGGCCGCCTCGGACCTGCCGCCGGGCTTCGCCGATCTCCCCGAAGAGGAGCAGCAGCGCCTCTTGCAGGAGGCCGGGATGCCGGCGATCGGCAACCGGTACGTCGAATCCCTCCGCCGGGACTCGACCTTCTACAAGTACGCCTCGGGCACGGGCGACTTCGCTGTCCGCTGGTGGCTGGATCCGCTGGTACTGGGAGGCAAGGCCGCCTCATTGACTCGCGCTGAGGCTGTGGTCAAGACCCGCCCCGGGCGCACCATCGAGGGCAAGGCCGGGCGCCCATGGGTCGGTACTGCCGGCTGGTCCACGGACGACATCAACAGCATCATGGCCGCGTCGACCATGGGCAAGGCCCAGGACTTCCTGTGGACGAACCGCGACAATCCAGCCCTGATCAACAACCTGAGCATGTTCAAGAAGAGCGCTCTGGGCCCCCGCGCCGGCGGCATCATCTCCACCCTGCGTACGCCGGAGGAAGTCAATCTCTTCCTCCGGACCACGCTTGGCGACGTTGACGCCCGAGCGCTTCTTCAGCAGCGCAACGCGCTTGCTACCCAGCGGCTGGAGCAGGACACTGCCCGCCTCGCCGCGCTGGATCTCGCCCTGCCGCGCGTGATCGCGCAGAACAACCCCCGGGCTCAGGCTCTTGTGCAGCAGCGCATCGACGACCTGACCATCCAGGTCAACGCCGACGAGGCACTGACCTCACGTTACGGGGCCATGCTCGACCATTACGGCGAGCTGGACGCGGTGAACCTCACGCGCTGGAGCTTCGATCGCGCGCAGCGGCGGACCTCCGGTCAGGCCGCGTACCGCACCGGCCCCGCCCTGGGCACGGCGGGCACACCCCGCGGGGCGCTTGGTACAGCGAGGATCTACGCCAAGGACTTCTTCGGGCCGAACGTGACCGTGGTGCGCAGCTTCGGAGAAGCGCACCCCAACGGCCTGGTGGCTGTGGACGACATTCACGCGGAGTCCGTGGCCGAGATCCGCGGGCATATCGCCCGCATCCCCGGCATCGGCTCGGACATCCGTCACCAGTGGCTGAACAACTACCTGAAGACGACGACCGAAGGCGAGCGTCTGGCGTACCTGGACAAGCTCCAGGGGCTCGGCGTCGTGAAGGTCGCCGAAAGGCATGGTCTCAACGCCGATGAGGCGATGGTGCTGTACCGGGAGTACCAGGCCAACATCGCAGGTGGCCAGGACCGACTGCGTCGCTACTCCACAGACGCGACCGTGAACGGCAAGCGTGTCCACCTGGACGAGTTCACGAACGAGTCCGGCATCCTCACGGTTCATCCGAACATGGTCTCCCGCCTAGCGAACGACCACATCCTGATCGACCTCAAGGCGCTCGACACCACACTTGCCCGTCACTCCAGCGCCCTGAAGGCGCTCCGCACGCACGCCGCGGGCAACACGGATTGGATGGTCAGCTCGCTCGACTACTTCAACCACCTGTGGAAGTTCGGGACCCTCTTCCGTCTGGGCTACATCCCCCGCGTGCTCGGCGACGACCTCGCCGGACAGGTCGCCCGCCTCGGCGCGGCGAGCATGGCCCTGCGCGCCGGGTACGGCGTCAAGAACTTGGCGACGAACCTCGCTCTCTGGAAGCCGGCGCGGCACTATGAGGCGCAGGAGGCCGCGGCCCGCGAAGGCCTCAAGTACATCGATGACGAAGTCAAGCTCCTCCAGCCGCAGGCCAGTCTGCTGCGCGTCAAGGTGCAGACGCGCGAGATGATCCACAAGGACTCGCTCCGCCGGGCCCGCGACCGGCACCGCCGGGCGACGAACAGGCTCAACGCTCTGCCCCCGGCCGCCACGCCCACGCAGATCGCTGCTCACCAGAAGCTGGTACAGAAGCACGCGGGCGAGGTCGCCCGAGCCGAGCACCGCCTGAAGACCCGCCTGATTGGTCCCCGCGCGAAGCTCGCTGACATGGACGACCAGCTCGCCGACCTGGCGTCGCAGCGCTCCGCCGCGCTCGCGGAGGCGGAGGGCTTCAAGACGGCCGCCGGCCGCGGGATCCGGCAGTCCTCCCAGCTGTACCGCGAGGCGGAAGTTGCCCCGGGCGTGGTGCTGCCTCCGGCCTTCGCCGGTGCCCGCGGCGAGTACTACATGAAGTCGACCTCCTCGGACGACTCGCTGCGTACTCTGCTCGCGAAGAACAAGCAGGTCGTGCACTCGAACCTTCAGAAGGCGTACGGCAAGCAGGGCGTGGCCATCAGCTACGCGCAGGACCCGCAGAAGTTCGTCTCCTCCTGGGAGCAGGCGATCAACCTCCAGATCATGCAGGACCCGTTCGCCCAGCTCGCGGTGAAGGGGGCCTCGATCCAGGACATGACGCACTGGTTGACCCGGACCCCGGCGGGCCGGGCGTACCACAAGCGGCTCGGAATCAAATATTCGACACCGGACCGCATCGCGGCTTCGGTGTGGCACGAGGTGGACGAGTACCTTCCCACCCCAGCCCTGCGTGACGCCGCGCTGCGAGGTGAGGTCGATAACGACCTGCTCGGCCTTGCCGCGGCCAACGGTCAACACCCGTTCAACGTGCACACTACGCAGCTCGGCGAGAACCTCGCCGGCTCCAACCACCTCTCCCGCGGCATCGACCGTGTCATCGACTGGTGGTACAAGGTCGCCGCCTCCATACCGGCTGACCGCATGTCCCGGCACCCGCTCTTCAACCAGCTCTACGAAGGCCACGCAAAGACGCTGGCCTCTCAGGAGATCAAGCAGGGCGGGAAGATCAGCCAGAAGGACGCGGACCGTATCGCCGAGACAGCCCGGCGTCTGGCGCTGAACGACACCCGCAAGCTCGTGTTCGACATCGCCCACCGCTCCGACGCCGGGCACATGCTGCGCTTCATCAGCCCGTTCTTCGCGGCCACTACCGAGGCGTGGCAGAGATGGGCGAGGATCATCGCCGACCGCCCCCAGGTGGTCGGGTACGCGGGCATGTTCTTCAATGCCCCGGTCAGTGCGGGGTGGATGCAGGACCAGGACGGTAACGAGATCCTGCGCGACGGTACGGCGCTCGTCTACAACGAGAAGACGGGCAAGACCGAGAAGAAGCTCATTCCCAAGGGGCAGCGCCGCATCATGGTGCGGATGCCGTCCTTCGTAGCGAACGGCCCGCTCGGCAAGGCGTTCGGTATGGATTCCAGCGGGAATTGGTCCATCAGCCAGGACTCGATGAACATGATCACGCAGGGCGACCCCTGGTTCAACCCGGGCACAGGTCCGATCGTCGCGATCCCCGTGAACGAGTTCGTCAAGGACAAGCCGTCCCAGGGAGAGCTGGTCCGCAAGCTGGGCATCCTGCCGCATGGCCCTACGGCCGGCTCGCCCCTCTTCGGCAACACGCCCCTCGGGCGAGCGGCCGACTTGTCGATGCCGCAGACGGTGAAGAACTTCCTGACCAGCTTCGACACAAGCGACGAGCGCTATCAGCGCGTGAAGTTGCAGATCATGCAGAAGGCGGCCTACGAGCACGCCAACAGGGGCAAGCCAATGCCAAGCGCCCGCGAGATCGCGGACATGACCAGGGAGTACTGGCTGTGGAGCGCGGTCAGCGCCTTCACGCAGCCCTTCGCCACCCAGAAGCCGGATCCGTACCAGATGTACCGCGACCAGTACAACAACCTGCGCCGCAAGGACCCGCGCACGGCCGACGAGGAGTTCCTGGCGCGCTTCGACGAGTCGTTCTTCATCTTTGCCCAGGCCACCAGCAAGAACAAGGTCGGGGCCGAGGCGACCCGCAGCGCGGTGGAGCTGTCCAAGAAGTACGAGAGCCTCCTCGCGGCCAACCCCGAACTGGGGGCCCTGATCATCGGCCCTGAGGGCAGCGGCCCGTTCTCGCCGGAGGCATACACGTATCAGCTCACTCACCCGCTCGTCCCGGGTGGATCCGAGATGCAGCGCACGAAGCTCTCCGCCGAAGAGGCGATGAAGGAGAACGAGCGCCGCTCGGGTTGGGCCAAGTTCACCAGGCTCCAGAACCAGGTTACCGCCCAGCTTCACGCGGCAGGCTTCCAGTCCTTCGCCGACCCCGGCGCCGAGCAGTTCAAGCGGATGCGCGGCGCCATCGCCACCCTGCTCGGGAACCCGTTGCTGCCCGACGGCAGCGAGAACCCGTACTACAACGAACAGTGGAGCCAGGACTTCAACACCTTCGACCCCGGCAAGTACGACCGGATGATCCCCGGGCTGACCGAGGTCGCCAACTCGGACATGGCCGAGGAGACCAACCGCTCCGACCTGCGCCAGCTGCGCCTGTACCTGAAGGCGCGGACCCTGGTCGGCCAGGAGCTGGCCGCCCGCAAGGCGGCCGGCGGCGCCGGGACGCTCAAGGCCCAGGCGAACCAGGACCTCGCAGACCGCTGGATTCGCTTCGTGGACACCCTCCGCGAGGAGGACACCCGCTTCGGGGACCTGCACTCCAGGTACCTGAGCCGGGATCTCGGCATTGACGTGGAAGAGCAGGCGACCCTGCTCGACCAGGAGGGGGTGTAACAGATGGCTGTTGTCGCCAGCACGCCGCTGGATCCCGAGGAAGAAGCGCTGCTGAAGAGATTGGGCATCTCGGGCGCCCCGGGCGGCGCGACCGCCGCAGGCGCGGGCGCCAAGAGCGTCTATATGGGCCGCACCCTGAAGCCGACGGCCCGGGACGAGAAGTACGGCCTGATGTCCAAGGAGCAGGCCAGCTGGATGTCCGAGCAGGAGGCGATGAACAGCTTCTACGACTGGGACACCAAGAAGCGCAGCGACTTCACGGCGCAGCTCGTGCTGGCCGGGCTCGTCCCGGCCGGATCAGGCGCGCTTGAGGCCGAGGACGCCTGGCAGAAGCTCGTCCAGGCCGCAGGCCGCTACGGCGCCGCGGGCAAGGAGGTCACGCCCTACGACCTTCTGACGGGCTACGTGAAGAGCGCCGGCGGCGCGCAGAAGGAGGCCTGGCGCAACGTCGGGGCCTTCGAGGTCAACACGGTCACGGGCCAGAAGCGCTACGCCGGCCCCGGCATGTATATCGGCAACGGCCGGGCCGTCCAGCTGGACAGTCGCACCGACCTGACCGACCCCGATACCGCCAAGGGCATCGCGACCAAGCTTTTCCAGGACCTCATGGGCCGCGACCCGCAGGCCGGGGAGCTGTCCGCCTTCGCGGCGGCCCTGAACGCCGCCGAGGCGTCGAACCCGGTCACCCAGACCACGACGACTACGTACAACATGGACACCGGTCAGCCGCTCAGCCAGCAGACCGCCTCCGCCGGAGGCGTCACGGCCGAGGGCCGGGCGTACATCGGTGAGCAGCAGATCAAGAAGAAGAAGGAGTACGGCGTCAACCAGGCCGCGACGACCTACATGGGCGTCATGGAGAGCCTCATGGGTGGGGGTCAGGGATAGCCATGGCGCGAGGCGAAGACCTGGTCGAGCTGGCTCGCAAGAGCCTGGGCGTGCAATACGTGTGGGGCGGCAACGACCTCAAGAATGGCGTGGACTGTTCAGGCCTGATCCAGGAGGTCTATCGCGCGTACGGCATCGAGCTGCCGCGCGTGACGTACGACCAGATCAACGTCGGCTTCTCCGTGCCCCAGAACAAGCTGCGCCCTGGTGACTTGGTTTTTTTCGACACCGACAGGAAGAAGACCGGTCCCGACCACGTCGGCATCTACATGGGCGGTGGAAAATTCATCCACGCCCCACGCCCTGGAACCCCGGTGAAGATCTCCTCCCTCGCGGAGGGCTACTACATGGACCGCTGGATGGGCGGTCGCCGGGTCCCCGGCGTGGACGCTGCGGCAGCCGCCGGAGGCGGTGAGGCTGAAGAGGTCGCCCCGAAGCTCGACGCCACAGAGCTGGCGGAGACGTACGGCATGTCCTACGCCTTCTTCAAGTCACAGCCGGAGCTGTGGAAGATGCTCAACTCCGCAGTCGAGGAGACCTGGGCACCGGAGAAGTTCCAGGCCGAGGTCAAGAACACTAAGTGGTGGAAGGAGAACTCCGCCACGTCGCGTCAGGCGCAGGTGCTGGCGAAGACCGACCCCGCCACGTACAAGGCGACCATGGAGGGCGCCCGCCTGGCGGCGCAGCAGATGGCCGTGAAGGCGGGGGCGATTCTGTCGCCCACGAACGTGGAGTTGCTCGCCCGGAACATGGTCCACCTCGACTGGCAGGAAGAGCAGATAGCCAACTTCCTGGGTCAGTACATCAAGTTCGGCGCCGACAAGACGTTCGGCGGCATGGCCGGTCAGGCGGCCTCCGCCATCCGCAAGGAGGCATACAGCCTCGGCGTGGCTGTAACGGATCAGTCCATCCTGAACAACGCGCAGTACCTCGTGAGGGGCCTCACGACCATGGAGAAGATCCAGGCCGGGCTGCGGGAGCACGCCGCGAGCCTGTATCCCGCCTGGGGTGAGCAGATCATGGCGGGAGCCAGCATGCAGGATCTTGCGCAGCCGTACCGGCAGGTGCTGGCCCAGGAGCTCCAGCTCCCCGAAGGGGATGTGGACGCCTTCTCCCCGAAGATCAAGGCGGCCTTGAACCGGTCCGGCCCCGACGGGAAGCCGGCGCCCATGGATCTGACCGAGTTCACACAGATGATCCGCAGTGGCCCCGAGTGGGGCCGCACCACGGCAGCCATAGACAAGACAGTCGGCATCGGTCGTGACGTGCTGGCGCAGATGGGGCTGGTGAGCTGAGGTGGCCGATCCGACCTTCGAGGCGTTCCTGTGGAGCTTGACCCAGCAGGAGTCCGGCGGGAACTACGGCGCCGTCGGCGTCTGGGTGAATGGCGACCGGGCCTACGGTCGCTACCAGGTCATGGGCGCCAACATCCCCTCCTGGACGGCGCAGTACTACGGCAGGCGGCTCACGCCGCAGCAGTACCTGGCCAGCAAGGAAGCCCAGGACGCGGTGGTCCGGGGCCGTCTCGGCGAGTACGTCAAGAAGTACGGGTACCGCGGCGCCGCCAGCGCCTGGTACAGCGGCCAGGCGAACCTGCACATGTCCACCAGGCCTCAGCCTGGGGGCCCCTCCATCAAGGGGTACGTCGACTCCGTTATGAACCGCGCCGCCACCTATCAGGGCGGCTCCGGGATGTCGAGCACGACCACGGCAACGCCGTCCGGCTCCGGCGGTACGCAGGCCGTGACGCCCAAGCTCGACCGCAACGAGCTGGCCGAGCAGTACGGCCTGTCGGCCGGGCTCATCAACTCCTCCAAGGAGTTGAGCAGACTCTTTGAGCAGGCCGTCTCCGGCGGCTGGTCGCCGCAGCTCTTCGCGGCGAAGCTGAAGAACTCCCAGTGGTGGAAGACGCAGCCGGACTCGCTGCGGAAGTACATCACGACGAAGCACACCGACCCCGCCACCTGGCGGCAGCAGAGCGAAGCCGCGGCGGCGCGTATCAACCGCCTCGCGGTGGAGGTCGGACTGGGCAACCAGATGGTCGGAGGTAAGCCGACCAGGACCCTCCAGCAGGCCGTGTACAACGCTGTGGCCATGGACTGGACCGACCAGCGCATCAAGGACTGGCTGGGTACGCAGGTGGGCCTGCACGGTGACATCATGTGGGGCGAAGCCGGCGAGGTCTTCGACCAGCTCCACGGCGTGGCGTACGCCAACGGGCTGCGGTACAGCTCCAGCTGGTACCGCGACCAGGCCAAGGCCGTGGTCTCCGGAAGGTCGACCGCGTCGACGGTCGAGGACCAGATTCGCCGGCAGGCGGCTGCCCGGTACGGCGCGTACCGTGAGCAGATCATGGCCGGGCAGAACGTCATGGACCTGGCGTCGCCGTACCTGAAGACGGTGGCGACGCTCCTGGAGCTGCCGGAGACCGACGTCGATCTCTTCAACAAGCACGTCTCGAAGGCGATGACCTCCCAGGGCACGAAGCCCCTATGGGAGTTCGAGGTCGACGTACGCTCTGACCCGCTCTGGAAGAAGACCAACAACGCCAGAGAGAGCATGTTCAGCGTGGCTCACCAGGTGCTCAACAACTTCGGAGTGACGTACTGATGGCTATGCCCACCGCCAAGGCGCCACAGGCGCCCCGCCTCCCTGTGGCCAAGGTCAAGACTCCCGCCCTGGGCGACTGGGCTAGCTACCTCAAGGGTCCCGAGAGGGACGCCTTCGTGGCCCTGAGCGCCGAGTTCGGGCGTTTCGGCCTCCAGTCCCTGGCCGGGAAGATCTACGAGTACGTCAAGCAGGGGTACGGCGCCGACGTGATCGCCCTGCTGCTCCAGGACACTCCCGAGTACAAGCAGCGCTTCGCCGGCAACGAGGTCCGCCGCAAGGCGGGCCTGGCCGTACTGAACCCGGGCGAGTACCTCGCCGCCGAGTCCTCGTACCGCCAGATCCTGGAGAACGCAGGCATGCCGAAGGGCTTCTACGACAAACCCTCGGACTTCTCCGCCTGGATCGGCGGGGATGTCTCCCCGACAGAGATCAAGACGCGGGTAGACCTCGCGATGGACGCGGTGAACAGGACCGACCCGAACTACCGCGGCGCGCTCTTCCAGATGTACGGCGTCGGCGAGTCTGAACTCGCCGCGTACTTCCTGGACCGCAAAACGGCGGAGCCGCTCATCAAGAAGCAGGCGGCAGCCGCATCCATCGGAGCGGCCGCCCTCAGGCGCGGCTTCGCCGCCAACGTCCTGGACCTGGAGTCCTATGCAGAGCTGGGCGTCTCCGCCCAGGAGGCCGAGTCCGCGTACAGCCGGATCTCCGACTCCTTCGAGTCGATGATGGGTCTGGCGGGCCGGTACGGCACGACCTGGACACAGCGCGAGGCGGAGCAGGAGGCCTTTACTCCCGGCGCGGCGAAGAGCGTGGGCGCGGAGAACGCCTTCGAGAAGGCGAAGCGGTTGAAGAGCCAGGAACGGGCCCAGTTCGCTGGCGGTCGCGCCAGCTCCTCGCAAGGTCTGAATGCCGGGTATCGTCGTACATAGCGCACCTAAACGGCATCCTGGAGCCAGGGCGCGCTACGCCCCAACTAGGCCGGGGTCACGCCCGGCTGACGATGGAAGGGTGACGCGGTAGCTCAATTGGCAGAGCCGCCCGTCCACGATCGGGCACGGATGCGGGTTCGAATCCCGCTCGCGAAGCCTCAGCCCCTGATTTCGGTCGGGGGCTTTGCGCTGTCCGTACGCCATAAAACTAGCGCTGCTAGCTAAAACGACGTAGTCGACGTACCCTCTGCCGCCGACGGACCCACCGGCCCCGTCATCCATGAAGCCCGGTAGCGGAGCGCGATCCCTTCCCCCGGAGGAGTAGCAGGCCGCGAAGCGAGACGGGAGCGGCAATGAGCGAGTACGAGTTCGGCTACGACCCCACCGACGGCACGTCGGACCTGGGCGAGACAGGCGCCAGCCCGCAGGGCCCCAAGTGGTTCCGCGAAGGACTGGACAAGCTCTCCAGCCAGGTACAGGAGCTGAAGGCGGAGAACGACCGCCTGAAGGCTCAGCAGGTCAGGGCCGACGTCGAGAACACGCTCAAGGCCAAGGGCTATGCCCCGGCAGCGGCATCGCTGTACACGGGCACGCCCGACAAGCTGGACGACTGGCTGACCGCCAACGGCGGCGCGCTGGCGAAGCTCCCCGAGGGGGAGCAGGAGCAGGGCGCGGTGACCCCGCAGGGGCCCCCGGCATCCACGGTTCCGGCGAACGATCAGGCTCAGATGCAGCGCATGCAGGAGGCGGGCACGCAGGGCGTGCTGCCCCCGCAGGGCAGCGAAGCCGAACTGGTGCAGGCCATCAAGAACGCCAAGTCCCCGGCGGATCTCGAACAGATCATGCGCGCCAACGGCAGCCCGCACACCTGGACCTGATCTCTCCCCGACACTTCGACGTCCCGCATTGCGGGAGGTGAGAGGCCATGGCTAACGCTTACACGGACACAACCGCCATGTCGAATGCCGTTCAGACGGCGTACGACAAGCAGTTTGAGTTTGCCCTTCGCTCGTACCCGCTCTTCCGCGCCCTCGCGGACAAGCGGCCTGCCGACCAGGCCCAGCCCGGCTCCAGCGTCGTGCTGGAGATCTTCGCCGACCTGGCGGAGGCGACCGGCACCCTGACCGAGTCGACTGACCCCGACGCGGTCGCGATGGGCAACCCGACCACGAAGACCATCACGCTCAACGAGTACGGCAACCCTACGTTGAGGACCCGGAAGCTGAACCTGTTCAGCCTCACGGACGTGGACCCGGCCATCGCCAACATCGTGGCGTACAACGCGGCTGCCTCGATCGACACCGTCGTGCAGACGGTCGTCCGCGGCGGTCCGCGCCTGATCCAGCGCAAGGCCGGCACGGTCTCCTACGTCACCAACGCCACGGTTTCGACCGTCGCCACGACCATGGCGACCACGGACACGTTCAACTCGTCCATGGCGCGCCTGGCCCCGGTCAAGCTCCGCGCTGGCCTGGCCGTCCCGAAGCGGGACAGCCTGTACGCCGCCTACATCCACCCCGAGGTCGCTGTCGACCTCCGGACGGAAACCGGCGCCGCCGCCTGGCGTGACCCGCACAACTACAGCGCGGTCGGCAACATCTGGACGGCTGAGCTCGGCACCTACGAGGGCGCCTTCTACGTCGAGTCCCCTCGCTGCTACAACGCCGTGGACGCCGGCACTGGCGACAACACCGTGCGCCGCTTCCGTACGTACTACGCGGGCCAGCAGGCCATCGCGGAAGCCGTGGCCGAGGAATTTCATATGGTCGCCGGACCCGTGGTCGACAAGCTTGCGCGGTTCCGTCCGCTCGGCTGGTACGGCGTGGCCGGATGGGCCCGCTACCGCGACGAGGCCCTGATCCGGGTCGAGTCGACCTCCAGCGTCAATAGCGGTACCTGACATGCCCTGGACGTTCCGGCCCCCCACCATCGACGAGGGGCCGGCGTCCTGGGACAACCGGCTGTTCGTGCGAGTGAAGATCACTCGCGGCATCACGGTTCTGGACAACGGCGGTGTGTACACCACCCGTCGGTACCCCACCCAGGACGAGATCGCAGCCGCGACCGTCGCCTATCAGGGCGGCCACGAATACGAGGTGGACGACGCCACCAAGGCCGCGCTGATCGCGGCCGACATCGGCGTCTCCGAAGCCAACTTCACGCCCCTGTAGGAGCAGTCATGGACAACTGCGAGCCCACCACCTCCGGTGGTAACAGCACGATCACGAACGGCAATGAGCAGGACACCCTGGACCGCTGCGTGACCGAGGTCCCCCGCCGCGCCGAAGGCGCCCAGGACGCGGACTTCCACTGATGACCGCCCGCCGACACGAGCCCATAGCCGTCAGGGTGCCCGACTTGAGCGAGGGCCACGATGCGATCGTCCGTACTGTCGCCCCCGAGCCCATGCGAAGCCATGGTGGCACCGTCGTGACTGGCAAGTGCCGCTCCGGCTGCCCCACGCAGGACCACGCCACATGGGGCGCTTGTGCCCGCGCGGCCAACATGCGCGTGGCGTACTGCGGTGTGGGTGGCGGTGACGCCACCGCTCAGAAGCAGTGGGACAACGAGCTGTCCCTGTACCGCCAGGCCCGCGCCGAGGGCATCCAGCCCGAGGGCACCACACGCAACAAGATCCTGGACGCCATGCGCCAGTCCGACGCGGCAGGCGCCGCCTACGGCCGGGACTTCGCCAAGGCCGTTCCCGTAGAGGACCACTGACATGGCCGAGATGAAGATCTCCATCGACTCCACCACGGTGGACGCCGACGGTGCGCAGCTCTTCACGAGCGGCTCCCGCTCGGCGACAGCGACGCTCACCGCAGCGGCAGGCAACACGACTGGCTCGACCATGAGTCTGGGCACCGCTCACACGACCGCTACGGTCGTGGCTGTGGGCACGGGCACCCTGACGGGGACGCTCACCATTGAGGGCTCCCTGGACGGGGCCACGTGGGTCTCCACGGGCACGACCGTGCCTCTCACGGCCGCTGGTACGGTCACCGCCTCCTCCACGGGCAGGGCGTTCCGGTTCTACCGGACTTCGCTGTCCGGCGCCGCCGGCACGGGCACGGTCACCGCCACGATGATGGCGGCCTGACATGCCGACTTTCGATCAGCTCGTCACCAGGGTGCGCAGGGAACTGCGCGGCTTCACCCTGGATCAGGCGTCCATGACGACGCTGGCCGCGGACATGCTGGCCGCGGACGACACCTTCACCGTCGACCAGACCGACATCACCGAGGTCTCCCGCGGTCTCGTCGAGATCGACGACGAGCTGATCCTGGTCAAGGGGTACGACGCCACCACGGGCGTCGTCACCGTCATGGGCGGGGTCAACGGCCGCGGGGCCGAGGACACCACGGCGGCCACGCACACCTCGGGGGCCCTGGTCACGGCATCGCCGACCTTCCCCCGACAGGTCATCAAGGACGCGATCAACGATTCCATCGCGGCCCTGTATCCATCGCTGGTCGTCTTCGAGACGACCGACTTCGCGTACAACGCGGTACAGGTCGAATACCCGATGCCGGCGGACGTTAAGGACGTCTGGAGCGTAGTGGGCCAGTGGGTGGGACCCACGAAGGTCTCCGGCGCCATGCCCGACTGGCGCTTCAACCCCACCGCGTACACCACCGACTTCCCCACCGGGAAGTCCATCCAGCTGTGGACCGGCCTCACGCCGGGCCAGAACGTCAGGGTCGTGTACACGAAGGGCCCGGCGGCCCTGACTGCCAGCGGCGATGACTTCGAGGCGGTCACCGGCTACCCCGAGCGGGTAGCGGACCTCGTCATCTGGGATGCCGCTAAGCGGCTGCTCCCGAGCGTCATGAGCGCACGCCTCCAGCAGACGTCGGTGGAGTCCACCGAGCGGGCCCAGCTCGTCTCGACGCGGGACATCGCCTCCGCGGTGCAGACCTACGCGGCGTTGTACGCCGAAGGACTCCAGCGCGAACGCGACCGCATGTACCAGGAGAACCCCATCTACCAGACGTTCCAGGGGAGCTGAGTCGTGGCGAACGCCTACAACTACTCGAACGTGGCCAATCCGACCACGCTCGCGGGCAACATCAGCGCTGGCGCCACCACGGTCTCGGTCGTCAACACGACCGGTTTCCCGACGGTGCCATACGTCATCGCCATCGACTACGGGGCCAGCACGGAAGAGCTGGTGAAGGTGACCGGCGTTGCCGGCCTGGCGCTCACGGTGGAGCGAGGTTTCGGCAGCACCTCCGCCCAGACCCACAGCCTGGGCGCTGTGGTGCGCCCTGTGTACAACGCGGTCGACGCGACCGACTTCCGTACGCACGAAGACTCCACAGCCGCACACGGCGCCACGGGTGCCATCGTCGGCACGACGAACACGCAGACGCTGACGAACAAGACGCTGACGTCACCGACGATCAACAACGGCACCATCGCGGGACCGACGATCACCGGGGCTACGGTCACGACCAGCGGCCTGCTGGACGTGAACGCCGGAGCGGACATCGCCAACATCGCAAGCGCGGTACCCCTGGTCATCCGCGGGGCGGCTTCCCAGGCCGAAGACTTGGTTCAGATCAAGGACAGCGGCGGTACGGACCTGGTCACGGTCCAGGACAGCGGCTTCCTGGACATCCGCCGCGGCGCGCACATCGAGGGTGGAGCCACCCTCGCCTCCAGCGCGGTCATTATCAAGGAGGGATCCTTCGGGGCCGGCGTGGCTCTGGAGGCCAGGAGTAGCGCCGACGCCACGCTGCTCCAGGTAGGTACCGCGTCGGTTACCACCAACGTGCCCCTGCTGCCCTCCTCCACGAACATCACATCCGCCAGCCTCCTGACGGCAGCCGCAGGCTGGAGCATCAACGCCGCGTCGGTCGCCGTCCAGAAGGCCGGGTTCGTCACGGCGAACATGAGCTTCACGCGCTCCGGGGCGAATATCACCACGGACGCCGCGGGCGCCCTGTCGACCGGCATTGTCTCGATGGGCACCATCGCCGCCTCGTACCTGCCGAAGAGCCACCTGGGCCTCTTCTACACCCATGCGGGCAACTCGATCGCCACGGGCAGTGCCCGCATCACGGCAAGTACTGGCGTGGTGCAGCTCGTTCGCTGGCAGGCCAGCCAGACCATCACCACGGGTGACACCATCTCCGTGACGGTCACCTACCCGATTGCGTAACGGGGAGCTGTCATGACTGGCATCGTCAGCCGCCTGCCGTTCCCGTTGTCGGGCCGCACCTCCTCGGCCGCGGCCACGTACACGCTCAGCGGCGTCCAGTACGACGTGGCCATCGCGGGGATGCCCTGGCTCATCAAGGCCGATGACCAGAACGTCATGACCAGGGCCGGGGCCCCTATCAAGAAGGACCAGTTCGACAACCAGCAGGAACCGGGCGAGCAGAGCTTGAGCGGCTGGTGGTACCGGGCGCAGTCGTCCTTCATCGGCGGAGCCGGCCTCCTTTACCAGGACCCGTCCTCGGACAACCAGTACGCGATCCGCTACGCCGACTCGGTCGGTGTGAATCCGTGGGTGAACGGCAAGCTCACGCTTCTGCGTGAGACCTCCCAGCGCATCGCGGACGCCTCCGCGGACCGGCATCACCTGGTCGGCTGGAACGACGGAACGGACCGCTACTGGTCCGCCGTGGGCACGGCCCTGAAGTCCGACACGGGATCGGCCACGACCACCATCACGTGGGGCGGGGCCGGGACGATCAGGAGCCTGACGTCCGACGGCACGAACTACTACGCCGCGGACTCCACGGGCATCTACCGGGGCGCCGGAAACGGCGCCGGGTCCCTGATCTGGAACACGGGCTCAGCGAGCACAGTGGTCCGCTGGATCAAGGGCCGCCTCATGGCGGGCATCGGCCCGGCCATCTACGAGCTGACCACGGGCGGCCCGGCGCTGCCGGTCGCCAAGTTCACGCACCTCAACAGCTCATGGATCTGGACGGACATAGCCGAGGGCACGAACGCCATCTACGCGTCCGGGTACGCCGGCTCCCAGGGAGCCATCTACAAGTTCGTGCTCGACACGAGCGGCAACGTGCCCACGCTGGCCTCTGGCGGCATCCTGGCCGCCCAGCTGCCGCGGGGCGAGGTCGTCTACGCCATGACGACCTATCTCGGGTCGTTCATCGGCATCGGTACCAACCGGGGCTTCCGCGTCGGCGAGATCAACGACAACGGGGACATCCAGTACGGTCCGCTGTTGATTGAGAACGCCTCCGGCGTGAAGGCTGTGGCCGGCTATGACCGGTTCTTCTTCGTCGCGGCCACGAACGCCATCGAGTCCAAGAGCGGGCTCTACCGGGTCGACCTCGGTCAGCCCGTCCAGGACAACGGCATCAGCGCAGGAGCGCGGTACGCCTACGCGACCGACCTCCAGGCCAAGGTGACCGGCGAGGTCTCCGCGGTCACGGTCTTCGGTAACTCCGACCGCATGGCCTTCGCCGTGATCGGCTCGGGCAGCTACCTGGAGTCCGCCTCCACGCTGGAGGCGAGCGGCTACCTGACCACGGGCCGGGTCCGGTACAACACGCTCGAACCGAAGCTCTTCAAGTTCGCCACCGTGCGTACGCCCACGAGCATCTACGGCACCGTGAACCTGGCCATCATCGATCCCGGCGGCGCCGAGACCTCCATCATCACCATGGCCGAGGGATCCTCGGTGGCCATCGAGGACGTGTCCCTGGTGACACCGGCCCAGCCGGTGGAGTGGGTCGCCCTGAAGATCTCGCTCGGGCGCTCCGCGACCGACACCACCGAGGGTGGCGAGGTCAATGGCTGGCAGCTCAAGGCCATGCCGGGAGTCGTACGGCAGCGCATCTTCACGCTGCCGCTCCTGTGCGCGGACCGGGAGAAGGACCGCGCAGGACAGACGACTGGGGCAGTCGGCCGGACCCTGGATCGCCTGGAGGAGTTCGAGCAGATCGCCGCCCGCGGCGACAGCGTCGCCTTCCAGGACCTCCGGTCCGGGCTGAGCTACCTCGTCCTCATCGAGAACTACCGCTTCGAGCAGAAGACCTCGCCCAACAACAACGGCTCCCGCTGGGGCGGAATCCTCTGGGTCGAGCTCCGCACCATCGCTGACGTCACCACCTAGGAGCAGGGCATGGACTACGAAGTACTGGAGGCCGACGCCACCGACGCGGCGTCGTTCCTGTCGTACGCCAGGACGCGACGGTCGGACAAGGCCGACCGGGACGCCGATGTCGGCGAAGCCGTGCACTTCTGGGACATGGTCGACGCCCGCTGCCGGGCGGCTGTCGTCACGCAGGACGACCTGGACACGGTGCAGCTGACGTACCTCATGCCGGGCGAGGCCACGCTGTACCCCGAACGCGAGGTCCCCCACGACGAGACCAAGGGCGGGCCGTCCTGGCACTGGCCCTGCGGAGGCCAGTGATGTGGCCCCCTGAGCGCGTCATCATCGCGCCGGCGAACGCCGCTGAACGCGAGGCCGTCAAGACGGCCCAGAGGGCGCTGAGGCTCCCCGACACGGGCGACATGGACGAGCCCACCCGCAGCGCCCTGAGGGGCGTGCAGCAGCTCTTCAAGATTCCGGTCAGCGGAGTGCTGGACCGGCCCACCTGTGAGGCCCTGGACCGTCTCCGGCCTCCGTCACTGAGGGAGTAACCATGGACGTCAAGGATCTGATCGAGCGGTCCGGCTTCACCGGCCTGGAGGCGGGGGTGGCTGTCGCCATCACGCAGCTGGGTGAGGTGAGCGTGTGGTGGGCTGCGCCTCTGGCACTCGTCCTCACGGCACTCAAGGTCTGGGTCTCCGGGCGGATACGCCCCAAGGAGGCTGCGTGAACGAGGAAGACAGCACAGGCTCCATCGCGGTCGCCTTGGCGAGCCTCAAGGGCTCCGTGGACACCGGCTTCGCCAAGCTGGATGGACGCCTGGACGTCACCCTGGAACGCCAGATCGGCGCAGAGCGTGCCATCGAGGAGCTGAAGCGGAAGTTCGTCCTGCTCGAAGCGAAGATGTGGAAGCTCTCCATGGCCGCGGCCGTGATCGGTGGCGGTGGCGCCACAGGCGCCTGGCAGCTCATGGGCTGAATAGCCCCACAACGCAAAAAAGAGCCCCTCCCGAAGGAGGGGCTCTTCTGCATGCGGTCGATCCGGGTGATCTAAGTCCGGAGTCCGGCACGCTGCCGGCCCTTGGTCCTTGGAGAGGGAGCCGACGGGGACATCATGTCACGCGTCGAGCCCGCTGACATCCTCAGCCTGGACAGTCACCTTGCGCGAGTACCGGCGTACCACGGTGCGCGTCCACCGGTAGACCTCCACCGGCTTGTCAGTGTGTGACGCGTTCGCCTCCGCGTGTTCGAAGGCGCCCTCCCGGTTCGGGAACTCGACGCTCCCGACGCTGAACCACTCCTTGTTCTCAGCCACGGTCGCTCTCCTTCGTGGGGTCGATGAGGTCGGCCTGTTCCCTGAGTCGCCGGAGCGTGAACTCGTCCACGTGAATGTCGCGGTCGTACTCGCGCTGGGCCCAGTCGCGCTGCCGCTCCGCCAGCTCGTGGGCGAAGGCGTCAAGCGCCTGCTCCACCTCCTCCAGGGACCAAACGGTCCGAGAGCCCGGATCGGTTCCAACCATGATCCGAAGGCGTTCCCGCGCGCTCACGCGTCCTCCCCGGGCTGCACCAGCTCGATCTCGCCCTTGAGGTGCTCCGGGATCTCCGGCGCCGCGTAGGCGGCCCAGCCATTGGTGAGCGGCACGTCTCCGCCGGAGACCTCGGGGCCCTGCACGGGGAGCGACCAGTCCTTGATGGGGTGCGTGACGGGCTTCATGCCCCCGCCCTCCACGAAGGCGATGACGTCCTTGAAGGTCTGGACGATCGTCTCCTCGGAGTCGTTCTTGTGGACGTCCCACACCGTGGTACGGGCGCCCTCCTTGTGGCAGATCTTGAACGAGTCTCTGCCGATGGTCAGCGAGATGGTCACTGCTCCCCTTCCGGTTCCGAGTACTGATCCACCCGGCCGGAGATGACCGGGTACAGATCGCTCTGCGTCATGCAGGCGTAGACCACGCCCCGGAAGACGGGGGTGTCCTTGGGGTGGGGTTCACCCTTCAGGTGCATGGTGCCCTGCACATAGCCCATGACGGCGGCCTCGCGCATGAGGGACCACTCCCGGCGCGTGAACTGCGACAGGCGCTCGTCGATGTCCTCGTTGCGCTGACGCTCGCGCGTCGCGAAGTAGTCGAGCATCTGCGGCGGTATCCCCTCGCTCACGTCGACACCTCCGGGTCGATGAGGTCAGCGGCGGCCCGGAAGGCCTCCGCCCTCATGCGCATGTCCTCAGAGCGGAACACCCCGAAGACGCCCGCTCGGTCGCGAAGCTGCTCGGCCAGCTCGCTGGCATGGGCGTTCTCGACCTGCTTCCAGCGGTCGCACTTCGATCGCTCGCAGTCGCAGTCACACATCTACGCCGCCTCCTCGAAGGAGCGGTCCAGCTCCGCGTCCAGGAAGGCCGCGATGTCCTCGCGGCTGTGCGTGTGCTTGCGGTCCTCGATCAGCTCCGCAATGGCTATGCGCACGTGCGTGGTCGCGTTACGCTCGTTCTCGGTCTCGTGGGCCATCAGATCTCCTCCCCGTCTTCGATGTCCTCGGTCTCGATGGAGCCCTTGGTGTAAAGGGAGAAGTCCTGGTGCTTCTCGCCATAGGTCAGCGCGCAGCGCACGGCGCGCTCCTCATCCCAGGAGGTGGGAAAGTCCCCCTCCAGGACACAGGTGAAGGTGTATCGCTTCACGGGCCCTCCATGGGCGCTACGCGCATGATCGCCAAGACCTGCGCTTCGGGGTGCTTGATGATGAGGACGCCGTCCTCAGCGGTGACGGACGCGTCACCGGGGATGCTGACCTCGTAGGCGTGGCCACCGGCCACGCTGTACGCGACGCTGAGCGGCGGGCGCCGCTCGGGCTGGGGCGGGAGCGTTGGGTACATCGCTTCGCAGGCGCAGTCATCTGCACAGCCGTAGATGCTGTGCTCGAACTGCGGGTGTCCGCAGTCGCACATGGCGGCCGGACGGTACTCCTGGCACGGGCAGCCGTCAGCCCAGCATTCGCCCTCACCCGCGTCAGGGGCGTGCTCCGGCTCGATGTGCCCGCAGTCCACACAGGGCGCGTACTCGGGCCCCTCGGGGGGCGGGAGGGCCGCGACGCTCTTGATGAGGTAGGTCCCCATGCAACGGTCGCAGTGCTCCCGCGACACGAAGGCGTGTGCGGAGCACCCACAGCCCTCGCCCCCGTGGTGACCGCAGCCGTTACAACGGCGCTCCGGCTCCGCCGGAGCCTCGTCCGGGCACGGAACCACGTTGCCCTTGCCGTCCGTGTGGAGCACGGCGCAGCCGGGCCGGATGTCCACCGGCTCGATCACCTCAGGCAGCTCCACGGTTTCGACCGTGACCGGGACATACGCCTCGCAGTCGCAGTCCGGCTTCGAGCAGGCGCCGTCGACCTCGCCGAAGCAGTGCCGGAAGCGGTCATGGCCGCACTTACAGCGATTGTTGATGATGGGCTCGGGCTCCGCCTTGGGGGTGATAGCTCTTGCGACCTCCTTGGCAAGAGCCTGGGTCACTCCGTCAGACTCCCCCCAGAGCGCGGTGCGCTCGCGGAACTCATACACGGCGTCCTCGACCTGCCGCCGCAGCTCATCCTGCGATGAGGGCTCGGACTGCATCCGGTCCTCCTTCCTGGAAAATCTGGTTCACGTCGCTGCCCTGAGGCAGCCTGATGGGCCGGGCCTTGACCTCGCGGCCCAGGAAGCTGGCGAAGGACCCGCCCGCCTTGTCGCCGTCGGCGAAGCTGTAGATGGTGTCGAAGTCGGCCAGGCAGCGGCCGAACCACGGTTCCCATGCCTTCACGCCCGCCACGCCCACGGCGGGGATGCCGCAGATGGAGAGCGTGATGGTGTCCAGCTCGCCTTCGGCGACGGCGATGAAGTCCGACTCCCTCTTCAGGTCGAGCACGTTGAAGAGGTTCGACGAGGAGCCTTCGGGCTTCAGATACTTGCGGTGGCCCTCGACGGTCTTGCAGTCGTGGTCACGGGCGCAGCGGAAGTTCATGTTCACCACGCCGGAGGGCGTGAGGTACGGAATCGCGAGCCTTCCGCGGTACTGCTCGTGGCCCAGCAGGGGCCTAGCTGCGGCGCCCAGGCGGAATGTAGCGGCGTCCTGCGGGCTGAAGCCCCGCTTCGCCAGATACTCCTGGACGGCTGTATCGGCCGCGAGATCGGCCTGGTACGTCGAGACCGCTGTCTCGAAGAATGTTCTCTGCTCGCTCGATAGCGTCTGCACGATCGCAGGACTCCATGGCTTGGATCAGTTGGATAGCGGAGCCGCCGGCGCCGCAGGCATGGCAGTGGAAGACGCCCTTCTCGACGTTCACGCGCATGCTGGGGCGCCGGTCCCCGTGGATGGGGCAGCAGACTGTCTCCTCGCCCCAGCGGCCTGTGTTCAGCTCGATGCCGTAGTTCAGGAGGACGGGGGCGATGGGGATTAGTGGCCCAGCTCCTCGGAGAGGATCAGAGCGGCCATTCGCAGGTCCATACGAGCCCACAGCTCCGTCTCCTTCTCCCCCTCGTGGTCCCCGTCGTCCCACGGGAGCAGCACGTAGGGGATGTACGCGTCCCAGCGCGAGACGTTCCGGTGCGGACGCTTGACCACCAGCACACAGCTGGTGGCCTCCGCGTTCTCCATCTCGATCCAGGTCTCGCGGGTCCAGGCCGCGAGCTGCTGCGTCACGGCCGCCTTGACCTCCACGACCACGCCGGGGATCCCGGCGACGTCGCCCTTGTCCTTGTTGCCGGACAGCGCCCGGCGCTCCGCCGCGGGCCACCACTGCTGGAGGTAGCGCACCACCTCACGCTCCGCCGTGGTGCCCTTTGCCTTGCTCTTGGTGCTCATGCCGTTACAGCCTCCGGGTACTTGTTGACAATGCGCTGATGCCAGCGGATCGCCCAGCCGGCGCAGTTGGCGCAGTTCTTGTGACTGTGACCAGGCAGCGGCTCGGATCGACGGGCGTCCTCCGACCAAGCTAGGGAGTCGGCGCTGACGAGCTTGGGGCCGTACCGGCCTAGCCCCAGCGTCTTCACGCCGAAGCCGTGCAGGCGGTAGCCCTTAGCGTGGAAGTGATCCACAATCTCTTCGATCTCGCTCTCCGCCTGCCGGCGGCAGACTGAGCCCAGCCCAACTACGGGGGCTTCTGCCAAGTTCACTCCCGCTTCGCGGTATAGCTGGTCGCAGTAGTCGTAATCCTCCAGCGTCTGGCCCTGGAGGACTGGTATGAGCCTGATCTCTGGAGCCAACTCCCTCAGTTCTAGGTAGTTGTCCCGCGTCAAGCGCTGATGGATACGGACCGCCGTCTGGCGGTCCTGTTCGGGCTCGCCTGGCCATAGGCCGCGAAGCTCCCGCGTGCCTTTGAAGACGAGCCCCCTGGGGGCGATGCCCCCCTCGATGACAATGCGCTCGCACATGTAGTCCTGCGGCGCCACCCACTCGCACAGCTCAGGCCCCAGCTCGCCGACGATGCGGCGGACTAGGGCCACGTACTCCTTGGTGGACTTCGTCCACCGCCCATGCTTCTGGAGTTCGGAGAAGCCGCCGCTGTCTATGCAGTACGGATGCAGCGCCGGGGGGAATGCGCTCTTCCGCCGCAGAAGACGGGGCATGGCGACGAAAAGCGTGTAGCCCTTGAGTAGGGCCTCATATCGCTGGTCGTACAGCCAGTGTGTCTCGTGGGTGTTGAAGTAGAGACGCGTCACCGCGCTGCGCAGCGCCTGCGCGCTACGATCGCCAGTGCTGCAAGCAGCGTCATCCAGGCCTTGCCGAAAAGCTGACCGGGCAGGTACTCCAGCGAGTCGAAGGCGAGCCACAGGAACAGCAGGCTGTCGACGGCGAGGCCGACGGCGTTCGAGGCGAGCATCGCGGAGAGAAAGCCTCGCTTGCGGAGCGGTTCGTAGACGGCGAAGTCCAGAAGCTCCGACACCCCGAAGGCCACGGCGGATGCCGCGGCAAGCTCAGGGCTCGCAAGCAGGTAGGACAGGGCGACGCCCACAACGACAGCTGCGAGCACGGCGCCCCTCCCGGCGACCTCGCGTGCGAAGTCCCGCAGCACCAGCGCGAGGCCGACCATGTAGACCCCCGCTGGGGCTACCTGACCGAAGCCGGTCGGGACCAGCCCAATCTGCTCCACGGCAAGATTGGCAGCGGGAATGGTGGCGACGTATGCCCCCAAAGCCAGAAGGGCCCCGGCCGGGGCCCTTCTGGTGCTCTTGGTGCTCACTTGCCCTCCCGCTTGAGCAGAAGGCTCTGCTTGAGCGTCTCCGTAATGGCCTTCTCGTACGCCGCCTGAATGGCGGCGGAGACGCTACTGGGGCGCGCCTTACGGCGCTCCAAGGCGAGCGCCATGGCGCGCTCGCGCTGCTTCTCCATGACCTCCTCGATCTCCTCCTGCATGGACTCATAGGCCGCCTTCGCGGCCTCCCAGCGCTCCAGTTGGGAACGGGGAACCTCGTAGTCCAGGTGCACGGGGTCCGACGAGACGTAGGGCCCGACGTAGTAGTCGTCCCCGAGGTCGACTCGGACCGTCTCTTCGCTGCTCACCAGCTCACCACCCGAGGCGCCTTGTCGCTGTCGTTCTCGTGGTGCGACCACACCGTGATGTTGGTGAAGCCCTGCTCCAGCAGGTGCGTCTCCAGCCCCGCCACGTCGGCGTAGTTGTAGCCGAACCAGATGGCGGCGCTGCCCGCCACCTTGCCGCCGCCCTGGAGGGTGGCCCAGTCGTCTCGCATCAGCGAGATGATGGGGAGCTTCCAGTCGTACCCGACGAAGTCCTTGATGGCTCTCACGACCTGAGGGGCGAGGCTCTCGGCGTTGCTGGTGTCGGTGTCCCCGATGATGACGAAGACGTCAGTCACGCTGCTCACAGGCACTCCTTCGCGTGCTCGTAGGCGTACCTGTACGCCATGCGCCAGGTCATGTAGCTGTGGCCGTCCTTGTGGTGCGTGGCATCGCACTGGTGCGTCCAGTTCCAGCCCCACTGGCCCCGATACAACTGAACCCGCCACTTGGGCGGGTCGTTGGGCAGGTACCTCGGCAGGTCATGGGGGACTGGAGGGTCAGTCATCGGCCACCGGCCAGTAGTCGGTGTAGTACAGCTCCCGGGAGTCGCACCGCAGGCAGTCGCAGTCCACGACATGCCCGTTTGCTTCCTGGAGGATGCGCCAGCCTTCGGCCCGACTCTTCCCTTCCCCCTTGAAGGCGGCCACCACTTCGGCCGTAACCTTACGGAGGTTGTCTTCCGCGATCTTGATTCGCAGCTCCTTCTGGGTGAGAGGACGCTTCGGCCAGAGCGTGTCGAACTGGATAGCGCCTGCGCGCCGGATCTCGGCCCTGACGGATTCGCCTTCCTCCGTCGGGTCGTCGGTGCGGAGGAAGATGCGCCGCGCCGTCTCGCGAGAGCAGTAGCTCCGGAGTATCCGGATCAAGTTCTCCGAGGCCTCCAGATACCGAAGACCTATCGCGACGCTCTTGTCCTCGTGTTCACTCATGCTTGAACTCCTTCACAGGGATGCCCGCCTCCTCGGCGAGCTTGATCGTGTGCTGCGTGCCCGAACCCTCGGGCAGCGGGAAGGCCAAGACCAGGTCCGCGCCGGCGGACACCATGCGCACGTTGCGCGCCGGACCGGCGCTCTTGCCCATGTTCCAGTTGGCCGGGTACTTCATCTCCGTGCAGCCCATCTGCTGACCCGCGACGCGGTACCAGTAGCTGGCGAGATCGTCGGCGCCCGTCGAGCAGGCGCCATGGATGAGCTGGAAGGGGCCGTGCTG
This sequence comes from Streptomyces sp. NPDC058664, assembly GCF_042716635.1. Taxonomy (NCBI): domain Bacteria; kingdom Bacillati; phylum Actinomycetota; class Actinomycetes; order Kitasatosporales; family Streptomycetaceae; genus Streptomyces; species Streptomyces sp. NPDC058664. The sequence goes on along the minus strand of NZ_JBHXRW010000060.1, from coordinate 6,400 downwards.
GTGGAAGACCTCCCAGAGGGCGTTGAACACGGCTGCGGAGTCGCTCCACTTCCTGGAGCCGGTGACGATCACACGCACGACAGCACCTCTTCCCGCTCGTCGATGATGAAGCAGCGGCGGCAGTCGCGCCGCCACACGGCGACGGTGACCAGCTCACCGTCCGGGCACTCCTGGAGTTCCTCACGCCACGGCGACCACGCGTGGCGGATGCGGCAGAGGATCACAGGCTGTATACCGCCTTGGCCCAGTAGCTCCGACTAGCGGAGTCGGGCGGACCCGGCGGCATCGCCGTGGCGGCGGCGAGCGCGAGGGTGGCGTGGGCCTGGCCGAGAGCGGCGAACACGGCCGTCTCCCGCAGCATCAGCTCGTGAGCCTCAGCGCTCTCACACAGCGCCTCGCACCACTCCTCCTCGGTGGCGTAGTCCTCCCGGGGACCGGCGTTGTCACTGATGTCGAGGTAGGCGCCCTTGGCGTGTGTAAGCCACCGTTCGGCTTCGAGGTAGTGCTCAGGGCCGGTCACTCGCCTTCCTCCAGACGCTTGCGTAGCTTCTCCATGTGGGCCATCAGGTCCGCCGGATCCTCCGGCAGGACCCCGGCCGCGATGAGCTTGTTCAGCCCCTCGCGGTCAACCGCGATGTCTGGGCGCCCGAAGGCGTCCGTCTTGCTGTACGTCTGCACTCCGAGCGCGGCGCACAGCGCCTTGAAGCCCGCGAAGTCGGTCTCGCTCACCGCATCTCCTCCGCCTTCTCGATGAGCAGGGCGTAGCTGTCCGCCTGCGTCTGGATCTCCCTGGTCTGCTTGGCGATGGCGGCAGCAGCCGGGCTCGTGGGGACCATGCCGCGCTGCCTGGTGCGCAGCTTCTCCGCCTGGTAGTCCAGGCGCGCCCGCTCGAAGCGCAGCTGCTTGAGGACGAGGTCAGTCATGACGCCTCCGCCAGGGGGAAGGCGTGCATCGTGGCGCCGTTCGGCAGGGCGATCTCCCATGGTCCGCCGAACAGGCCGTAGGCGACCCAGTCGCAGCCCCGGCCGGTCCACTTGTCCTTCGGCCCCTGAAGGGCGCCCAGCGTGCGGCCGATGCACTCTTGACCCACGATGTCCGAGGCGATGACCTCCGCGCCCGAGCGTGTGTGATTGCGGGGGCGCTCCTTCAGCGCTTCGGAGAAGTCCTGGCCGGTGGCCACGTCCTCACAGGAGGGGCACTTGAAGGCCCACTTGAACGGGTCCTTCCCGAAGCGTTCGGTCGCTTCGGCGACCAGCTCTTCCTGGGTCAGCTTCCTGTAGTTACTCATTACCAGCCGTCCTCTCCGTTCCAGCCGCCTGCGTAGGCGTGCGGCTGGCTTACGTAGTCGCCGACGTAGGACGTCGCGGCGTCCAGCGTCATGGGGAAGTGATCTGACGCATCCGCGTCGGCCTTGGCATGCCTGTTCTTCACGCACGCCACGTGCAGGTCACCGTTCCCGGTGAGGCCGCACGTGATGATGACCTCGGGCAGGGCGCTGACCTTGCCTTGCATGTCGCTCTTGCGTGGACAGGGGCGCTTGGTGCGCTCGCTGTCAGTGGCATGGTGTAGGAGCAGGACATGCGCTTCGGTCTCGCGGGCCAAGACCTTGGCCTGGCGCATCAGGTCGCGGAGCGACGACCACTCGTCGCCCGTGTCGTGACCGATGTCCGAGGCGATGTCGATCGCGATCTGTTCGGGCCAGCGGCCCTCAACTTCGTGGTACGCGTACGTGCTCAGCCAGACGTCGTCGAGCGACGGCGACGGCATGAACTCCCAGCGCAGGAAGTCGTACTTCTGGAGGACCGCCGCGCACTTCTCGGGCTCCGTCCGGAGCCACTGCTCCGTGACGTCCGTCGAGACGCGCTGGTCGATGGCCAGCAGCCGGCTGGCCACGGTGTCCTGGTCGGAGTCGGTGCTGAAACCGAGAGTCGGGACCCGCATATTCAGCAGGGCGTTGAGCATGATCCGGGTCTTGTGGGACCCGGACTGCCCGAAGAGCATCGAGACGGAGGCCCGACGGAAGCGAATCCCCCGGGCCTCCCATGACACAAACGGAGGCGCCAAGGGCTCTTTGCCCAAGGCGCCTCGCGTGACAGAGCGGGACAGTGTCTGCATCTATATGAACCTCAACAAGCTGACCACGGCCACGAAGCCGATGATCAGGCCTGCCCATACGTGCGCCTGCGGGAACCGCTCGCGCTCGCCTGCTCCGGCGTACCACGCCTCCGACCGGACCGTCTCCGACGGTGTCGGGGGTGCCAGCTCGCGCGCCAGCTGCTCGGCTCGCGCCGCCTGCTCGGGGGTGACGACGGGGCGGAAACGCCCCGTCGGATCGGCTCCGGGACGCGTGTACGCCCTGGACCTTGATGCCATGTGCTCACCCCCTCCCCATCGCCCCACAGTGTGGGGGACAGGGAGGGCTTCAGGGAAGCGAAGCACGTACTACGCGGCGACCGGGTTGTATGGAGCGAAGGACTGGACAATGTCGCCGTGGACCCAGTAGCCACCGCCGCCGGCCCAGGCGACCTTCCCCCGGAAGGCGTCCTTGTACTGCTCGCGGTACTGCTTGAAGGCCTCCTTCTGCTGGAAGGGGACCTCGATGCGGAAGACCTGCGGCCAGTCCGTGGGCCGCGGCTTCGGGCCGCGGCTGTTCTGGGCACCGCCCTGGGCCTGTCCGCCCCACTGCCCCGCGGCCGGGGCCTGGGGCGCCATCGGTGCCGGGGGGGCAGCGTAGCCGGGGGCCTGCGGGACGGAGACGTTCGGGCCGAACGGAGGCGGGGTGGGCGCGCCCTGCGGCGCCGGGGGGCCGGCCGGCTGCGGGATCTGGGTGGTCGGGCCGAGACCCGCGCCGATGCTGGCCTGGGCGCCCATGGAGGCGTGCGCCACGCCGATGGCGCCGTACACGCCGCCGTCCTCCAGTTCGTTCAGCGCCGCGGTCAGCTCTGCCGCCGTGTGCGCCCGCACCGTCAGCTGCGGCGGCTTGCCCGGGGTGAAGTTGAGGCTGATGCGGGCCTCCGGGAGGGGGCCGTACTCCAGGTAGGACACCTCCACGTCGCGCTCGGGGGCGTCGTAGTCCTCGGTCTGCTCGGGCATGGTGTCGGTCACTGGTCGTCCTCGTTTCGGTTGATCTCGTTACGGATGCACCGCGGCTCGTGAGGGCCGCAGGCGATGCAGCAGAAGTCGCAATCGCAGCTCACAGGCGCCAGTCCCTGGGCTTGCCCCACGCGAGGGGCTTGTCCAGCGGGCGAGCGTTCAGCCAGTGGCTGATGCGGTTCCCGTGGTGACGGGCGTAGCCCGTCATGTCGCCGTTGGGCGGCAGCTCTCGGGCTGCCTGTACGGCCCGCTTGACCTTGCGGTAGCTGCTGTGGCGGTAGCTCACGCCACCTTCCTTTCTTGCCGCCTCGCGGCGGCGCAGGCTCGACACTGTCGGGTGCCGTTGTCGGGGCGGATGTAGGCGTTGGCGCCCTCAAGCGCGTGACCGCGCTTGCAGTGCGTCTTGCGCGCCCGGCGCAGGTTCCCTGCCTGCGTCACCAGCTCCAGGTGGAGCGGCGCTACGCACGCCGGCGTGCGGCAGGTGTGGTCGATAACCAGCCCGTCCGGGATCTCGCCGTTGGCGATCACGTACGACACACGATGCGCGTACCAAGCGCGCTGGCCGATACGGATCTGGCCGTACCCGTGCTCATTCCGGTGTGCGGTCCAAAGCAAATGGCCCTCCGCGTCAGGGAGGGCCACCCGGGACCAGAAGCGCGAGGCGTCGCGCTCAGTAAGGAACGTACTGAGGATGATCGGGGTCGTAGCGGGCACTCAGCGGGCCTCCCTTCGCGTGGCAGGCCGCTGATACATCACACAGATAGCACCCGCGGTTCGCGATCCCGTTCGCCGGGAACTCCCCGGCCTGGATCTGCCTCCAGGTCTCGCCGAAGAGCTTGCCGACCGCCTCTGGCGTGTACTCCGTGAGATCCCAGGGCTTACCCGGGGTGCCCGCCCTGTTCATGAAGGCGAGACCATCGAAGATGTCGACGCCGAACTTCACCTTGACGAGAGCCCGGTAGACACCGAACTGCGCCGCAGACGCCGGCGCCTTCTTGCCCGTCTTCAGGTCGAGGATCCACAGCTTCTTGAAGAGCGGATCCCACATGATCCGGTCCAGGTAGGCCTTGATCTCCACCGGGCAGCCGGGCAGGTGCCCGGAGATGTCCAGCTCGATCGCCGGCTCACCGTCCGGCGTCGTCCAGATCTCCCAGCCGGAGCGCTCGCGCCAGTCGATCCACGCCTGCACGTGGTTCAGGCCCATGGCTCGCCAGGACTCGACGGTGTCGTTGCCGCTCCTGCGCCAGAGGTTCTGGTTCGGCTCCTTGTCGATGGCCTTGGCCAGCTGGTCCTCGAAGCACATTTCCCAGGTACCGGCGAGATCGAAGATCCGCTCGTCGTCCGAGAAGGACAGCAGGTCGTGGAACTCTGTGGCCTCGTGTACGGCGGATCCGCCCACGGACCACACGGCGGGCTGCTGGGGGGCCTTGGCGATGTACTTGAGAAACCACGACTTCGCGCACCTCTCGAAGGTCTCCTTCGAGGAGTGGGAGAGGTGTTGGATGGTCACGACTCGGCCTCGCAGGCCATAAGGGCGGACAGAACCAGCCCTCTGTACTCCAGGGCAGTGCGGTTGAGAACGGGCTCCATCTCCAGGACGTGACGCACGCGCTCAACGGTCGCCATCTGGCGCTCTGCCTCCGTCTCTGCGTCGGCCGCCTCGCGCAGCACCTCCGCGCGGTACGCGTCCAGCAGAGGGGCGACCGGGGTCGCCCTGTCCCACAGGTTCTCGATGCGCTCTCGCGCTTCACGCGGCATGGGCGTCCTCCTGGACGTCGTTGGCGTCCGGGCGGCCCGGGTAGGCCACCGTCCACCGGGTCTGCGGGATGTAGAAGCGGACGTCGACAGGCTTGAACCACTTGAAGACGTTGCCCCGGCCGGACCAGATCTGCATGCAGATCCACTTGCCGTCCTCGGTCTGGCCGGCGTACCAGCCGTCCGTGATGACGCCGTGATTGCGCACCCAGGCGTGCCGCCTGCCGTGCTCCTGGGGCCATGCCTGCCGCTTGCGCGGCGCCTCGACAGGCGCGGGCAGCTCGATGACCTCGGCCACCGGCTCGGGGGCCGGTTCGTGCTCCCGCCATGCGGCGATGAGCCCTTCAACCGCTTTGGGCAGGAGCCCGGTCTGGCGCTGGATCTCGGAGTACATGACTCCGCGACTGCGGAGCTTGGCCAGGTGCTCGCCCCATTCGAGGATCTTCTCCTCGGGCCACTTCTTCCAGCGCTCGTCCGAGGAGAGCCGCTTCCGGATCAGGAAGCGTTGGTGCTGGTCGAGCCCGCCCCAGACGCCGTACTCCTCACCGAGGGTGTCCCGACGGCACTCCGCCAGCACGGGGCAGTAGGAGCAGACCTCCTTGGCCTCGGCCCAGAGGTCCTGCACGGCCTTCTGAGCCGGGCGGCTCGGGTAGCCGCCGCTGGCGAAGAAGAGGTCGTCGGCGTCCAGCTTCCGGCAGGTGCCCTGATGGATCCAACTGCGCTTGGGGTCGTACAGGACCATCGGTCCTCCTATCTGTTCGTCACGACCGTGAAGAGAAGGCCGATCGCGGCGCCGATAAGGCAACCCATCAGCGCCCACACGGCGTCCTCTCGGCGCAGGTCGAGCCGGAGTTTGCGGGTGATACGAGAAAGGCCGCCACGAAGGCGGCCGAACAGTTTGCTGGATCTGGTCATGAGCTGGCCTCCTCGACCATCCGGCGGAGCTTGGCAGCAACGGCGGTGCGGACGGCGCAGGGCTGACAGGGGCTGGCCGTGAGGGGCGGGCAGTGGGCGTTCTCGCGTTCAGCCTCAGCGGCGGCTTCGCGGAGGACGGCGGCCCGGTACTCCTCGATCAGGTGGTGGCGGACTTGCGCGTGGGATACGCCTCGGGTGAGCTCGGCGTACAAGTTGTCGTAGGCGCGGGCCTCGGCGCTGCTGGGCTGGGTCATCGGCCCCCCCGGCACACGCAGTACACCTGCTTGCAGGCGTGGCAGACGGGGATCATCAGTTCTCCTTGCGGGGGTTCGGGATCTTGTAGCCGGCTCGGCTGTGTCCGGCCACGAGGCCACGCTTGTACGCCAGCTCGAAGTGCGGAAGGACGGACATCATCACGGCCGTCATTGCCGTGGTCATGCGGTCCTCCAGGACGTAAGGGGTCAGCGCTTCGCGGATGTCCGCGCGAAGGTCCAGACGCCCCTTGTCTCGGGCCATACGGCCTCCCATGACAAGAGCCCCCGCCGATGGCGAGGGCTCGATATGGATGTTCTTGCAGGTCAGGCAGCCAGTTTCAGTTGAAACTGAATGGCACCCCGCCTCTGCGGTTCGACGGGGA